>CAZRPI010000219.1:0-2581 GCA_964601865.1 uncultured Pelobacter sp. | reverse complement strand
TTGATTGACGCGCTTACCGAATATTTGCCACCGTCCTCACCGATGGATACCCTGGTCAGCCTGGAATGCTGCCTGATGTTGAGACGTGCTTTCAGTACGCTTTCCACCCGTTTGGTCAGGTTTGCCCTATGGATATCGGTGACCAGCGTAACCACCAGAGGAATGGAGATGACCGTCAATACGATGCCCAAAATCTGGAACCGGCGTCTGGCGGGGTAGCCGGTTTCCATAGCCATGCTGCCTCTGAACCTGCAAAAGTAAAAGACGACGTCGGAACTTAGCAGGATGGCCACCAGGTTGGTGAAGAAGAGCAGGAAGCCGCCCGCGGCGATTCCCGGCTGCCAAGTGCCCACACCATAGCCGACCACGCTGAGGGGAGGGATGACCGCCGTGGCAATGGCAACCCCGGTAGTAGTGAAGAGATAATTCCTCCGGGTGCAGAGCGCCAAAGCTCCTGCAGCGCCTGCGAATACGGCTATCAGCAGATCGTAGACGTTCGGCCGGGTTCTGGCAAGGATCTCGTGAGTGGCGACTTTCAACGGGGAAAGGAGGGTGAAGAAAGCTGCAACGAAGACCGTCATCAGTATACTTACGACGATGATACGGACAGCCCTCACGGCAAGGCGCAGATCACCCAGCGTAAAAGCCAGACCCAGGGAAAATATCGGGCCCATCAGCGGCGAGATCAACATGGCGCCGATCACAACAGCAATACTGTTGGTCAGGAGCCCCAGAAGCGCAATCAGGTTGGCAAGAATGAGTGAGTAAAGATAGCTGCCGGACAATTCGGTCCGTTGCGCCAGATCGGAGATTACGGCCTGATGGTTTACGTCCCGGGACTTTTCTTCCAGATAGCGCCCAATCTTCTCTATAAGGTATTTCCGGATCACCGCGTATTTTTCTCCAATATATCCGCTATTCATCTGCATATATCCCGTCTACCCCGAATGACGGCCGCCTGTAAGTATCGGCTAGGTACTGCTCCGGAGTGGTGGTCATGTAATAGGCGGCTCACGATTCCGAGGTCGACGGACATATGGAAACCACATACATTTTTCAATGTAACTAGCCGAATTCATATTCAGTGACCGAACAGGCCGTGCAGTTCTGGCATGGTCTTCCGCATGACCGATTGCAGTGCATCCCGCAGAACATTTCCGGCCAGGAGATCGCGGTCCTTCACGTCGAATCGGGAAGTTGACGCCTCATACTGAAGTCTTTTGATCAGTCTACCATCCTTATGGACATCCATCCCCGCAACGACCCTGCATTTCGCCTTGATATCCGTCAGGTCGGACGTTTGATCCAGTTCGATCTCCGTTTTGGTAAGCTCTATCACCCGTTGTCCGGTTTCGGGGCGTTTCGATGTTGGGATTGCGGTATACCCGGCCAGCCTGAACTCCTGGATGAACGCCGCCTGGATTATTTCCGCCGGGGAACGCGGGCTGAGCACCTCGTCGATCTGTTTGTTCCTGTTGTCCCTGACCTTACCGATCACCCATTTGATGCCCTGGGATTGCATCTCCTGGGACTCGGGAATAGTGATATAAACCTCGCCCGCTCCGCCGCGAATGCCCACCGTCGGCTCATAGAGGACGTTCACATCGCGGGCGTAACGGGCGCAGCCGCCTACAATCAGCACGACAAATGCGATTGATATGAAAAAAACTGATGTCCATAGTTTTCCGATAAGCGAATTCATATCCCCTGCCTCCATGCAATACGTGGCTCGTGAATATCGATCCGTCACTTCAGTCTTAATGATTGTGAGTGGGGTCGAAAGGATGGTCATGTGAATAAGAATGTATATCGCCGGCAAACGGCGAGGTTTCAACCGGTTGTCTCGCCTCTACCATCTGTTCCGCCGGGATGCTGAGGAATGCATCCGCCTTGCTCCGGCCTCATTTTCATTCTTTCGCACGTCCGGCTCCAGCTCTCATCCAGAACGGCAAACTCCACGCCGTTTTTTCCCTTTTCCTTGGCCGCGTACATGAGCCTGTCGGCTTCACCAAGCAGAGCATCGTAGGTCTCGCAGATTTCCGGGCAGGTTATCACCCCCATGCTGGTGGTAACCCGCCACCCGGACTGGCTGGTCATGATATCAAACGCACTGATCAGTTCTTCCACAGCCTTGCGTACCTGCCTGTCATCCGTTTCCGGGAAAAGGACGGCGAACTCATCGCCACCGACCCGACCCGCGATATCGGTTTTACGAACAGTGTTCAGGATGGTTGAACTGACATCCTTCAGGAGTCTGTCGCCACGGGTATGGCCATAGGTATCGTTGATCTGTTTGAAGTCATCAAGGTCGATGAACGCCAGTGAAAGGGGATGGGAGTAACGGTGCGCGCGCCGCATTTCTTCCTCCACACGTTCCCGGAAGGCCTCCTTGTTGAGCAATCCGGTCAACCGGTCGGTGCTTGCACGCCTCCTTTCCCTTTCCAGAGATTCCCGCAACTGCGCCTGTAACGATACGACATAGGCTATGAGGACGAAGATGCCGAAGCGGGAAAAGGTGTTCCAGGACAGAATGACGCCGTCTCCCCCGTGAGCCTGCTGGAGTTGATTGACGACCAGCCAG
>CAZRPI010000218.1:0-2683 GCA_964601865.1 uncultured Pelobacter sp. | reverse complement strand
CTGGCTCAAGTTCAACAGCCTCAACAAGGTGCGGGACGAGGTTTCCACCCAGGCGTTCGCCGGCTATCCCATGTTCATGAACATCATCGTGGGCGGACAGGACCGCGAAGGCAAGGACGCCACCAACGAACTTTCCCTGATGCTGCTGCAGGCCGCCGCCAACACCAAGCTCTACGCCCCCTCCCTATCGATCCGCATCCACGAGGGGACACCGGAAGTTCTCTACATGAAAGCGGCCGAAGTCAGCCGGATGGGTCTGGGCGTGCCGGCCTACTTCAGCGACCGCACCATCATCCCGGCGCTGCTGGCACGCGGCCTGACCCTGGAAGACGCCCGCGACTACGGCATCATCGGCTGTGTCGAACCGCAGGTGGGCGGCAAGACCGAGGGATGGCACGACGCCGCATTCTTCAACATGGCGAAGATCATCGAACTCACGCTCAACAACGGCTATGACCCGAGGATCGATAAACAGCTCGGCCCGAAAACCGGCGATGTGAGTGAAATGAAGAGTTTCGACGACGTCATGGCCGCATACACCAAACAGATGGAATACTTCGTCGGCCTCATGTGCCACGCCGACAACATGGTCGACCTGGCCCACGGCGAAAAAGTCCCCCTTCCCTTCCTCTCCAGCCTGGTGGAAGACTGCATCGGCCGCGGCAAGTCGCTGCAGGAGGGTGGCGCCATCTACAACTTCAGCGGCCCCCAGGGTGTCGGTGTGGCCAACGCCGGCGACTCCCTGGCGGCGATCAAGAAAATCTGCTTTGACGAC
The DNA here is from genome assembly GCA_964601865.1 of uncultured Pelobacter sp. GTDB lineage: Bacteria > Desulfobacterota > Desulfuromonadia > Geobacterales > Pseudopelobacteraceae > Pseudopelobacter. The sequence goes on along the minus strand of CAZRPI010000218.1, from coordinate 1,908 downwards.
AGGGCCATCAGCCTGCCGGAACTGAAGCAGATCATGGACAGGGACTTCGAAGGGGCCGAAAACATCCGTCAGATGCTCGTCAACCGCGTCCCCAAATACGGCAACGATGACGACTACGCCGATGACATCGCCGTGGAATCCGCCAACATCTACTGCCGTGAAGTCAACAAGTACCGCAACCCCCGCGGCGGCGTGTTCCAGCCCGGCCTCTACCCCGCCTCCGCCAACGTGCCTCTCGGAAGCGTCGTTGGAGCAACTCCGGACGGCCGCAAGAAAGGCACGCCGCTGGCTGACGGCGTATCCCCCATCGGCGGTTTCGATATCTCAGGACCTACCGCGACCGTCAACTCCGTGGCCAAACTGGACCACGAAGTCACCTCCAACGGCACCCTGCTGAACCAGAAATTCCACCCCAGCGCCGTCAAAGGGGACAGCGGCCTGCGGAACCTCATCGGCGTGACCGAAACCTACTTCAAGAACGGTGGATTCCACGTTCAGTACAACGTGGTCGACCGCGACACCCTTCTGGAAGCCCAGAAACAGCCTGACAACTACAGAAGCCTCGTGGTCCGGGTAGCCGGCTACAGCGCCTTCTTCACCGCTCTGGACAAATCGCTGCAGGACGACATCATCTCCCGCACCGAACAGGTTTTCTAGAACATGACCCACCATCGGGCCGGTACCTTGCGGGTCCGGCCCGATGCAGCAGAGCAAGCCCATTCAACAAACTGGAGAAGCAGCATGAACTGGAGAGCAATGGTCCTGGATTTCAGCAAGATAGCACCGTCACGGAATGAACTTTCAGGACTGGTTTTCGATATTCAGAAATTCGCCGTCCATGACGGCGGCGGCATCCGCACCCTGGTCTTTCTCAAAGGGTGTCCCCTGCGCTGTCAATGGTGCTCCAACCCGGAATCACTGGGGAAAAAGCCTGAAATGATCTTCGTACCGAACAACTGCATTTCATGTGGCGCATGCCTGACCGTCTGCCCCTCAGACGCCATCCGTCAGGCCGAACCGCAATCGGTCGGATTGAAAATGGACCGTGAGAAATGCACCCTGTGCGGCAGTTGCGCCAGATCCTGCTACGCGGGCGCCATCAACATCATCGGCCGCTATCTTTCCGTGCCGGAACTGATGGCGATCATCGAGCGGGACCGCAAGTTCTATGAACAGAGCAACGGCGGCGTGACCTTCTCGGGAGGCGAACCCACGGCCCAGCCCGAATTCCTGACCGCGGCCCTGAAGGAGCTGCAGGAGAGGGGGATCCACACCGCCATCGAAACCAGTTCATTCGCGCCCTGGGACACCTTCGAGCCCATCCTGCGTCACGTCGATCTGGTGCTTACGGACATCAAGCACATGGATGACGCCGAACACCGGCGTCTCACCGGCGTATCCAACCGGCCGATCCTCAACAACCTTCGAGCCATCTCCAGGTTGGGCATACCCATGAAAATACGTCTGCCCCTGATTCCGGGGCTGAACGATTCACCGGAAAATCTGACGGCGACCGCCGAATTCGCCAAGAAACTGGGGTCACTCCAGAGCCTTGACATCCTCCCCTATCACCGCCTGGGTGAAGGAAAATGGAGACAACTGGGTGTCGATTACTCCTTGTGCGGACTCAAGCCCCAGAACGAGAACGAAGTCCAGGCTGTCGCCGCTTTTCTCTCGGATCGGGGGATACAGGTCGGTATCGGCGGCTAGTCACGCCTGACCGGGGGATCACGGATATTGCCGTGCCCCTCCGGTTTCATGGCGTCCGCCCCGTCCCGCTCTCCACCCGCCAGTAGCGGATGGAACTGTAATTTATTGCCATAGCTTCCCAAAAAACAAAACAACAGGAGGATTTATGCATTTTGTTTCCAAGAAGAAGTGCTTCGGGTTTGTAATCGCGGCGTTGGT
>CAZRPI010000217.1:0-2702 GCA_964601865.1 uncultured Pelobacter sp. | reverse complement strand
ATTGTTATCCGTCATTTGCAGTGTTTTTCCTCGCAATCGGACTTGAATGCCGGGATCTTGATATAAAAAATGGTTCCCTGATGTAGCCTGATGACAACGGACACTCCTACTTGGTACTCTACCGAGAGGGAGGAGAAATGAGAAAACAACAACGTCACACCCCCGAGTTTCGGGCCGAGGCCGTGAAACTTGTCACAGAGCAAGGTCTGTCACAGGAAGCGGCGGCGAAGCGGTTGGCGGTCCCGAAAAGGATCCTTGGCAACTGGGTTGCAGCCGCCAAGGGTTCCAACGGCACGGCCGTGCCCGGCGCACGTTCTGCGAAGGAACTGGAAACCGAGAACGCCAAGTTGCTCAAGGAGCTGGCCAAGGCCCGCATGGAGCGTGACATCCTAAAAAAGATCAAACTGTTTCTGGACCTCCTGCGGCGCCTCTTCGAAGCGGAGAAACTCCATGGTAAAGTTGCCCCTCCCCTTGGTTGCGCTGCGCAACTCAGTCATGAAACCGAACATCTCGGACAGGGGCGCCGTAGCCCGCAGCACCTCGCTGTCACCGATGTTTCTTACGCCTTCCACACGCCCCCGTTTCTGTTGCAGGGTTCCGAGCACCTTGCCCAGATATTCGGTCGGAACATTGATTTCAAGCGCCATGATGGGTTCCAGCAGATAAGGGCCACCCTCGCGGGCCGCCATCTGCACCCCGCGCTGGGCAGCCGCCTTGAGGCCGGTTTCAGTGGTTAGACCCGGCTCGTACAGGATCTCCTGGGCCTCCACAAGCAAATCGGTGAGTTGATAGCCGGTCATGCAACCAGTAAGGCAACTCTGTTGCAGGTTTTCCTCGATCACAGCAAGAAGGGACGCGGTCACGTATGTTGTTTCCGGCGGCAGGACAATGCGTAAACCCTCGCCCCGCGGCAGCGGTTTCAGACGAAGCTGGATTTCCCCTGCCTCCGTTCGCCCCTCCCGATCCAGACGGAAAACTTCCCGCCGTTTCACCTCATGACGCAAGGTTTCGCGGTATACCACCCTTGGACGTCCGCTTTTAACCCTGACCCCGTACTCGCGCATCAACCGGTCGATGACAATCTCCAGATGCAGTTCCCCCATTCCGATTAGGATGGTCTGGCCGGTTTCCTCGTCCTCGTGAACCCTGAAAGTAGGATCCTCCCACTGAAGTTTGACCAGTGCGCCGGGAAACTTTTCACGGTCATCGGTCCCCTGGGGTTCAACTGCGACGGATACCACCGGTTCCGGGACGGTCAGTCCCTCCAGGATCAAGGGATGGCCCGGATCACAGATGGTATCCCCGGTGTAGGTGTCACGAAAACCGATGACGGCCACGATATCTCCGGCTCCCGCTTCAGTAACGTCTTCCCGGCGGTGGGAGTGCATCCTGAACAGCCTGCCAACACGCTCGGTGCCCCCACGGGTCGAGTTGAGGAGAGTGGATCCGAATCGTAATGTGCCCGAGTAAATGCGCAGATAAGTGAGCATGCGCCCCTCATCCGACATGACCTTGAAGGCAAGGGCACGCAGAGGAGCGTCGGGATCGCATCCGACCGTTTCACTCCTGCCGTCCGCGGGGCGATGTCCAACCAGCGCCGGCACATCAATCGGAGATGGCAAAAACCAGCCTACAGCATCCAGCAGCGGCTGTATTCCCCTGTTGCGAAGCGCCGAACCGAGCAATATCGGAAAAACCCGGCAGGCCAGGGTTCCCCGACGTATAGCGGAGCGCATCCTCTTCGACGAAACCTTGGTACCGTTGATAAAGTCGTCAAGAATGGTATCGTCAAAATCGGCCAGGGCTTCGGTCAATTTCAGCCGTTCCTCCTCTGCCGCTGCAACCATTTCAACGGGAATTGGCTGACGCAGCATCGTCTTTCCCAGATCACCCGCCTCAAAGTAGAGCGCCTCTTCATCCAGCAGATCGATTACCCCGATGAATTTCGTTTCCTCACCGATTGGAAGCTGCAACAGCAGCGGACGCGCCGCCAGGCGTTCATCCAGCTGGCTCAGGGTCTGGCGGTAATCGGCTCCGATACGGTCCATCTTGTTGATGAAACATACTCTGGGCACAGAGTAACGGTCCGCCTGGCGCCAGACCGATTCACTCTGGGGCTGCACGCCCTCAACGGCGCTGAAAATGGCAACCGCGCCATCAAGAGCCCGCATGCTGCGCTCAACTTCTATGGTGAAATCGATGTGTCCCGGTGTATCGACCAGATTGATTCGGTAATCTCCCCATCTACAGGTTGTGGCGGAAGCCGTTATGGTGATCCCGCGCTCCTGCTCCTGCGGCATCCAATCCATCACCGCCTGCCCGTCATGTACCTCGCCCATCTTGTGGGTCTCTCCGGTGTAATACAGGATACGCTCCGATACAGTGGTCTTGCCGGCGTCAATATGGGAGATGATACCAATGTTACGGATGGCTTCGCGAGTCACAATGACGGGTCTCCTCTATTTGAACGGATTTCAATACAAATCAGGGTCAATGAAGATTGCATCAAATTACAGCAAAAATCAAACAGTTCATCACATGCAGACATTGATCGGCAGAGAATTGAAGTCGAGGAAGAGAAATTCGATAAAGAAGCGAGAGGCGCTTGCGGGGATTAACGGTGGCAGGGGGACATCAGACCGGTGTTTCAAACGCGCAGAGCCCGCATCATGTGTATTGATGCGGGCTCTGTTATTTATTCC
>CAZRPI010000216.1:0-2746 GCA_964601865.1 uncultured Pelobacter sp. | reverse complement strand
ATCAGCGGTGCGCCGAAGGATTTGTCGATAACCACGTTACGACCCTTGGGGCCGAGGGTAACTTTTACGGTATCGGCGAGAATGTTGACGCCCTTCAGGATGGCGTTGCGCCCTTCCTGGTCAAACTTGATGATTTTTGCAGACATTAGTGTATTCCTCCATGGATTATTTTATTCGGGTAGAGGCGAATTATATTCGCCGCGCGGAGTCTTCTTTCCCCGCGAAAAGAACCGGATAAACGAAAATATATTTTATTCAACAACGGCAAGGATATCATCCTCGCGCATCATGAGATATTCTTCGCCGTCAACCTTGATTTCAGTGCCGGAATACTTGCCGAACAACACCTTGTCGCCAACCTTGACATCCAGGGGCATAACCTTGCCGTCTTCAGTCTTCTTGCCGTTGCCGGCGGCAACGACTTCACCGCGCTGCGGCTTTTCCTTGGCGGTTTCAGGGATAATAAGGCCTCCCGCGGTCTTGGTCTCTTCCTCAACCCTCTTGACGAGGATGCGGTCCTGAAGTGGTCTTAATTTCATCTGTACTTCTCCTTTCAATACTGTGGTGTTAATAATGTCTCAGAAATGAATTAGCACTCTCAACAACTGAGTGCTAACAGTCTCAAATATAATCAGCACTGTTTCAAAAATCAAGGGGTCTTGTTAAATTTTTGCTTCCATTGATTCCGAGCCGTTGAGCCGGAATTTTCCCTTTGACTTTCCTTCTCCCGGTCTGATAAATATCAGCATACAACTGTCTGTAAAAATGGATTCGGTGCCGGGAATTGAAAGTTCCCGGTTAAAAGGGAAGATGGTTAAAATCCATCGCTGACCCGCAACTGTAACAGGCGATGAAAGCCGCATGAAGGCCACTGATTTCGATTGGGAAGGCGCGGCGAGTAAGATGACCCTGAAGCCAGGAAACCTGCCTGTCCGATCGCTTTTCGCACCCCCGTGGAACGGGGCGCAGAGGCCGGATAATATCCTGAGCGTTATCCAATCCGTTTCAAGCCCCTGCCCGTTCCACCGGTTACAGGGGCTTTTCTTTTTCGGAGGGTTCATGTATGGCACACACCGTATTCATTACCGGAGGGGCGCGCTGCGGCAAAAGCGCATTTGCCGAACGGATCGCCCTTGGCTTCGGCGCTCCGCTCGGATACCTGGCAACGGCGCAGGCGCTGGACGGAGAAATGGGCGTGAGAATTAAAAAACACCAGCAGAGACGAGGCGACGCTTGGCAAACGGTGGAAGAGCCGATCAGACTGGCGCCGACCATTTCCGGCCATGACGGGCGTTTCAGGGCAATCCTGATCGACTGCCTGACCCTGTGGCTCACCAATCTGCTCCTGATCCACGAAAATTCCGGAGATGAAGCCGAGGAACTGATCATCGCCGCAGTGCGCGAACTGGAAACCGCGCTACGCGTCATGACGACTCCGGTCATCGTCGTTTCCAACGAGGTGGGCATGGGAATCGTTCCCGAGCACCGCCTGGGTCGGATTTTCCGTGACGTCGCCGGACGGGCGAACCAGATCATTGCCGCGGCCGCGGACGAAGCCTGGCTGGTGGCCAGTGGCATTCCACTGCGTTTGAAATAAACCTGGAAACGGCAGTTGGGGGCTGCCGGAGAGAGCGCATCAGGGCTGTTTCGTCGTAATTCCCGGCGCAATGGAGCGTCAACAGCCGATACTGTCTGAAGCCCAAAGGGCTGAGTTTATCGGCTGTAGCGGAATGAGCCCGGAATTACAGAAACGGCCCGTCCGGCCGAACGCCGGCAGCCCCCAACTGCCGAATTCAACCATATCTTCGGAGCATACCATGAACATCATTGAGAGCACCTGCGAACGCATCAGACCGGTTAACCTGGAACTCATGCAACAGGCCCAGAAAAAACTGGACAACAAGACCAAGCCGCCCGGCTCGCTGGGACGGCTGGAGGAATTCGCCCGCCGCGTGGCCGCCATCAGAGGTACGCTCGATCCGGATACCGGCAAGAAGGTCATCTTCACCTTTGCCGGTGACCACGGCATCACCGAGGAAGGGGTGACCCTCTATCCCAGGGTGGTCACCACCCAGATGGTCTTCAACTTCCTCACCGGCGGCGCGGGAGTAAACGTGCTGGCCCGGCACGCGGGCGCCGAGGTTCGGGTAGTGGATGTGGGGGTTGACAACGATTTCGGTCCGTTGCCGGGCGTCATCCATCGCAAGGTCGCGCGCGGCACGAAAAACTTTGCCAGGGGACCGGCCATGACCATGGACGAGACGCTGGCCGCCATGAAGGTCGGCATCGACCTGGCTGACCAGTGCGGGGTCGAAAACGTCTCCATGGTGGGAACCGGTGAAATGGGCATAGGCAACACCACCCCCTCCTCGGCCATCATCGCCGCCATTTCCGGCAAACCGGTGATCGAACTGACCCACCGCGGCACCGGCATTGACGACGCCACCCTGGCCCACAAGGTTCAGGTAATCGAAAGAGGTCTTGCCGTCAACAAACCGGACCCGTCCGACCCGCTAGACGTGCTGGCAAAGGTTGGCGGCCTTGAAATCGCGGCCATCGCCGGGCTGGTCCTGGGATGCGCGGCAAACTCGATTCCAGTGGTCATCGACGGCTTCATCTCCACCGCGGGAGCCCTGATAGCCTCGGAGCTGCACCCCCACGTAAGAGACTATATCTTTGCCGCCCACCAGTCCGTGGAAACGGGCCACAGCTTCATGCTGGATCGCATCGGCGTCCAACCGATCCT
>CAZRPI010000215.1:0-2786 GCA_964601865.1 uncultured Pelobacter sp. | reverse complement strand
TGATCCATGACGATCTGCCGGCCATGGACGACGACGATTTCCGGCGCGGCAATCCCACCAATCACAAGGTGTTCGGCGAGGCGATCGCTATTCTGGCTGGTGACGCGCTTTTGACCGAGGCATTCAGGCTGATGAGCAATCCCGCCTTTGCCGGCGCCGCCACTCCGGAAGCGCGAATTGCCGTGATCCACGAGATTGCCACCCGCGCCGGTTCGTACGGCATGGTGGGAGGGCAGGTCGTGGACATGGAGAGCGAGGGGAAATCAGATATCGATCTGGCGACCGTGCAGTATATCCATGCCCGTAAAACCGGCGCCCTGATCAGGGCCGCGGTGGTTTCAGGCGCCATTCTGGGGGGCGCCGACGAGAATCAGCTGGCAGCCATCACCCGCTATGGAAAGGCCGCCGGACTGGCCTTCCAGATTGCCGACGACATCCTGGATATCGAGGGAACCACCGAAGAGATCGGCAAGGATGCCGGCTCCGACCAGGCCAGGGGCAAGGCCACCTATCCGGCGGTTATGGGGCTGGCCGCGGCCAAGCAGGAGGCCAGGGTCATGATGGACGAGGCCCTGAGGGCGCTGGAGATTTTCGGAAGCGAGGCGGACCCCCTGCGCGAGATCGCCAAGTATATCGTCACTCGTAAGAAATGAGCCTATAAACTTTGTTTTTAACCACGGAGCACACAGAGTTTTTGTATATATAAAATGGAAAATCATATCATTTTCGATATTCACCAAAAAGATAGATATGAACAAATTATGAACAAAAAAATCTGTAATACCTCGTGTGAATTCTCTGCGATCTCTGTGGATAAAAAGCCGTTTTTATAGTGAATCAACAGGTGGTTATGACAATTCTTGAAACCATAAATTCACCCGCCGATCTGAAACGGCTGCCGCTGAACCGGCTTGCCGAACTTGCGGCGGAGATCCGCCAGGTCATCATAGAAACCTGCGCGGCCAACGGGGGGCATCTGGCGCCCAGTCTGGGAGTGGTGGAGCTGACCATCGCCCTGCACCGCGTCTTCAATACCCCGGACGACAAGATCGTGTGGGACGTGGGGCACCAGGCCTATGCCCACAAGCTGCTCACCGGCCGCCGGGAACGCTTCTCCACCCTGCGCAAGCTGGACGGCATCAGCGGTTTTCCGAAGCGTAACGAGTCGCCCCACGACTCGTTCGACGTGGGGCATTCCTCCACCTCCATCTCGGCGGCGACCGGTTTCGCCACCGCCCGTGACCTTGCGGGCCGCAGGAACAAGGTGGTGGCGGTGATCGGCGACGGTTCCATGACCGGAGGCATGGCCTACGAGGCGATGAACCATGCCGGCCACATGAACCGGGACATGGTCGTGATTCTCAACGATAACGAGATGTCCATCGCGGAGAACGTCGGCGCGCTCTCCAACTTCATGACCCGCACCTGTTCCAGCGAATTCGTATACCGTTTCAAGAAGAACGTGGAGTCCTTCCTCGGCCGCCTCGATACGGTGGGCAAGGATCTGCTGCATGTGGCGAAGAAGATGGAGGATTCGTTCAAGGGGTTTTTCACTCCCGGCATGCTGTTCGAGGCGTTCGGTTTCGAGTACATCGGCCCCATTGACGGCCACAATCTCCCCATGCTCCTGGAAACCCTGGAAAAGGTGAAGAAGTACGGGGACGCGATTCTGGTCCATGTCCTGACCCGGAAGGGGAAGGGGTATAAGCCGGCCGAGGACGATCCGGCGCTGTTTCACGGGGTCGGACCGTTCGACGTGCAGAGCGGCAGGGTGCTCAAGGGAAAGGGTGGCGCTGCCTCCTATACCGCCATTTTCGGCGCCACTCTCTGCAAGCTGGCGGGGGATGACGAGCGCGTCGTGGCGTTGACCGCGGCCATGCCGGACGGCACGGGGCTGGCGCCGTTTTCAAAGCAGTTTCCCGACCGCTTCTTCGATGTGGGGATTGCCGAGCAGCATGCGGTTACCTTTGCCGCCGGCATGGCCGCGGAAGGATTGCGTCCGGTCTTTGCGGTTTACTCGTCGTTTCTTCAGCGGGCTTACGATCTCGTGTTTCACGATGTCTGCCTGCAGAATCTTCCGGTTACCTTTGCCGTTGACCGGGCCGGAGTGGTGGGGAACGACGGTCCTACCCACCATGGCAGCCAGGATATCTCCTATTTGCGCCATCTGCCCAACATGACCGTCATGGCGCCCAAGGATGAGAACGAACTGCAGCACATGCTGGCAACCGCCCTGCATCTGGGCTCTCCGGCGGCGGTGCGCTATCCGCGCGGCAACGGCGTTGGCGTGGCCCTGGACCAGCTCATCGAACCGCTTCCCATAGGCTGCGCGGAAATGCTTCACGAAGGACGCGACGCAGCCATCCTGGCCCTTGGTACCATGGTTCATCCCGCTCTGGAAGCGGTCCTGCAGCTTGAACACACCGGCGGGCCAAGCCTCACGGTCATCAACGCCCGTTTCGTGAAGCCCCTGGATGAAGTGCTGATCCTGCTGATGGCGCGCAAATTCGGCCGGCTGATAACGGTTGAGGAGAATGCGCTGCAGGGCGGTTTCGGCTCCGCGGTGCTGGAGTTGCTGGAAGAAAACGGTTTGCACGAAGTGCGGGTGCTGCGGCTGGGTTATCCAGATATCCAGATTCCCCAGGGGGAGCAGAAGGAGTTGCGCGCCATGCTGGGCCTGGATGTTCCGGGTATCATGGTCTCCATCAGGGATTTTCTTGTTGAGAAATAGATTGCACAATCAATGGAACGCGGATTGAACGGATCTTCGCTGATATGTTTTCTAG
>CAZRPI010000214.1:0-2848 GCA_964601865.1 uncultured Pelobacter sp. | reverse complement strand
TACCGATCATATGCTGCTAACAAAGCTCCACACGTATTCGAACCTGCTCCTGTGGTTATCGGGCCATCGTCACATCAGCGTCGTCACCCCCCAGCCCGCGCCCGACCCAGATCATCCGGAATTCGGTTTCTGGGAGGTTGAAACCTCATCGCTCCGGGATTTCCCCCAGCAGTTCCGCACCTTCAAGATCGTCCGCAACACCAATAATACGGTTTCAATTTTCGTCACCAACGTTGACCCCGCGGTTCAGGAGGACCCCGCGGCGCCGCATGCATCCCTCTCCCCAGCGGCAAAATCCCGCGGCTATGCGATCGGAGCAAACAGGATATCGGCCGGCGGTACCATCGCCTTTACTGACACCACCCCCCATGTCTACAATGCGGAACTTGTTAAGCCTCTGCCCACCCCCTATAGCGTTACGGTCAACGTGACCGGGCCCGGCAGGGTAAGCATGGGACCCTATTCCCCCACCACCTGCTCCTCCACCACTCCCTGCACGGCGTCTTTTCTGCCCGGCACGGGGATAACCCTTGCTCCGACGGCCGATGCCGGGGCGGCCTTTGCCGGATGGACACAATGTACGGGAACGGCAACCTGCGCCATCACCATGGATAGTGATGTATCGGTGACGGCAACCTTCACCAGGGCGCCCACCGTTACGGTGACACCGGCCCAGAGAGACTTCGGAAGCAGGAAGATCGGTAAAAGCGCCACCGCCAGATTTACCGTTAAAAATACGGCGACGAAGGGAATTGCCGATCTCACCATCGGGACCATTGTCGTGGGTGGAACGAACGGTGATCAGTTCACCCTTACGGCTAACAGGGACCATTGCTCGGGCCGCACCATCAAACCGGGCAAGAGCTGCGACTTTCAGGTTTCCTTCAGGCCAGCCTCGGCATATACCAAGACGGCAACGGTCACGATCCCCTCAAATGATCCGGAGACACCGAAAATCATACAACTCACGGGGGTGGGTAAATAAGGAGCTTTATGAACAACCCAAAACGCTTCAAACCACTTTCTGGAAAGGCAGCGCTACTGCCATTCCTTCTGTCGGCCATGGCGGCTGTACCGATCCGGGGATACCCGGCTGAACCCACTTACCCCATCTCCGGGGATGTCTATACCACACGCGAGCATACGGTGACGCCTGTCCCAATACCCGACGCGCCACCCCTTGCCATAACGGAGGTCGACCAATACCAGCCGAATGGATACAGTTCATGGACGTTGGGAGGCCCCGTCGACTATGGCAGGCTTTTGCCGGACGGATCTACGGTGGGTGCGTACAACTCCACCGAAACACTTTTGACTTACTTCACCATAAGCGACACGCACATCACCGACAAGGAATCACCGGCGCAGCTGCTTTTTCTGGGGCTGCCGGGAACTTTCGGAAAAGCCAGCCTGCCGGCATACTCTCCTGTCATGCTGTATACCACCCAGGTTCTTGACGCGGCAGTTCAGACGATCAATGTCCTTAACAAGAGGACACCCTTTGATTTCGGCATAGGACTGGGCGATCCGGCAAACAGCAACATGTACAACGGCCTGAGATGGCACATCGACGTACTGGATGGAAAGAGGATCGTTCCGAGCTCAGGAGCGCACAGGGGGGCGAGTACCATTGATTACCAGAGGCCCTATCAGTCGGCCGGGCTCGACAAGTCCATTCCCTGGTACCAGGTCATCGGCAACCATGACCAGTATTGGTCCGGCGGATTCTACCCCAACGATTATCTCCGGAGCATCCTCGTGGGCAACACCGTTCTCGATATCGGCCTCGTAGCAGGGTTCCCTTCACTTGACGGCCGCGGCATATACATGGGTGTCATCGACGGTACTACGCCATACGGAAACATCATAGACTATGGATTGGCGGCAAACATGGCGCCGCCGATGGTGGCTGCAGACAGGCGCCGCCATGCCCTCACCACGGATAGGTCCACATCTCTGAACTGGATGAAAGAGTTTTTCAATACCATATCCAAACCGAAGGGCCACGGGTTCACGCAGGCAAATCTCGATAACGACTTTGTCTCCTACGCTTTCGAGCCCAGGGCAAGTGTGCCGCTCAAGGTCATCGTACTCGACGACACGTGCAAGCCGAATCCCTACGGCTCGACCGGCTCGTACTCGCATGGCTGCCTGGACCAGGAAAGATACGACTGGCTCGTTAAAGAGCTTGATAAAGGCCAGGCTGAAGGCAAGCTCATGATCATCGCCGCTCATGTCCCTGTAGGGCCCCGAACAAATGTACCCGACGCTCCGGTTATGGATGGTGGGGTTGCCAACGATACGGTGGTCCCCATGTTCCTTTCCACCTGTCATGGCAGATCAATCATAGGCGTTCCCTGTGCCGCCGGTAGCCCGATCGCGAACAATGACCCCGTGCCTCCATATTCCATCGTTACCGATTGGACACTGCTTCAGACACTCCACAGATATCCGAACCTGATCCTCTGGATGGCGGGCCATCGTCACATAAACACCGTCACCCCCCAGCCTTCGCCTGACGCCGACCATCCAGAACTTGGTTTCTGGGAAGTGGAAACCGCGTCGCTTCGGGATTTCCCCCAGACCTTCCGCACCTTTCAGATCAAACGCAATGATAACAATACGGTTTCAATTATCATCACCAATGTCGACCCAGCGGTTCGGGACGGTTCTCCCGCGGCAAAATCCCGTGGCTATGCGATCGGCGCTTACAGAATAGCAACCGGAACGCCCGGCCTCACCGACACTACCCCCCATGTTTACAACGCGGAACTCATCAAGCCTCTGCCCACTCCCCATACCGTTACGGTCAACGTGACCGGGCCCGGCAGGGTAAGTATGGGACCCT
>CAZRPI010000213.1:0-2878 GCA_964601865.1 uncultured Pelobacter sp. | reverse complement strand
ATGCCCATGCCGCAATGATGGCTGAAGCCCACGGAAAGAGCCTGAATCAATGGGCTGCGGAAGTCCTGATGTACGCAAACTAAGGAAGGCATAAGGCTTCCAGGTTTCCATGATAATGGGATGTCCCGGACGTCTGTCCCCTTCCGTAACGCGAAAATATACTGCATGATTCAGCAACCGCCCTCCGCCAGTTCCCGTCCCAGATCGTAAGCCTGCCGCATCAATGCCTCGTTCCCGGCCACTTCGCCCGGCGCCATGGCGCTCCCGTACACGTACCCGACGATCTCCGAACCCAGGAAGCGGGCCATGTCCTGGAACGTCCGGAGAGCATTCACCGCGCCTGATAAAAACGGGTCCGCATCGCCATAGGTCAGGACGACACCGAACTTCTTGCCGCCCAGGTCGCTCACAAAGGTCTGAACCGGGTCGGTTCCCTCTTCTCCGGGCTCTTCCTTCACACAGGTCAGGGCATAGCAGCGGTCCATGAACAGCTTGATCTGCCCGGATACCGTGAACCAGTAGATGGGGGTTGCGTACACGATGGCGTCCGCGGCACGCAGTTTCGGGTACACGTCATTCATGTCGTCATACAGGGCGCAATTCTTTTCCAGTGAAACCTGACAGGCATCGCAGGCAATGCAGGGGATGATTTTCATGTCGCGAAGCCGGACCGTTTCAACCTCGGCGCCCAGACTGCGCGCGCCTGAGGCGACCTCCCGGGCGAGCAGCGTACTGTTGGCATTATGGCGAGGACTCGCCTCGACGATGACGATTCTTGTGGGAGCCATTCCCTCTCCTTTTGTGATAAAGCGCTGAAAAAAAGGGGGCTCTGCGCCTTGCGCCCCGCCCCCTTTTTCATTGTTTGCCCGTTTTTGCCTACAACGCCTTTAACGCGTCCAGAACCTTCGCATAATCCGGCTCGCTGGTGATTTCGGGGACGATCTGGATGTAACGGATGATGTCGCTTTCGTCCACGATGAAGATGGCGCGGGCCAGCAGCATGAGTTCCCTGATCATGACACCATAGGCAGGGCCGAAATTGCGGTCGCGGTAGTCGGACAGGGTGATCACCCGATCAATCCCGGCCGCCCCGCACCAGCGGGCCTGGGCAAAGGGCAGGTCCTGGCTGATTGCCAGTACCACCACATCTCCCTTGAGATTGGCAGCCTCCTGATTGAAGCGCCTGGTTTCGGTATCGCACACCGGCGTATCGAGGGACGGCACGGTGCAGATGATTTTGACCTTCCCCGCGTAACTGGCCAGGGTCACCGCTCCCAGTCCGTTGTCCAGAACGGAAAAATCCGGCGCCCTGTCGCCGACCTTCAGTTCGGATCCGAGCAATGTCAGCCTATTACCCTGGAACGTCACGTTTCTTTCGGCCATTGAGAACCTCCTTAAAAACCATAAAATAGCCCTGAGTCCGATTCAGGACATGTGTTTACAGTTTACCCACTACCGGCGAAAAGGCAACCGCGTTCTCCACCACTCCGCGCTGGCACATCTCCAGGAAATGCATCGCCAGACGATAGGTCAGCCCCCAGACCACCGGTGAGCCCGGCCAGGGAAGCCTGATGGCCGGCGCCCTGAAATCCTTTCCGCCAAAACGGACCGGAGCGATCAGGTGCCGTGTCGGGTCCAGCAGTTCGTCAAGTCCGGCCCAGTAGGTATCATGCACCTCGTCGTTGAGCCGGAGCTCAACCGGGGAGCCGTCCACCCAGTAAACGAAGCATGACACCTGAACCGGCAGATAGGAACCCCGGTCCGCCGGCAACTGCCCGAGATAACGCCCATTTCTCAGATCGAGACCAATTTCCTCGGCTGTCTCGCGCTCGGCCGCCATGCGCGGCTCCTCACCCTGTTCGATCTTGCCGCCCGGAAAAGCGATGTGCCCGGACCAGGGATCGTTTTCATTCAGCGAACGCCGTATGAAGAGGAGTTCAAGGGCGGTCCCGCCCTGACGCAGGATCATGGCCACGGCGGCGTTAAGCACCCCGCCGCCGTCGGGAACGGATTCCGCCGTTTGGCTGCCGGCCAGCATGGCCGCAATGTTTTCAATTGAAAAGTTCATACTTCCGCCTCGAAAAAAAACTATTCAAACTGCCTCTTGAAGTCCTCCACGATCCGGCGCAACGCGGCGACCTCCTCATCAAGGGAGGCGACCCGTTCCTCAAGACGCGCGATCCGGTCGGCCTCCCCCGCCGGACTCACTCCGGCAGCCACGGCGGACTGGGGAGTTTCCTCGGGGTCCCCGGTGAAAAGCTGGGCATAGCGCGCCTCCTTGCGTCCTGCCTGGCGGGCAAGCCTCGTCACGAAAGGCTCTTCGCGCTCCATCAGTTCCCGCAGCGTCTCCTCCACGGCCGCCAGATCGGCAAAGGGATGCATCCGCTCCGACCGCGTCCGCAATTCCCCCAGGGTCTGGGGACCGCGCAGCAGCAGCTCGCACAGAAGCGCCAGTTCGGGCGGGAGCAGGCGCAGTTTCTCCGCCAGGAGATGCCGGTACTTGGGCACCCGGACGCCATCCGCCGCCACCACGGCCAGCTGCTTGAAGCGCAGGCCGTCCAGGGCCTGCGACACGCCTTCCTCATACAGTCCCATTACCGGATCCCGGTTCGATTTCTGGTTGCACGCGTTGGTCAGCGCATTCAGCGACAGCGGGTAGTACTCCGGGGTGGTCATTTCCTTCTCGATCAGACAACCGAGCACCCGCGCCTCGGTATCGTTCAGGGTGATCTCCATCAGCCGCTCCTTGTTTGATTTCAGCGAACAAACAGGATCAACTATAGCAACATGCCGCTGAAATTGCATTATCATGTTCACCTGGGCCCGCTGCTCTCCGCTTGACAGGATCAGAAAGAGAAGGCATTACCTATGTATCATC
>CAZRPI010000212.1:0-2889 GCA_964601865.1 uncultured Pelobacter sp. | reverse complement strand
ATTGGCGGATCTCGTACAACAAGTTGATGCGGATCTACATGAATGTTGATGGACCAGAATTCCGGACGTCCGGAATTTGGGTACAAATATTTGATTTATAACGATTTATTGTCAAAAGCGCGCAATTTTTTTCAACGGCATATTTGTCTTCTTTGAATACAACCAGCAGTTCGTTTCGTAAATGCATTTACAATTATCCGTTCGGCCTGAGCCTGTCGAAGGCCTGTATTTGCAAGGTGATAACGGTTCGACAAGCTCACCGTGAGCGGTAACGGTTTTATTGAAACGGTCTCCTGGTTGATATATATGGTTTGGCTGGATTTATGGTGTTTTCCATCTTCCGTGTTTGAACCTGCCAGACCCCGCGCCACCCCGGCCGGTCATCCCTATTGACAACCTCTTCTCTCTCCCCGGTTTTTCGAATTCCAGGCGAAAATAGGAACTATTGTGCAAACGCCCCTATTCTGTTGACAGATTGAAACGCTTGTTTCAAATTGGTATTTGAAAATACGGATACGGGAGCGCCTATGACCAGAAAGAGATCGTCCTCAACCAGGGAAAAACTGCTCTCCTCGGCTGCCGATGTGTTCATGGAGAAGGGATTTCGCGATGCCACGGTGTCGGAGATCTGCTCGCGGGCCGGCGCCAACATCTCCGCCGTGAATTACCACTTCGGGAACAAGGAAGCCCTGTATCAGCAGGCGTGGCGTCACTCCTACGCCGAATCGGTCAGGGCCCATCCACAGGATGGCGGGGTGAGCGCCGACGCGCCTGCCGAGGAGCGGCTGCGCGGTCATATGAAGGCGCTGATCGCGCGGATTTCCGACGTGCACAACCGGGATTTCTACATCTGCCAGATGGAAATTGCCAATCCGACCGGTCTGTTGGAGGAGGTTGTGAAAGTGGAGTTGGACCCGCAACGCGAAAAAACCCTGGCGCTTGTCCGGGAACTCCTGGGACCCGAGGCCACGGAACAGCAGGTCGTTTTCTGCGAAACATGCGTCATCAGCATGTGTATCAATCCCATCTCCATGCGGAGAGTGCGACAGAGGGAAGGAAACGCCGGCGCCCCGCGCGTCGTGCATGATCTGGGGGCATTTGCCGACCATGCGGTCAGGTTCGCCCTGGCGGGTATTGCCGAGATCCGCGGACGGATCCGGGAACGGAATGCATCATGAAACTTACACGCAAAAGGGCCATCATCGCGATGGTCGCGCTTCTGGTACTGCTGGGAGCTGCATTTTCCGTCTGGAAAATCTGCTTCGACAAACCGAAGGTTACGTTCGTCACTGCGGACGTTGTAAAAATGGATCTGGAGGAGAGCGTCCTTGCCACTGGCATCATCAAGGCCTTCAAGACGGTGGCCGTGGGTTCGCAGGTTACCGGACAACTGCAGACGCTGCACGTCGCACTGGGGGACAGGGTGAAAAAGGGACAGCTCCTGGCGGAGATAGATCCGGTGCTGCAGAAGCAGGCCCTCATGAACGCCGAGGCGGAAGTGCTGAACCTGCGCGCCCAGAAGCGCTCCAAGCAGGCACTCTTGAAGCAGTACGAACTGGCCTGGAAACGCCAGAGTCTGATGAATGCCCGCGACGCCGCATCAAAAGCCGATCTGGAGAGCGCTCAGGCGCAGCTTGAGAGCACCCGCTGCGACATCCAGGCTCTGGACGCCCAGATCAGAAAGGCCGTCATCGCGGTTGACAAGGAAAAGGCCAATCTCAGGTATTTCCGGATCTACGCCCCCATCGACGGGACGGTCATTTCCATCGACACGGAAGAGGGGCAGACGGTGGTCTCCACCCAATCGTCCACGACCATCATCACCCTTGCCACTCTGGACACCATGACCGTCAAGGCCAAGATATCGGAGGCGGACGTGACCCGGGTAAAACCCGGCCTGACCACCTACTTCACCCTGCTGGGGGACTCTGATACCCGCTATTACGGCAAGTTGCGGGCCATCGAACCGGGACCGGTTTCCAGCAGTTCCAGCAGTTCCTCTTCCGGCAGCAGCTCAACCTCCAGCTCCAGCTCCAGTTCGGCGGTCTACTACTACGGCCTGTTCGAGATCCCCAACAGGGACGGCAGGCTGAAGGTTTCCATGACCGCCCAGGTGACCATTGTGCTGAACCGGGCGCAGCAGGCGCTCTGCATCCCGGTTGCGGCCCTGGGTGAGAAGAGCGGGGATCACCGCTACCGGGTCAGGGTGCTGAGGAACGGGGAGGCTGTTGAACGGACGATCCGCACCGGCATCTCCAACAGCGTTCAGGTGCAGGTGCTGGAAGGATTGCGCGAGGGGGAACGGGTGGTGGTCGGCGACAGCACCACGGTGCCGGCGACCGAGACGTCCGGCCGCATGGGACCTCCGCCCGGTGGGAGACACTGAGCATGGAACGGCCACTGCTCGAACTTAAGGGAGTGGGGCGAAGCTTCGTCACCGGGGGCCAGGAGGTGCCGGTGCTGAAGGGGATCGACCTGACGATTCACAGCGGCGAGATGGTGGCGATCGTGGGTGCGTCAGGATCTGGAAAATCCACCCTGATGAACATCCTCGGCTGCCTGGACCGGCCGAGCGAGGGGAGCTACCTGATCAACGGCCAGGAAGTTGGCCAGCTTTCGGGAAATGAACTGGCCAGGCTGCGGCGCGAGCACTTCGGTTTCATCTTCCAGCGCTATCACCTGATGCCCCATCTGACCGCGGCCCAGAACACCGAAATACCCGCGATCTACGCCGGGGTGAACAAGGCCGGGAGGAAGACCCGGGCGCTGGAGCTGCTCGGCCGACTCGGCCTGGAGGATCGCTGCGACCATCGCCCCAACCAGCTCTCCGGCGGTCAGCAGCAGCGGGTCAGTATCGCCAGGGCGCTGATGAACGGCGGTGATGTGATC
>CAZRPI010000211.1:0-2891 GCA_964601865.1 uncultured Pelobacter sp. | reverse complement strand
CATCACAGGAACTATCACAGGAATCACTACCGGGGCGAGGTTACCGCCGTTGACGCCAAGACCGGCGCCATTACCGTCAGCCGGGGCGAGAAGACCTTTACCGCCGACGAGAAGCTCCTTTCAGGGGTGAAGGTTGGAGACCGGGTTTCCGTAAAGTTTGAGGAAAAGGACGGAAAACTGACTGCCACCGGCATCAGGCCGGCAAAGGCGTATCACCATAAGAAAGCCGAGCAGCAGAAACCGGTTGAAACTAAGGCCGAGGAGAAGAAATAGCAGACGTCAGCTCTCCTCTCCTTCCGTGGTGATTGCATCGGGGGGACGAGTCGTATAAAATGCCCGCCCATTCCCTTCCCGGGGATGAACGGGCTTTTTTTTTGCCGGCACGAAAACAACCACAGGAGAAGTAATGCAACCCGACACCCAACGGAACGCCAGGATACACGAGTACCTCATCGAAGAAACCGGCCTGAAGCGCTTTCAGGTGGAAAACTGCGTCGAACTGCTTCGCAACGGCGCCACCGTGCCGTTCATCGCGCGCTACCGCAAGGAGATGACCGGCGAGCTGGACGAAGTCCGGATTTATGGGCTGGAAGAGCGGCACCGCTACTTCCTCGAGCTGGAGGAGCGCAAGTTGACCGTGCTCAAAGCCATCGAGGAGCAGGGGAAGCTGACGCCGGAACTGCGCGAACGGATTGAGGCGACAAGGCAGAAGACCGAGCTGGAGGACGTCTATCTTCCCTTCAAGCCCAAGCGGCGCACCAAGGCGACCATCGCCCGCGAGCGCGGGCTGGAACCGCTGGCGGACCTGATCGCGGCCCAGGGGATGACCACCGGCTCACCCGAGGATGCGGCGCAACCGTTCGTCAATGCTGAACTGGGGGTGCCGGCCGCCGCGGCGGCGCTGGAGGGGGCGGGGCATATCCTGGCGGAGCGGCTTTCCGACGATGCCGACGCCCGCGCCCTCGCGAGGCGGCTGACCCGGGAGCAGGGGATCATCGCCTCTCGGGTGGCGGCGGACAGGAAGGGGGAGGTCAGCAAGTTCGAGATGTACTACGACTACCAGGAGCCGCTCGCCGCGGTCCCCTCCCACCGCATGCTGGCCATGAGGCGGGGGGAGAAGGAGGAGGTGCTCTACCTCTCCATCATCGCTCCCCAGGAGGAGATCTTGGCCGGACTCAGGGCGCGTCTGATCAGGGGGGAGAGCATCTTCGTGCCGCTTCTGGAGGGGGTGGTCGCCGATGCGTACAAACGCCTCATCGCCCCTTCCATCGAGGTGGAGCTGCGCCTGGAATCCAAGGAGAGAGCCGACGAGGAGGCGATCGCGGTCTTTGCCCGCAACCTGCGCAACCTGCTGCTGGCGCCTCCCGCCGGCGGCAGGCGGGTCCTGGGGATCGATCCCGGCTTCCGCACCGGCTCCAAGCTGGCGGCGCTGGACGCCACCGGCCGTTTCCTGGAGCATGTCACCATCTATCCCCACACCGGCGAGGGCCGTCTGGAGCAGGCGCGGCGGGAGCTCCTGCGCCTGGTGGAGACCCACGAAATAGAGATGGTTGCCGTGGGCAACGGCACCGCCGGACGGGAAATGGAGTTGTTCGCCGGGGAGACCCTGGCCGGGACCGGGCGGCGCATCCCGGTGGTGTCGGTCAGCGAGGCAGGGGCCAGCGTCTATTCCGCGTCGGAGATCGCCCGCGAGGAGTTTCCCGACCTGGACCTGACCGTGCGGGGCGCCATCTCCATTGGACGGCGTCTGCAGGACCCGCTGGGCGAACTGGTCAAGATCGATCCCAAGAGCATCGGCGTCGGGCAGTACCAGCATGACGTCAACCAGTCCCAGTTGAAGAAGACGCTGGATGACGTGGTGGAGTCGTGCGTCAACTACGTTGGGGTGGATCTGAACACCGCCTCCTGGGCGCTCCTCTCCTACGTCTCGGGGATCGGCCCCGCGCTTGCCAGGTCGATCGTGGCATACCGCGATGAGAACGGCACTTTCCGGTCGCGCCGGGAGCTGCTCAAGGTGCCCCGCCTGGGGGCTAAGGCGTTCGAGCAGGCGGCCGGATTCCTGCGCCTCCGCGACGCCCGGCATCCCCTGGACAACAGCGCCGTCCATCCCGAGCGCTACGGGCTGGTGGAAACCATGGCCGCTGACCTGGGCGTGGAACTCTGGGGCAGGTTATCGGCGATCAGGCCCTGATCGGCCGCATCGATCCCAAGCGGTACGTGAGCGCCGAAGTGGGGCTGCCGACGCTGAAGGACATCCTGGAGGAGCTGGGCAAGCCGGGGAGGGACCCCCGCAGCCGGTTCCGGAGCGCCCGGTTCCGGGACGACATCCGCGAGATCAACGACCTGCGCGAGGGGATGGTCCTGGAGGGGACGGTGACCAACGTGACCGCATTCGGCGCGTTCGTGGACATCGGCGTCCACCAGGACGGCCTGGTGCACATCAGCCGCCTCGCCGACCGCTACGTGAAGAATCCCCACGACGTGGTCACGGCCGGTCAGGTGGTCAGGGTCAGGGTGCTGGGGTGCGACGCCCAGCGCAAGAGGATCTCGCTTTCCATGAGGGAGGCGGAGGAGAAGTAGCGCGGTGGGCGGGAATGGTTACGGTACGGCGTGCTGCAATGAGGCCGGGGCGTTGATGCCCCGGAAAACGGAATAATGAAGATGGCGCGAAAGGGGTTAACCCTATTCGCGCCTACGCGCCTGATGTTCCTGGTATCTCACAGCAGGCGGGAGCTTCATTTCATGATTAAATCATTGAACTGTTTTGCTGTCAATGCAGGTCAAACTCTGCTCTAGCACAATACACTGTTCACCCTTTCTATTCCAATCTGTAGCGTCAAGTCGAACCCCTGTGGTTTCAATCCTCGCCCGCCCAGGTAGGACGGGCGCTC
>CAZRPI010000210.1:0-2899 GCA_964601865.1 uncultured Pelobacter sp. | reverse complement strand
CCAACAGAGTTACGCTAGGAATGAAAAAG
This sequence comes from uncultured Pelobacter sp., assembly GCA_964601865.1. Lineage (GTDB taxonomy): Bacteria > Desulfobacterota > Desulfuromonadia > Geobacterales > Pseudopelobacteraceae > Pseudopelobacter. The sequence continues at coordinate 2,870 of CAZRPI010000210.1, read as the reverse complement.
CCAAAAGTCTGATCTGCTAATGCCATTGTACATCCTCCCTTTAGAATGAGATACTGCCTGTTGCAGGTGTCTGTATGCGCTCCTTGGTGTTGGCATACAGTTTAATAGAATCCCGAGAAGGCAAGTGTTCCGGGCTATTAAACCTCAAACCCGGATTGTCCGCACATACAAGTACTAATTTCAACAACCCGGCTATCTCTGGAAGACTCAAGTTGGATAACGTACGATTTCAAGCTGGCGATTGGTTTGATGACCCCGGCATCGTCTATAACATTGTTATGGTTATCTCTATACCCTAAATAAAACAAAAAACAATACAATTAATATTATAATCTTCAAATTCGATAACCCTGCCATAAATTTCATGATTGTCAAGCCAACTCGAAAAAATTATCAGAAAAACAATATTTGATCCAGCGCCACAATGATTAAGATCGTTTTTCGATATACCACAGGATACAGGCTTGTCAAGGGCCATGCGTGCCGGACACCGCAAACAAGGTTCTACATTGATGCGCCGGTCTTTTCGGCGATACCGGCTTACAAAACCCGATGGTCGGAATGGGCGGTGAAACGGCGCGGAAGATACGAAAACGGCCCGGCATTTCTGCCGGGCCGCAAGGCGCAGTAAACTCTCTGCCATCGACCGATATTCAGGTTATCTCAATTGGACCACGCAAGGGCCGGGGTAAAAAACTTCCGCAGTTTTTCCAGCGCCTTCTCCTCAATCTGGCGCACCCTTTCCCGTGAAATGGCAAAGTGGTCGGCTATCTCCTGGAGCGTGAGGGGGATCTCGCTTGCGACCCTCTGCTCAACGATATAGCGTTCCTTCTCGTTCAGCCCCTCCAGCGCCGCTGCCAACTGCTTTTTCAGGTAATGCTCCCGCTCCCGCTCGCCTAGCAGTTCCTCCTGGTTCATCCGGTCGTCGGCAATGGTTTCAAGAACGGTCGCGCCATCGCCGTCGAGGATTGCCTCGTCCAGGGAAACCTCCCCCTTGAGCCTCTGCTCCATGTCAACAACTTCATGGTCGGACACGTGAAGCATCTCGGCCAGTTCAGTGGTGTCACCATCGCTGCCGCCCATCCTGAGGAGGGCTTCCTTGGTCTTGCGGAGGCGGTAGAAGAGTTTCCGCTGCGCCTGGGTGGTGCCGATCTTTACCAGGCTCCAGGCGGAGACGATATAGTTCTGGATGTACGCCCGTATCCACCAGACCGCATAGGATATGAGCCGGATTCCCCGGAACGGGTTGAATTTTCTCACCGCCATCATCAGGCCGATGTTGCCCTCCTGGATCAGGTCCAGCATCCTGAGGCCGTAATGACGGTACTCGGTAGCCACCTTGACCACGTAACGCAGGTTCGAGGTTACGAGGGTATGAGCAGCCTCGAGGTCCTTTTGCTCGTGGAATTTCACCGCCAGGGCGTGCTCCTCATCCTCGGTGAGCAGCCTGAATTTCCTGATTTCAGCCAGGTATAGCGTTAGACTGTCGGACACGACCGGAAGATTGGTAAACATGTTGTCGCACCTCCAATTTTAAACCGATTTTGGCACTCTCATGCCTTGACTGCTAAAAATATAACAATCCCCTCAAAAAAAATCAACCCCCGAACACGAATTAATCTGAATGATATCAAACCATTGTGAAAATTTTTCAAACCATGTTTTCCTCCCTTGTTTTTGCGCAATCGGAACCACTCCCTTTATTGGAAGGAGATAAAGGAAAGAAGGAAATCACCATGACAGGCCGGGATGTTTTGTCAGAGCTGCATTTCTCACCACACTATCCCGCACGGACAGGGCTCTTCCCAATCAGCATCATGTTGTGTATACTTCTCAGCTCAACCATTGAACGCAATCACGGAACCGGCGCTTGCGGGTTTTCCGTTTTCGCCGCGGCTGAATCCATAATAATATCAGGAGTAAAAATGTCAGCAAAATTACTGGAAGGAAAGGCGGTTGCCGATGCGGTACTGACTGAGGTGGCCGCACGGGTTGAGGAACTGAAAAAACAGGGGGTCGCGCCCGGTCTGGGAACCATCCTGGTGGGGAGCGACGGGCCGAGCATCGGCTACGTCAAGAAGAAGCACGAAACCTGTGCGTCAGTGGGCATCGAGTCGTTTCACATCGAAATTCCTGAAAACGGCGCCCAGCAGGACCTGCTCAATGCCGTCGACGAATTCAACGCCAACTCCAGCGTTGACGCCTTCATAATCCAGTACCCCCTCCCCCGGGGATTCGATTTCAACCAGGCGCTTCTGCGCATGGACCCGGACAAGGACGCAGACGGTCTCCATCCCCTCAACCTGGGTCGCCTGGTGCTGCAGCAGCCCGGACCCGTTCCCTGCACCCCCGCCGGCATCCATGCCCTTCTGAAACATTACGCGATCCCGGTCGAGGGAAGGGATGTGGTGATCGTGGGCCGCGGCCCCACCCTGGGACGCCCCCTCTCGCTCATCCTCACCCTGAAACAGCCGTTCGCCAACGCCGCGGTCACCGTGGTGCACACCGGCGTAAAGGACATCTCAGCCTACACCAGACGGGCGGACATCGTCATCGCGGCGGTGGGGAGCCCGGGCATCATCAAGCCGGACATGATCAGACCGGGCGCCGCGGTCATCAGCGGCGGCATTACCTGGGAAGGGAAAAAGCTGCTGCCGGATGTTGACGAATCCGTGGGTGAGGTCGCGGGCTGGATCACTCCGCGCCTGGGAGGCGTCGGTCCAACCACCGTGGCGATGCTGCTGAAAAATACCGTTCAGGCCGCTGAGAGACGAATCGCTGGCAAAAACTGATCGGGGAGGAGACGGGGAACCAAACGCAAAAAATCAAAGGCAATGGAACGCGGATCAAATCCGATTCAGGCGGATCTG
>CAZRPI010000209.1:0-2988 GCA_964601865.1 uncultured Pelobacter sp. | reverse complement strand
ACGCCGTCGATGATTTGGGTGTGTTCGTGGCCGGGGAAGCGGAGGCGGACGAACCATTCCTTGTAGAGCAGCCGCGCCGCCTGCTCCAGCAACTGTATCCGCCTCCGGTTGTTCTCGATCATGTCGTCGTAGGCGGAGAGGGTATCAACAATTTCGTCCTGTTTCTTTGGGGCAAGAAGGGGGATCTTCAAACCGCCAAGAATCTTTGTGTTGAGATTGAGCATTGTGGTGCCAACAGCGTTACGCTCAAGCCATTCAACACTTTGACGAAGACCAAGAAAATAGAAAAGAAACTTGGAGCGTAGTTTCTCCTCAGGCGGTTCAATCTTGATGCACCCGGTTCCACAAAGGAAACCAGCCTGTTCTTCATTTATGTATGCGCACTTGCTGATTTCCCCTCGCCTTGGAAAAACTACAGAACCTGCTTTCAAGAAATGCCGTGATAGATTCCTGGCTTTGCCTTCAGGAATGCGGGCTATCTCGCTTTCATCAACTCGGCCATTACGAATATCCTTGGGCATCACCACGGGAATGCCTTGTTCCGAATAATCATGTTGATGAAGCTGAGAGCCAAATGGGCCTGTTTGGATCAGGCCCCCCCATGCTTCTACGATTTCACTGAGTGTGGAAGTGCTCATACTCCCAGCCTCTCGAAATTCTCTTTGATCGTCTCTGCCAGTTGCATGGCCTGGGCGCGCAACTCCGGGGTCAGCGCCTTGTCGAAATTGGTCTGGCCTAACAGGCTTTTTTCGTAACTCTGGTTTTCGATCTGGTGGATGAGCACGTTCTTCGACCAGCCGAACTTGCGGGTCATACGCAGGTAGAATTCCCGTTCGAGAGAATCTGGGCAGCGCTCCATAATGAGGATGTTGTGGCTCCAGGCGATTTCTCGCACCAGTGGTGCGAGTTTTTCCGAAGCTCGATACGCCTCGTAAAAGGCTTTCATCCGCCAGAGGTTGGAGGCGGAAAAACCGCGCACACCCGGAAACTCCCGCTGCAAATCTCCAACCAGTTGTTGGACAATTGCCTGGCCCCAACCTTCAGCCGCCTGGCGCTCGACGATGATCCGCCCGATATCCCAATACAGCCCGACCAGTTGTTTGTTGACCGACTTCAGGGCCGCATATTGGGCCGATCGAATCCGTTCCTTGATCTCCGCGAACGCCGCAGAGTAGGCAGCCGGTATTTCTCCATCCGCCGGACGGATCGCGCCGGATATCTTCCGTTTTCCCGTCATACCCCCAGCTCCTCGAAATTTTTCCTGATCGTCGCCGCCAGTTGTTTGGCCTGGGCGTTAAAATCTTCCGGTCCGGAAATTGTGCAACCGATTGTTGCCCAAACAGAGAAACAGGCGGATTCACAATTTTTCATACCCCTGACCCCAGCGCCTGTTTCCCTTTTTCCGTGAGACGATACTTCTGTAAGCGGCTGTTGGGTTTGTCGGGAATGGTGTATTCCAGCAATCCGGCTTCCCGCAATACGGGCAGGGCCTTGCGTACATTGCCGCTCAGCGTCTTATGGCCGAGTGCCGTTGCGATCTCGGCCGATGAAAGAGGAGTCTTTGCACATGCCTGCAAAATCTGCATATCGACTTGTGCCTCGACTTGTGCCTCGACTTGTGCCTCGACTTGTCCGGTTTTCCGGGTCTGTATCTTATGCGGTTTCACCAGATAGACGGTGAAGCGAAGGCGCAGGGCGATTTCTTCAATTTTGGGTTCCGGCAGACCCAGGTCACGGGCTTCCGTAAAGATGCGGCGCACACCGGTGCCCCATTGTTCGATCAGGTGAAGTTCCTTGAAAACGCGGGCAATGACCGGATTACGAATGCGGGAGGCACCTTGTTTCATCTCTTCGATGGTCAGGCCGGGCAGGAGAATGCCCATACTTTCCACTTCAATGCGGTCATCGAGAAAGACCACTCGGATGGGGGCGCCACGTTGTGAGTAGTCACTGTGCACAAGGGCGTTGATGATCACCTCGCGCAAGATCCCCAGCGGGATGCTCCAGACATCCTTGCGGCGCACCTCGGAAAGATCTGCACCACAGTAGGCGTGTTTTTTCAGAAACAGCATGACCTCATCAACGGCCTTGGGTAGCGGGACGTCGATATCGATATGGTCAAAAATGTCGATTTTCTCGGTGCCGAAGAAACGGCCGCATTGAATCCAGGCATCAAAAAAATGCTGAGTACGCTGTCTGCCAAAGAGGAGGATTCCACCCTTAGTCGGAACAAGTTTGTTTTGATGAGGGATCAGCAATTTCAATGTGAGTAAGCCGTGCTCATTCAGCTCCCGGATGGCGCCAAAGGCACCTTGCGCAGCTTCGATGTCCAGATCGTCCATGGACAACTCCGGCATGGGCATTTGATCAAAGGCAACGCCTTCAACAGAGCGGCGAAGTTCGCCGATCAGCTCCCGGTCGGCCTGGCGGTTGGTGGAGCCGAGCCGGACATAAACACCGGTTTCCGGCCCCTCGGCGCGGAGGTAATGGGGCCGGGAATTGCTCAGGAATACCTCGATGACGAGCAAGGTTTTGCCATTGATCGTGGTCATTTCAACATTGGGTACCAGACGGGGGCTGATGGAGTCGGCAATCAGGTTGCAAAGCCGTTCCTCCTCATCCAGCGGGTTATCGATCCCCACCGGTTCCCGCGTCCTGTCCGCCACGCCGATGATGATTCGGCCGCCTGCGGTATTGGCAAAGGCAACCAAGGTCTTCAGCAGTTGTTTAGGCGAGGAGAGATCGCGCTTGAACTCCAGCGTCTTGCCTTCATCGTACCTGCACAGTTCGGCAATGGTCATATCCCCAGCTCCTGGAAATTTTTCCTGATCGTCGCCGCCAGTTGCACCGCCTCGGCGTTGAGATCTTCCAATTCCACATGGATCTCGCGCAGGGTCTCTTCGAAATCGAAATCCTCGTTCTCTTCTTCCGGCGCGACGCCGACATAGCGACCGGGGGTGAGGCTCCAGTCGTTGGCCTCGATCTCGG
>CAZRPI010000208.1:0-3060 GCA_964601865.1 uncultured Pelobacter sp. | reverse complement strand
CCGCTGCTCTCCGCTTGACAGGATCAGAAAGAGAAGGCATTACCTATGTATCATCATTGGAACCCGATTTGCTTTCCGGCGGTGGACTCCGGTAGTTCACCCGGTCCGTCCCGTCGGAGCAGTGAATTCAAAAGATTGCCCGCACACTCGCTGGAGGTGTGTTTCAGATGAGGAAAAGAATCCTGATTGCGCTGGCCGTCTGCATCTGCATCGCGGTGGCCGCGTTCCTGATAATCCGGCGCGACAGACGGCCCGAAAATGAGTTGAAGGTGTCCGGAACCATCGAGGTCACCTCGGTGGAGCTTTCCTTCAAGGTCGGCGGCCGCCTGAGCCAACGCCTGGTGGACGAGGGGCAGACCGTAAAGGCCGGGCAGGTGGTGGCTCGGCTGGAAGACGACGAACTGAGGGAGGATCTCAACGCGCGCACCGCGGAGCAGCGCGCCGCCAGGGCCACGCTGGCCGACCTGAGGGCGGGCAGCCGCCGGGAGGAGATCAGGCAGGGCGAGGAAGCGCTGGCGCGCATGAAGGCTGACGGGGACAAGCTGGCCCGCGACGCCGCCCGCATGGAAAAGCTCTACCGGCGCGACGTGATCCCGCTCAGGGACCTGGAGGCCGCGCAGGCCGGCCGCGACGCCTCGGCGGCGGCGGTGCGCGAAGCGGAGGAGCGCCTGAGACTGCTGCGCATCGGCCCCAGACCGGACGCCGTACGGACTCAGCAGGCCCGCCTGGAAGCGGCCGAAGCGGGGCGTTCCCTCGCGGAGACGCGACTCTCCCAGAGTGTCCTCGCCGCTCCGGCAACGGGGCTGATCCTCTCCAAACACGCCGAGCCCGGCGAAATGCTGGCGCCCGGTTCGCCGGTGCTCACGCTGGGCCTGATGGACGAGGTCTGGCTGCGGGCCTACATCCCGGAAAGCGACCTGGGCCGGGTCGTTGTGGGAAGCAGGGCCCGCGTCACCTTCGACTCCTGGCCGGGACGGGTCTTCGAGGGGCGGGTCAGCTTCATCTCCTCCCAGGCGGAGTTCACCCCCAAGAATGTGCAGACGGAGAAGGAGAGGGTCAAGCTGGTCTACAGGATCAAGATCACCCTCCCCAATCCCAGGATGGAGCTGAAGCCGGGTATGCCGGCCGACGCGGTGATCGAGACGGGAAGCGGCGGCAGATAACCCATGACGGTAATCACCCGCAATCTGACCAAGCGTTTCGGCGCTCTTACGGCCGTTGACTCCCTCTCCATCGCCATCACCGCTGGAGAGCTGTTCGGATTGGTGGGTTCGGACGGCGCGGGCAAAACCACGATCCTGCGCATGCTGACGGGAGTCATGGACCCCACGGCAGGCGAGGCCAGCGTGCTGGGGCACTCCTGCGCGGAGCTGGGGCCGGTGCGGACCCACATCGGTTACATGAGCCAGCGCTTCGCCCTCTACCCCGACCTTACCGTGGGCGAGAACATCCGCTTCTACGCCGACCTGTTCGGGGTGCCCGACGCGGAGCGGAAGGCGCGCACGGAACGGCTGCTGAGCTTCAGCGCCATGACCCCTTTCGCGGGACGGCTGGCCGGGAGGCTGTCCGGCGGGATGAAACAGAAGCTGGGGCTCTGCTGCGCCCTGATCCACCAGCCGAAGGCGCTGTTCCTGGACGAGCCGACCAACGGGGTTGACCCGCTCTCCCGGCGGGACTTCTGGGCCATCCTGGGCGAGCTCCGCTCCGAGGGGGTCACCATCATCGTGGCGACCGCCTACCTGGACGAGGCCGAGCGCTGCGACCGGGTCGGCCTGCTGCACCAGGGGAGGCTGCTGGCCTGCGACACCCCGGAGAGGCTGACCAACGGCTGGTCCTTCCCGCTGGAGGATCTGGTGATCTCCAGGATCGGGGAGCACGCCCCCTCCACCGCTTCCGGGGCCACACCTTTCATGATCCCCCAACACAGGCGCCGCCCCTCCATCTCCCAGACCACCGCGGAAGCCAGGAAAGAAGGGGAGCAGGCCGTCTCCCTGGACCGTCTCCGCAAATGCTTCGGCAAATTCGTTGCCGTGGACGACATCAGCCTGACCGTCCCCAAAGGGCAGATCTTCGGGTTCCTGGGACCCAATGGGGCCGGCAAGTCCACCACCATCCGCATGCTGTGCGGCATCCTCCCCCCCACCTCCGGTGATGGCACGGTGGCCGGATGCGACATCAACACCGAACCGGAACGGATCAAGGAAAACATCGGCTACATGAGCCAGCGCTTCTCGCTGTACGAGGACCTGACCGTGGCGGAGAACATCGCCTTCTACGCCGGCGTCTACCGCCTGACGCCGGAGAAACGGCGCGAGCGTTCCCAATGGGTGATCGAAATGGCGGGACTGTCCGAACGGCGCAACTCCAGGGCGGGCGAGCTCTCCGGCGGCTGGCGCCAGCGTCTGGCCCTGGGATGCGCCATTCTCCACGAACCGCCCATCGTCTTCCTGGACGAGCCGACTTCAGGCGTCGATCCCCTGAGCCGCCGCAAATTCTGGGAGCTGATCTACACCCTGGCCGACGGCGGGGTCACCGTTTTCGTCACCACCCACTACATGGACGAGGCAGAGTACTGCGACCGCCTCGCCCTGATCTACCGGGGGAGGCTGGTGGCCATCGGAACGCCGGAGGAGATGAAGCGGGAACGGGCGGCGGCTGACGGCAGCCTGCCCAGCCTTGAGGAGGTGTTCATCGAACTGATCGAAGAGCAGGACAGGAAGGAAGGGCATGGGCATTGAAGATCGGAATGCTCGGGTAACTGGTGGCCATGAAACCCATTAGTTCCCCAGAATAATGACGCTTATCCCATTCCAGCCGGTTGCAGCTTCAACGACAGGAAGGTCCGCAGAGCCATGCCGTTGGCAACGGCTTGATCGTAACCGAGCAATAATCCGATGCACATTGGCTGGCAAACGGCACATGATGTGAGGTTATCACCCTTCTCAGCCCACATGGACCGTCAGGCCATACGACTCGAAAAGACACTTGTAATGTTCCATGCTCGATTTTGAAGGGGGCTCAACGGCGGGCAGGGGGTAATTCTTGCCGATCCGCTCGTAT
>CAZRPI010000207.1:0-3146 GCA_964601865.1 uncultured Pelobacter sp. | reverse complement strand
GTGAACAAGACCACCACCACCCTGGCCCTGATGATCTCGGCAATTGCCGTCATTTCCCTGGTGGTGGGGGGGATCGGCGTCATGAACATCATGCTGGTCTCGGTTACCGAGCGGACCCACGAGATCGGCATCCGTCTGGCCGTGGGTGCCAGGCAGAACGATATCCTGCAGCAGTTCCTGATCGAATCGGTGCTGGTCTGCCTGATCGGCGGCATGATCGGCATTCTCCTTTCCTACGGCGTGGGGCTGATCTTTCCCCTGTTCGTTTCCAGCTTTGCCATGCAGTTTTCCGTCGTGTCGATCGTATCGGCTTTCCTCTGTTCTAGCATGATCGGCATCCTTTTCGGTTTCCTGCCGGCGCGCAACGCGGCCCGGCTCGATCCCATCCAGGCACTTGCCAGGGAGTGACTGAAATTATGATTTACGATTCACGTCCTGTGGTTTCGCTGGTAGTTTCCCCCTTTTGCAAAGGGGGGGCAGGGGGGGATTTTTCATGCGCCGCTGAAAGGCCAATCCCCCTGAATCCCCCTTTTTCAAAGGGGGACTTTCTGTCGACAGTATGTAGCCGCTGCCTGATGTTTGCGTTACTGATCACGGCAACTCTCATGCTCGGCGGTTGCGGTGGCCTGCTTCCCCGCAGCCGGTATGCACGTCCGGATGTGGAACTGCCTCAAAGCTGGCAAAATGCCGGTACAAGCGGTGCGTCGGTAGCCAATGGCGAAAAGTGGTGGCAGGGGTTCAGGGACCCGAATCTCGACGCTCTCATCGAGCGGGCCCTTAAATCCAACAACGACCTGGCCGCCGCCGCCGTCAGGGTGCGCCGCGCCCGGCTCAGTTCCCGCTTGACGGATACCAACCTGACTCCTTCGGTGAGCGCCGGGGCGGCCAACAATATCAGCTACGACCTGAAAAGCGGCTCCAACGCCAAGTCCAGTGGGGTTACCGGCACGGTGAGTTATGAGCTGGACCTCTGGGGAAAGCTGGCCAGCAGCCGCGACTCCGCCCGTTGGGAGGCTGAGGCCACCGAAGCGGATCGCCAGAGCGTTGCGCTCTCCCTGATCGGCACGACCGCCAAGGATTACTGGCAGGTGGCGTATCTGAACGAGCGGATCGCCATAGCCGAGGCAACTATCGCCTACACCCGGAAATGCCTGGAACTGGTGGGAGTCAAATACGGCGCCGGTTCGGTTTCCTACCTGGATGTGGTTCAGGCGCGGCAGACCCTGGCCAGCCAGCGCGCCGAACTGACCCAGCTCGAACGGCAGCGGACCGAGGCGCGCAATGCTCTGGCTGTTATCTTCGACCAGGCGCCGGGAAATGTTGTGCCGGAATTGCAGCGGTTGCCGGGCGGGCCGCTGCCGGAAGTTGCTCCCGGTATCCCGGCAACCCTGCTGGGCCGGCGTCCCGATCTGCGGGCCGCGGAACAGAGGCTCAGGAAATACCTGGCCAATGTGGACTACACCAGGACGAGCTACTATCCCTCCATCACCCTCACCGGTACCCTCGGCACCAGCAGCACCAGCCTGGTGAGTATTCTGCAGAACCCCTACGCGGCCCTGGGAACGAGCCTGTCGATGCTTTTCATCCAGTGGAATACCATGAAACTGAATGTGGAGATATCCAGAGCAGAGTACGAGGAGGCTGCCGTCAATTTCCGACAGACGCTGTACTCGGCGTTGAGCGACGTGGAGAATGCGCTGTCCGGCCGAACTAGGTACGAAGAGGAGAACAGGTTCCTGGAGGAATCTCTGAGCATGGCCAGGAAGGCGGAAGAACTGGCCGAGGTCCGTTACCGCGCCGGATCAACGGAACTGAAAGTTTGGCTGGATGCGCAGGAAAGCCGGCGCAGCGCGGAAAATTCCCTGGCAGAGAACCGGCTCAACCGGCTCAAAAACAGCATGACCCTGTACCAGGCGCTGGGAGGAGGTATGGAGACGACATCCGAACTGCAGTAGAGACTTGGTTTTTGATTTATGCAACTTGTGTGTTGATGTCCGCTGTTAATTGTTGTAATGAATTTTCTGACAGAGATGTGAAGCGAAGAGCTGATCAAGGCTTTCAGAGGAGAAAAAAATGAGGATGATTACGAGCGTGTTAGCCGTTGTTATGTCTGTCACCGTGGCCGGAGTCCTTCATGCCAGCCAGCCCAGGATTGTCATGGTTTCCCAGAGCGGTGACGCCCTGTTCGATGCAAACGACGAAAAAAAGGCAATGGATGAGGCGGTCCGGAGTTATCTGCAAACCAATCCGCCGGAACAGATTTCGGCATCCATCTGTTCAGCCATTGAAAAAACGTTTCCCCCATCCCTCCCCGAGTCTGCCCGGGAGAAAGCACTGAGGCATATCAGGGATAATATCACCCCCGACATTCTGAAGAGGATGATTTCCGCCGGGTTGAAGAGGAATTTCACCGTAGATGAAATATCCGTGTTGGCCAGGTACGACGAATCTCAACTCAGTGACGATTTGAGGACTAAAAACGACTTTTTCAAACATGAGATTACCAGCGAAATCAGGCTGCTGTTAGCGGCGACCAGCGGCTGAATAATGAACAACCGGCTCTGCCGGTGTGATAGGGGTATGGTTTCAGATGTCGAGTAATTGTCAAAGACAGGCATATGAAGCTTCCTGAGGTGTCTATTGGGTAACCAGCCCCGGATTCTGACCTTGTTTTCGGCCCCTTTCAGGGGCTTTCCTCAAGCCATACTTTCTGCAGATGATCCTGCCTTCGTGGAAAAAGTGTGAGATAGCTCACGTTTTTGTACAGAATATTCTGGCATTTTAAACTCTGCTCATCAGTCCGTAACAATTCTATACGATCTAAAATATTGTGATATCAATATGATATACTGGCAGATGCTTTGATGAAGGTGGCATGCTGTGCGAGATTGTCCTGGCGTCAGTGTCTGTTCCGATCTGCTCCAATATACCCGTTCAAAGGCTGTCCGACTGGATTCATTCGACAAGGAGGAACATATGCGCTCCCGACTCAACATTCTGGGCAGGAAGATACTGCCGTGGCTCATGCTGGGTGTAATGGTGCTGTTTTACTGTTCCGGCGCCAGTGGTTCAACTCTATCAAATGATGCAAGGCACGGCACGGGTGGGGTGAACCGGTATTTCACCGTCAACACGGTTGCTCTTCC
>CAZRPI010000206.1:0-3156 GCA_964601865.1 uncultured Pelobacter sp. | reverse complement strand
ATGGTCGCAACTCTTGCCGCCTTCGCGTTCACCAGTATCGCCTTTGCCGCTCCCCCTCAGGAAGCTCCCGCGCAGCCCGCAATCCGTGCTGAAGTGACGCCTCCCAAACCCGGGGTAAAAAAACATCATCACAAACGTCACCATCGCAAACACCACAGAAAGTGCCCCAAAGGCCCCATGAAGAGACATGAGGGAAGAGCACCCCAGGCGCCGGCCGCCCCCACTCCTCCCCCGGCTCCTCCTGCTCCGCCGGCAAAATAGTTCCGGCAGACTTTCCCCCTTCCAAGAGCCGCATCATTTCAATGCGGCTCTTTCTTTTTCCAAAGGTAACAACTCATTGGGCTCTGCCTGGTGAAACAAAAAATCCCTACCCCGTATTCCGCAGTCCGGCTGCGATGCCGTTGATGGTGGCGGCCAGGGCAAAATCCAGTTCGGGGTTTTCCTTACCCTCCCTGCGACGCCGCAGCAGTTCAACCTGAATCAGGCTGAGCGGGTCCACATAGGGGTTGCGGAGCCTGAGCGAGCGGGCCAGGGTGGGATTGTTCTCAAGCAGTTCGGCATGACCGGTGATAGCGAGAACCATTCTCCTCGTGCGCTGATACTCATCGACGATCATGCCGAATACCCGTTCCTTCAGTCTCCGGTCGCCGACGAGCTCCGAGTACAGACTTGCCAGAGAGAGATCCACCTTGGTGAGAGCCAGTTCCACATTGCTGATCAGATCATCAAAAAATGGAAAACCGGCCAGCATCCCCCTGAGAAATGCCTCTCCGCCCGCATCCCGTTCCACGAAGCGTTCCAGCGCAAAGCCGACCCCGAACCACCCCGGAATAACCAGCCTGCTCTGCATCCAGCCGAACCCCCAGGGAATGGCGCGCAACTCCCCGAGATCGCGGCTGGCGCTCCTCTTCGCAGGTCGGGAACCGATCTTGGCCAGTTCGAACTCGAGTACTGGCGTGGCCTGTTCAAAATAGGTCATGATATCCGGATTTTCCGCAATGCACTCGCGGTAGCAGGTATACGACCAGCCCGACATCATCTCCAGCGCCTCCTCCCAGGCCCTCTGGTTAGGCGGCTCGCGCCGGGGGGCAAGGCTCAGGGCATCCAGGCATGCCGCCACCATGAGTTCCAGATTGCGCTCCGCCAGGGTCGCGTCCGAGTACTTCCAGTTGATGACCTCCCCCTGCTCGGTAATGCGGATCGTGCCGGAGAATGCGCCCGGAGGCTGGGAGGTGATCGCCCGGTAGGTTGGTCCGCCTCCCCTTCCCACCGTCCCCCCCCTCCCATGGAAGAGGCGCAGCCGAACCCCGCACTGCTCAGCCACGGAGTGCAGCGCACGGTGAGCCTTGTAAATCTCCCAGGCACTGGTGAGCATGCCGCCGTCCTTGTTGGAATCGGAATAGCCGAGCATGACCTCCTGTTGCCTCCCCCATGAATCCAGATAGGGTGCGTATCCGGGACAGGTCCAGAGCGCCCGGCAGATCTCCGGCGCCCTGGCCAGATCGTCGATGGACTCGAAGAGCGGCACCGGCATCAGTCCGGGATCACCTTCATCCGGGGTGGCCGGCACCCGGATCCCGCACAGTTCCATGAGCCAGACCAGTGACAGCACATCCGCTACCGAACCGGCTCCGCTGATGATGTAATTCCTCAGCGCCTGGGGAGGGTACTCCCGCTTCAGGGCAGCCAGAGAGCGGAGCGTATCCAGGAGCTCAACCGTTTCCGCCGACGGTTTAACATGACCATGCTCCAGCGATCCATTCCCGCCCACCTTTCCCGAAAGCTCAGCTGCGGCACGGGCATGAACGCGGGCGTGCTGGCGAATATCCAGGGTGTGGAGGTAAAAACCGAAGGTCTCCACCCTCCTCAGCAGCGGATCAACGTAGTTGCGCGCCAGGCGTTCCCCCCCGTGGGAGGCAAGACTCGAGCGGATAAGGGAGAGGTCCGCGCCAAAGGCCGACGCGTCCGGATAGGCATCCCCGCCATTGGACCCGCTTCGGGCGCATTCCAGCCGGTGGAGCACACAGATCAGCAGTTTCCGGTACTGTTCGCAGGAGGTGGAGGAGGAGCCCCTCGAAACAACGGCCGGGATCGTGGCGGTGTACCGTTCCACCGCGGCGTCAAGCTCGGCCGAATGCCCCGCCTGCCGGCTTGAAGGGGTCAACAGCTCCCGCAGCTCATCGATGGATTCGATATAGTGGTCAAGGATCGTTTCCCGGGCCATCCGCAGCGCGACACGGGTAATCTCCGTGGTCACGAAAGGATTGCCGTCCCGGTCGCCGCCGGTCCACGAGCCGAACCTGACCACGGTGGGCAGTTCATGGGAAGCGACTTCACCGCCGTAGACGTCACGGAAAGCGCCGGCCAACTCCTCGTAGAATTGCGGCAGAGGCGTAATCAGCGAGTCTGGATAATGGTCGAGACCCATGAGGATCTCGTCCACGACGGTCGGCCGGCTGACCCGGACCTCGTCGGTCTGCCAGAGCGCGGTGATCTCGGTCAGTATGGATTCCTGTCCCTGAGCCGCAGCCGCATCGGTCAACGGAAGGCGGTCAAGCGCCTCCAGGCTCCGGGCTATGCGGCGCCTCTTCAGCAACACCTCCCGGCGGGCAACTTCGGTGGGGTGGGCGGTGAACACCGGCGTTATCTGCACCCGGCCGAGTAAGGCAAGGGCCTTTTGACCGTCAATGCCCGCATCCCGCATGCGGCGCAACGTCCCCCGCATGGAGCCCGGTTTGTCCTTCTCACCCGGCATGAAACAGGCGCCTCTCAGCCTGCGTTTGCGATGGTTGGTTTCAGCCAGATTGGTCAGTTCGAAATAGGCGGCAAAAGCCTTTACGATCCGATAGGCGTCACTCTCCGTCATGCGCCGTACGATGTCGAGCATCTGCCCCCCGACCTCCCCCTCGACGGAGAGATCCACACCATCGGTAGCCTGAGCGCCGCAGATCCGACGGAAAAGAATCGCCAGACGGCGCAGTTTTTCTTCCGATTCAAAGACATTGGGTCCGGCCTGTTCCCGGATCACCTTGCCGAGGAGCAGTCTCAGGGAACGGATATCGCGCCGGAGCGGATCGTCCTTCAGCTCCTGATCGAAGCTCGTCAGTTCGGTCAGTCGCAACATCTGATCAGCAGCCTTCCAGTACAGTTCACCAT
>CAZRPI010000205.1:0-3326 GCA_964601865.1 uncultured Pelobacter sp. | reverse complement strand
GGCAGGTCTTTTTTCATTTTGGCTCTGCTTGGCAACTGACAACCATTATGTCTACGATTATCCGCCGCACTTATATTTCCAGATCATTCAGCGTCTCCATCAGCCGCCGCTTGGGTTTGTGCTCCACGCGCAAGCTCGCGATCAATGTCCGCCACTCGGCGAGACGGCCGGTTTTGCCGTAGACCTCATGCATTTTGACCAGGTAGCCGGCGGCCTCCTGATATGCCTTGGGCTTGACCTGCCCGATCAGAGCATCGGCGATTCCTTTCCAGATCCGCAGGGCAACGTCCGGATGACTGTCCGAAACCGACCTGGCCAGACGTTTATCCACTTCCCGGTCCCAGCGCTTGACGGCGTTCAGCTCATCGAAAATCGCCACGGCGTCATCATGTCGCCGTTCAAGGATGGCGATGTCAATCAGCAGTTCCCGCTTGGGGAAAGAGTCAAAAACGTGATGCCCCTTTGTTCTCTCCCGCTCCACCTCGGGCACCGGCAGAGGCCATTTTTTCCCGGCAATCACGGGATTCTTCCCGTTACGCAGATAATCGAGAATGGCCACCCGTACCCCGTCCCACAGCCCGGTCCTTTCCGCCACCGCGCGCAGCTCCTCGTAACGGTTCACCGAAGGATGATCAAAAAACTCCTCCGCGCGATAGGCGGCCGCCAGCTCCAACTTTCCATCTTCCTCGGCCATTTTGCGTAACAGGTCGCGAAGATCCGCCGCGATGCCGGGAGCATCCTTCACGGTCCTGCCGAAGCCCCGCACGCACCACTGGCGCGCTTTTTCCCGCTCTCCAGTTTCAAGCAACGACTTCACCAGGGTCTCGTAACCGCGGCAGTTGTCAGCTTCCCGCTCCAGGAGCGGGATGACCCTCTGTTGCTGGCCGCTACGCCGGTAGGCGTCGCAGAGCCAGGCCATCAGGTTATTGCGGGCGTAGGTTGCGGAAAACGAGCCCGAAGACGGCAGTGCCATCCCACTCAGCCGCTCTTCAAGAACAGAAGCGACATCAAGCCATTCATCCTCTCCATAGCGCTGATCGTTCTTCAGGTCATCCAGGCCGTCAAGCAGCCCGTATTCGTCGTCCAGTCCGTGATCGATCAGCCACAGAAGCTGTTTCGCCCGGCCGAGCGAACTGACCGGCAGCGCCCGGACAACGATCTCCAGGCAGGAAGCGATCTCCATGGCGGTTTCACCCTCGTCGTCGGAATGTTCAACCTGACTCCTGCCCCGTTGCCACAGTTCCTCCCCCAGATCCAGGACGGCGTCGGCATGGCCATTGTCCAGCAGCAGTTCGAGTTGCGTCGCCACATGGGAGTAATCGGGCAGATTGCCTTCGTCGTTCCAGTGATTGCGCCAGGCACTCTCGGCGGTCAGGGAGCGGATCTCCTTGCGCAAAGCACGGACGATACCGGCGCTCTTGCCCGTTTCGATCTGCGCCGCATCGCTGATCCGCCGGGCAACTTCGGGGAAACAGGACGCAAGTTCAACCAGGAGCGCCAGCAGCTCTTCCCGGGTCTTGCCTGAAAGGTGCGACTCGATCCGGGACCCCGGGGCTGAATCTGATTTCACGGTTGCAGCGCCGTAGTCCGGTTCGTTCTCATCCTCATCCAGCCAATCATCGTCTTCCGGGTCGCCGAACAGCTCCAGGGCCAGATCGTCGCAGGGATCCAGAAGGGGAATGTCCCGCTTCGCCTTCAGCGCCTCGACGGCCGCCAGCGCCACCGCGACGGCGTGTTTGCAGGGGCCGTCGTCATAGGGGCAGGAGCAGTCGTAATCATAATCCCCTTCGCCGTCCCGCCTGACCGTTGTGGCGTATTCGTCGTTCCCAGAAACCCAGGCCGCCAGGGAACCATCTTCGGTGCGCGACAGTTGCGATACGCTGGAAACATAACTCCTCCCGCGGCTGAATATCAGGTCGCCCGCCCATTCCCGCAATTCTCCTTGGGTTACGCCCTGCAGCATGGTTTTGATTGATTTCATGGTTGAGTCCGTTTCCTCTTTGGTTGGTTGTATTGCAACGGGATATTCCCTGCCGTTGCTTGAACATGGGGCATTGAGACGTACAATTGTTATACAGACTGAAAGGGAACAACATGAAAAATACGGTATTCCTCAAGGCAACAGCAATAACTCTGATCTCGTCCACACTCCTGGCCTGTAGCCTACCCCATCGTGTAAGCCAAGGCAACCTGTATGAAAACATGACCATTTTTACACTGATGACGCTCGCCGCCTTTGCCCTGGTGGCGATCTCCTTCAACCAGGGAAAAAACAGTTCTGCCGCTCAACAGCCGCGGATCTCCGAGGGGAAAGAGTGGATTCCCTGCTTCAACGCCGAGACCCTCACGGCCCATCCCATATACGTCCTGGATTCACCCTCCTCATTCCATGCCATGGTTTTTGATCCCGATGGCGTTTTCTGGATCTCTCCGACAATATCGACCAACGGCGTGGCCCCAAAGGCCGTTCCGGCCGGGAGATGGACGCTTTCATCCGACGGTCTCATCCGGGTCGTCCGGGGTTCCACCGGCAATGCCGTCAGCTACATCTGCCTGGAGCGGGACAGAGAGGCTTCGACGGCAAGGATACGGTCCGATGTGAACCGGGAAGAAACCTGGTTTTACGGTCCCGACGGCCTTGCCGGGGCCCAGGCCTTCTGTTTCGGAACGGCGGAACCTCCTCAAGCCCCGTAAAAAGCTGAGATAAGCCTTGCGCCGCGCATGCAGGCGGCCTTCACCAGACCCATCCCCCTTCATACTCATAATCCAGCGCAATTGACTTTTTTTGTAACCATCCCCATGCGAGATGCGTCTCCTCGACAAAGGGGAAATGCGTCTTGAATTGAATGTTGAAATCTCCCTTATTGGGACATAGAATCGTCTTCCGTCAGCATCGATAATCGAGGAGCCATACACCATGAAATCCATAAAGAAAGTCATGCCTATCGCCTTATTTGCCCTTCTGAGCGGCTGCGCCACCCTCCCGACGGGGCCGAGCGTCAACGTCCTGCCGGCTCCCGGAAAGTCATTCGAGACCTTCAAAACCGAGGACGAAACCTGCAGACAATGGGCTCGGCAGCAGACAGGGACGTCGCCCCAGCAGGCCTATGACAGGAATCTCGCCACGGGAGCAGTCGCCGGCACGGCAATCGGGGCCGGACTGGGCGCGGCCCTGGGTGCGATTTCCGGACATGCGGGCACCGGTGCCGCGGTTGGCGCCGCCAGCGGTCTTCTCGTCGGTTCGGCGGCGGGCTCGGAATCAGGCAGGGCTTACGGCAGGGAAGCGCAGAAGAGGTACGACAATGCCTATGTGGAGTGCATGTACT
>CAZRPI010000204.1:0-3463 GCA_964601865.1 uncultured Pelobacter sp. | reverse complement strand
CCCAACATGTTATTGATGAGCCCCTGCTCAACCGCCCAGTTTTCACAAAAACCATTTTTTCTAACTCCATGAAATGTAACGTTTTTTGTGTTGATCAATATCTCAAATGAGCAGTTGAGCGTTCAGGGATACCTGTTCCTTTTGCGGCATTTCAAAATGGGTGAATCGAAGGGGACTATTCCATTGCCGGCCTGCCCGTTATTCCGGGCTGATTCCACAAGATTCACACCCCGCGCTCACATTTTCCTACCCATAAAAAAGCCATGCTTCCCGGAAGAAAAACCGGAAGCATGGCTCTGATCAATGAAACCTGTTCACTCACTTCGACAACCCCTCTATCCCCGCCATGCGTGGATGGTAGCTTTGCGACACACGGTTGCCCGTGCTGTGCCCTATCATCGTGATTCGTATATTCCTGAAGCGGCTGTTATTAATATCAGACAACTTTAGCGGCAGCAAACATTTTAATGTTTTCAGTCACCTCCAGTGACAAGGTGTGTTTCATTTCCGGGTTATTCCCCACGCTCAAAATGCTTTCAATGCGAAAGCAAAACAGCCGCCATCCCGGTTTTTAATCTTTTTCTTTCAGCGGCGGCCAGAGACCGATTCACCCCGTGCAAACTCTGGCAGGAGTTCAGGTTAAAAGCAGCCCGTTTACCTTCCATACCTTCTGGCACATTCATCTCACCGGCTCATCTCAGGGCAATCCAGTCAACGGCGGCATAGCGGCAGAGCTTCCCCGCGGCCACCAGCGCGGTGAACAGCCAGAAGTTGGTGCGCATTATTCCGCCGATCAGGCAGAGCGGGTCGCCGATCACCGGAAGCCAGGAGAACAGCAGTGAGACAGCTCCGTAGCGCCGGTAGCGTTCACCGGCGCGCCGTCGATCTTCGGCCGAAATCCGCAGCACGCGGCTGATCAGCCATTCGCTGCACCATACGCCGATCAGGTATGTGGTCAGTGCGCCGAGATAGTTGCCGGCGGTGGCAATCAGTATCACCCCCAACGGCGGGTAGCTTTTCACCAGCATCATCACCAGCAGCCATTCGGAGCCGAGCGGGATCAGGGTTGAGGCAAGAAAGCTGAGCGAGAACAATGACAGATAGCCCGGTTGGTTGAGCCAATCGTAGAGGAATACCGTGGATGTCAGGAATGGGTTGTCCGGGGGATTCAAGTGAGTTCCCGGTTTACTTGGTCAAACATGATGAACTCGAAAACAAACGGAAAAAAATGCGATTCCGTAAGGTACGCACGGAGTTGCTACATTTCTTCTAAGTTCTGAGGAGTCTCGCTCTCCTCGGCGGCCAGTTCCCCCTCGGCCAGCAATTGCTCAAAGCAGGCCACACCCTGCTCGCGGTGGAACATGCACAGGTCCGAACAGAAGTGGTACGCCCCATGGATCAACTCCCCCTCGACGATCTGGATGGAGAATTCCCTGTTATCGACGATCACTGAATAAATGGAGCCTCCATTCTCCACAACAAATTCTTTTCCGCAGTAATTACAGTGTGTTTTGCTGATGCTCAGTCCGCTCCTGCGCTCATTGCCGTCATACCGCCTGTTGTTTCCCGAACCCCGCAACGTGTCATAACTGACCCGTACCCAGCCGTCCGAACGCAGGAAGGCCTGCACTACCCTCTTTTCAAGCAGCAGATTCAGTTCCTCCGCACTTACGGCATCAAGTGTTCCGTCCAATAAAATAACGGCGATTTTAATCACTTGTCGCGCCTTTCGAGATGATTTGGGTAGAAGGTCGATGAAAAAGCAACAGCCGTTGCCGCCGGTTTTCACTATCCAATGGAGAACGCCAGAATTACAACTATTGGCGGCAAAGTCAACTTTACTGTTTATCGCGTACGACCGGGAATTCGGAAAAACCGGGACGATCCGGTTCCGCCGGGGTTGCCGCCACGAAATACGGGAGGCGTTCCGCATTTGGCGTCGGCGCACAAAAACCTGTCAAGGCCGGAGGGACGCGGTCTGTGGGAAATTGAATTGACGGTGACTTAGTCCGGATGTATACCAGTCTGCATAATGCAGGCAATGGTCCTAAAGGGGGTATGGTTATGTTGATTCTCGTGTGCAATGTTGGCAGCACGTCCCTGAAGTACAAACTGTTCGACATGCCCAGCCCGGAAATCATGGTGGAAGCCAGGATTGAACGGGTGGGCAGCCGGGACAGCGCCATTTTCTCCTACAAAAACAATCTCAACGGCGCGTCTGAAAGCATGAACGGCCTGTCCGTTCCCAGCTATACCGAAGGAATCAACCTGTTCCTGCGGTATCTGACCGATCCGGACAAAGGCGCGGTCGAGGACATGGACCAGGTCAGGGCGATCGGGTTCAAGACGGTCATTGCCAAGGGGTTCTACGGTATCCATGAGCTCACCGACGAGGTGATCGCGGCCATGGAAGCCTATAACAGCGTGGCGCCGGCGCACAATCCGCCGTACATCGAGGCGATCAGAAAGTTCCGGGAGATCCTGCCGGGCCGGCTGCTGGTCGGGGTGTTCGAAACGGCCTTCCATACGACGATCCCCCTGGAGCGTAAGATGTACGCCATTCCTTTCGAATGGTATGAAAAATACGGCATCCAGCGCCTCGGTTTTCACGGCGCGTCGCACGGGTATATCTCCCGCCAGGTCAGAAAACAGGCCGGTGAAAAATACCGGCTCATCTCCTGCCACCTGGGAGGCAGCGGCTCGCTCTGCGCGATTCTGGACGGCAAGTCCGTTGACAACAGTTTCGGTTTTTCACTGCAGACCGGCATTCCCCACGCCAACCGCGCCGGCGACATGGACTCCTACATCATCCCGTTCCTGCTGGATCAGGGGCTCGGGATGGATGAGATCCTCAAGGGCATCGACAAGAACGGCGGCATGCTGGGGGTTTCGGGCGTGAGCAACGACCTGCGCGATATCGAGGAGGCGGCCGCAACCGGCAACGCCCGCGCCCGGCTGGCCATCGATGTGTACTGCGAAAGCATCGTAAAATACATCGGATCGTTCTACGCGGTGCTGGGGGGACTGGATTATCTGGTGTTTACCGGCGGGATCGGCGAAAATTCCGTCAGGGTCAGGAAAAAGGTCTGCTCCCGGCTGGGCCACATGGGAATCGTGCTGGATGAAAAGGCCAACGAGTCCGGGCCGAAGGAGCGGAGCATTTCCACAGCGGGTTCGCCGGTTAAGATCCGCATCATCCCCACCAACGAAGAGATCGGGATCGCGCAGGACATCGTGGAGAACTTTTTTCTGTAGGTCCGGGGGGAATTTGCGGGTCTATCCTCACCACCCCCCGGCTTCTTCCTTGAAATCGTCAGGAGGGGGAGTTCCAGATTCGCTCAAGCCGGATTCTGGTGATGAGACAGGGTAGGGGGACTCAATGAGTTCCCCTCCTTGCCAAGGAGGGGGCAGTCTCTTACGACTTGAGTCTTTACAATAAATGAGCAGACCTGAACTGCAATAG
>CAZRPI010000203.1:0-3504 GCA_964601865.1 uncultured Pelobacter sp. | reverse complement strand
TCCGCGGTGTCGGGGCTCTTGCGCAGCTCGTCGGCCACCTCCAGGGCCACCCGGCGCAGGGTGGCGTGGTCGTAGCGGTCGGACCAGAGGGTAAGGGAAAGGATCGGCACGTCGTCGATGGATCTGGGGGAGACCAGCGGTTCACCGGCGCAGGGCGGCAGCAGGGGGCGTTTGCTCATGACCTTGTTGTACAGCTTGACCAGGGATTCCTCCATGGGCTGCCCCACGAGGAAACGCACGGTGATGATTCCCATGCCGGGGCGGCTCATGGAATAGAGATACTCCACTCCCTTCAGTTCCCACAGGGCGGACTCGAAGGGCTTCACCACCCGCTCCTGCACCTCCTTCGGCGAAGCGCCGGGCATGGGCAGGAAGATGTCCACCATGGGCACGACGATCTGCGGCTCCTCTTCGCGCGGCGTGATCTTCACCGCCATGAGCCCCAGGAGCAGCCCCGCCAGCACGATCAGCGGCGTGAGCTTGGAGTTGATGAAGGCCCTGGCCATATGTCCGGCAAAACCGTACCGCTCCATCCTACTTCACCATCGCCCCTTCGGCGGCCCTGTTGAGGCCGGCCGTAACCACCTTTTCCCCGTCCTGGAGGCCGGAGAGGATCTCGATCCTGTGGTCCGCCGTGGTTCTGCCGGCCTTGACCAGGCGCATCTTCAGCCGGTTGTCCGCCCCCAGCACCCAGACCGACGTCAGCCCGCCCCGTTCGACAAGGGCGCCGCGCGGCAGCAGCATGGCCGGCGCCCGCGTGTCCAGGGAGACGGCGCCGCGGCCGAACAGGCCGGACCTGAGCCCCTGACGATTGAGCGGCACCTTGGCGATGAAGGTCCTGCTGGCCGGGTCGGCGGCCGGGGTCACCTCGGTGATCGCGGCGTCCCAGGGCTTGTCGAGGGCGTCCAGCGAAACACCGACCGCCAGGCCGGGCCTGACCTTCAGGGACAGGGATTCTGGCACCGTCAGCTCCAGGCGGTAGCTCCGTTCGTTTTCGATGGTCAACAGCGGCTGGCCGGGGAATACGGTGCTGCCCAGGTCGGCCTTTCTGCTGGTGACGATGCCCGTTACCGGCGCGGTGACCCTCGTGTGACCGGCCATGACGCTCGCGGCCCTGGACGCCTCCCTGGCCTGCCTGAGGCGCGCCTCGGCCCTGGCAACCCCCTGGTCAGCCACCTTCTTTTCATTTTCCCGGGTTTCGAACTCCTGGCGGGTGACCGCCTGTTCGTTGTACAGCCGTTCGAAACGGCCGAAGGTGCTGTCCGCCAGCTGCTTGCGGACCCTGGCCTCGTTCAGGGCGCGTCCGGCCTCGTCCACGCCGGCCGACGCCACGGCGGCCGAGGCCAGGGTTTCATCCGCGTCCAGAACGGCGACCACCTGCCCCTTGTTGACCCGGTCGCCTTCCCGCACCCGCATCTGCGCCACCGTTCCCGGAATGCGGCTGGCAACCAGGGCGCTGACGCCGGCCCTGACGGTTCCGGTCAGTTCGGCGGTCTCGGGCACGGTTTCGGTCTTCACGGTAACCAGGGAGAGGTCCCTGGCCGCGATGACCGGAGCCTGTTCCTCCGCGCCTTTCTCGTGGCTCCCGGACCGGCAGCCCGCCATGGCCGCCAGGAGCAGCGGCAGGAATATGAGGAATATGGGGCGCATCATTTCGTGATCTCCTCAAAGAAAGCTCGGCAGGTTTCAAACATCAGCCGGATTTACGAAGTGGAAAGTCCCCCTTTGAAAAAGGGGGATTCAGGGGGATTTGCTTTTGATATCAGCGCCGCTAAATCCCCCCCAGCCCCCCTTTTTCAAAGGGGGGAGCAAGCTGCGCGTACGCTGATGATTAGTGCCAATCTGCAAAAAAAATGCTGCTGATAATCGGGTTCAGTTTCCCAGCACTTTCAGAAAAATCCCCGCTTCATGATAGACGCGGCCGCCGGAATAGGCGTAATCAGCCTCGGCGTCCACCAGCCCGGAGCGTGCCTGGTTCAGCGCAGTCTGGGCGTCCAGCAGGTCCAGCATGGTGGCCAGGGAGTTTTCGTAACGTCTGGCAAGGAGCCTGACCGTCTCCTCGGCGGCCTGCTGTGCCCGGCGCGCCACCTCCAGCCGTGCTGCGGCCTCGTCGCGCCGCAGGCAGCTTTCCCTGATGCGGAGCACGGCTTCCTTCGTTTTCGCCTGCAGCTCCTCTCCGGCCGCCGCCCGGAGCGCCACGGCGCGTCCGGTTTCGTTCTCCCGGCGCAGGCCGTCGAAGAGCGACCATTTCAGGCTCACTCCGGCCACCCAGGCGTCGTTGTCCGAGCCGAAGGGGTATTCCCGTGAATTGAACTGGTAGGAGCCGAAGATGTCCAGGATGGGGAAATAGGCGCTGCGGGCGAGCCTGATGGCGGCGTCCCCCCGATCCAGATCGGCCCTGGCCTGGCGCAGGTCTCCCCGTTCCCGCAGGGCAGCGCCGGTCAACTCCTCGATGGAACAGGAAGGTGACAGGGGGCTGTCCGGTCCGGCGACCTCGATCTGGACGTTCTCCCCGGCGCCCGTGGCCAGGGCCGCGCGCAGCCTGGTCAGGGTCAGGTTGTTTCGGGCCGTGATCAGCTGCTGCTCGACCCCGGCCAGGTAGGTACGGGCCCGCAGCAGATCGGATTTGAGCCCCACCCCTTCCTTCTGGCGCACTCCTGCAAGGCGGACATTTTCCACTGCGTCGGCTTTAGCCTGCTCCAGGGCCTTCAGCCATGCCTTGACGCGCAGGCTGTCCAGACTGAGGACGAACACCTGAAACGCCGTCTCCCGTCTGGCCTCCTCGCCGCCGATCTCCGCCTTTTCCGATTCAGAGCGGGCCATTGCCACGGAAGGAGAGATGGTCGGATCGTAGAGCGACTGTGACATGGTCAGCGCGGTCTTGAAGTTGCGCCAGGTTCCGGGATGGTTGAGGTTGTCGATCAGGAAGTCGTTCTGGGTGAAGCGCCCCTGGTCCAGCTTCATCATGAAGGTCTGGGTAGGGGAGTTGGAGGCGGCGAAGTTTTCCTCCAGAAAGAGCTGGGGAAGGTAGCGTGACGCGGCGATGCGCGGAGAGCGGGCCGCGGCGCCGGCGTTCAGGGAGGCCGCCCTGGCGCGGTGGTTGTTCTCCAGGGCCATGCGGATGGCCTCTTTCAGGGTCAGGGTCCGGACGGCGTCCGACTCCGCCCGTGAAAAGACGGGGCTGGCGAACAGTATGAGCAGAGCGCCGGCCAGTATGGCGGAAAAATACATGGTGCTCCTCGGGATTCCGGTTTCGGGTGGAACTTGGTATTAATTTGTATAGCATACTTTTTCGCCAATTTGCGTCAAGCGGAAGAGCCTGAGCTGAAATCTGCGTACGAAACCATTAAATAGGCTCGCACCTTTACCGGCCGGATTCAAGGGGCCGACGTATTCCCGCCCCGACTCCAGAATCTTATTGACTGATGCAAATTCAATATGAGACTTATTAACCTGGAAACGGCAGTTGTAGGCTGCCGGAGAGAGCGCATCAGGGCTATTGCG
>CAZRPI010000202.1:0-3515 GCA_964601865.1 uncultured Pelobacter sp. | reverse complement strand
CGTCCTGATTTGGCTTGACAGAACCGGGTTCTTTGGATAGCCTTCAACCATATCCGCCGTACCAGGCGGAGCCAGAAAGATCGGATCGAGGCGCCCGAAGGGGCTTGATAGGGAAGAGGGGTGCAACTCCCCCGCGGACCCGCCGCTGTAAGCGATGACGAAGGGCAGTACGCCACTGGTTGCAAAATTGGGAAGGCGCCCGGAGGATGAATCGCGAGCCAGAAGACCTGCCTTCGATCCCTGCCGCTCACACCATCCGGGGGACCGGAAGAGCGGAAAACCAATCAAACCGGACTCTTGAAAACGGAAGGTCCGCATGCTTACACGGCAGGCGGGCCTTTTTCCATATCGGGGATCGATTCCGGAATTCCGACGGCGGGCCGCCCGAACATCGGGGGAGGAGAATAAATCATGCACATCATGGAGGGTTTTCTTCCGGTCAGACACGCCATCGGGTGGAGCGTCGCATCCGCGCCGGTCGTCGCCTACGGCCTGTACACCATCAACAGGAAGATCAAAGAGAACCCGGAACAGCGCATGCTTCTGGGGGTGGCCGCCGCCTTCACCTTCGTCCTCTCGGCCCTGAAGATGCCTTCGGTCACCGGGAGCTGCTCCCACCCCACCGGCACCGGCCTGGGAGCCGTGCTGTTCGGCCCGGCGGCGGTTGCGCCCATGGGTGCGGTGGTGCTCCTGTTCCAGGCCCTTCTCCTCGCCCATGGGGGCCTCACCACCCTGGGCGCCAACATCTTCTCCATGGCCATTGCGGGCCCGTTCGCGGCCGCGGCGCTCTTCCGCCTCACTCGCGCCGTCA
Source organism: uncultured Pelobacter sp. (assembly GCA_964601865.1). Classification (GTDB taxonomy): domain Bacteria; phylum Desulfobacterota; class Desulfuromonadia; order Geobacterales; family Pseudopelobacteraceae; genus Pseudopelobacter. The sequence continues at coordinate 2,704 of CAZRPI010000202.1, read as the reverse complement.
GGCTCCCCTTCGGCGCCGCCGTTTTCCTGGCCGCCGCCACCGGTGATCTGGTGACCTACCTCACCACCTCCTGCCAACTGGCCCTGGCCTTTCCCGATCCCACGGGAGGCTTTACTGCGTCGTTTTGCAAATTCGCCGGCGTATTCGCCCTGACCCAGATCCCGCTGGCCATCAGCGAGGGGTTTCTGACCGTCATCGTGATGAATGCCCTGGTACGTTACAACGGCGAGGAGCTGGAAGGTCTGAACATCGAGGCAAGAGGGGGGGCGCAGGTATGAAAGCCTGCCGGACACCGGTTCTCATCGGTATGGTCATCCTCCTCACCGCGGCCCCCCTCTGGATGGTGCGCCGTCCGGCGCCCGGCCCGGACGGAAAGGAAGCGGAGATCTTCGCCGGCGCCGACGACAGGGCAAAGGAGACCATCGCTGCCGTGGCGCCGCGGTACAAGCCCTGGTTCAAGCCGATCATGGAGCCACCCAGCGGCGAGGTCGGCACGTTCCTCTTCGCCACCCAGGCCGCCCTGGGCGCGGGTTTTATCGGCTACTGGCTGGGATGCTCCGTAACCCGCGCCAGGATGCGCAGGCAGAACGACCCCCGATGCTGATCGAACAGCTCTCCCATGCGAACCGCTGGCGGCGGGTCCACCCCGCGACCAAATGCCTCTTTACACTCTGCGCCATGGTCGCGGCCTTTCTGGCCCATTCCCCCGCGGCGGCACTCACCGTGGCGCTCCTCACGGCGGCCGCGGCCTGTCTCGGCGCCCGGATTCCGCCCGGCAGCTACCTCCGGGCAAGCGCACCCCCCCTCCTGTTTCTGCTCGTAAGCTGCGTCACCCTGGCGGTTTCCGTCGGCCTGAGCACCGGATTTCCCTGGATTCGCCTCCAGAGCAGCCATGCGCAGCTTCTCGCCGCGCTGAACGTCGGCGGGCGTTCCCTGGCCTGCCTGACGTCACTGATGTTCCTGGCCCTCACCACGCCGCTCAACGACCTGATCTCCCTGCTGCGCGGGATCGGCGTCCCCGCCGTCCTGACGGACCTCATGACTCTCTGCTACGGCACCCTCTTCATCTTTTCGGAATCGGCGCGCGAGATCGTCACGGCCCAGTCTTCCCGCCTCGGCTACGCCACCCCCCGCCTCGCCCTGCGCTCCACGGGGATCATGGTCTCGTCCCTCGCGGTCCGGATCAGCCGGCGCTCCAGGGAACTGCAGCATGCCGCCTTTTCCCGCGCCAACGACGGCCCGCTGCGCTTCCTCTCCCCCACCTGCCCCGCTTCCGCCGGGAGTTTCGCCATCAGCCTGCTGGCGGGATGCGGGCTGATCGCGTTGGCACTGGCGCAACCATGATTCAGGCAAACGACGGCGCCATACTGGAACTGCGGGAGGTGGAGTACCGCTACCCCAACGGCTGCCTGGGGCTGGACCGCTGTTCCGTCTCCTTCCGGCGGGGGGTGAAATCGGCACTGCTCGGCCTGAACGGCGCCGGCAAGACCACCCTGTTTCTCCACTGCAACGCCGTGCTCCGCCCCCTGACGGGGCAGATCTTCTTCGACGGTTCACCCCTGGATTACGGCCGCCAGGGCTTGCGCGGACTCCGTTCCCGCGTCGGCCTGGTCTTCCAGAATCCCGATTCCCAGCTCTTTTCGGCGAGCGTCCGCGAGGATGTTTCCTTCGGCCCCATGAACCTGGGGCTCCCCGTGGCCGAGGTGCGCGAGAGGGTCGAGCAGGCCCTCGCCGCGGTCGGGATGTCCGACTGCGCCGAGCGTCCGGCGCACGCCATGAGCTACGGCCAGAAAAAGCGGGTCTGCATCGCCGGGGTGCTGGCCATGGCGCCGGAGGTGCTGATTCTGGACGAGCCCATGGCCGGTCTGGATGCCTCCATGCGGATGGATCTGACGGGGATTCTGGAACGGCTCCACGACGACGGGATGACGATCATCATCGCCACCCACGACATCGATTTCGCCTACCAGTGGGCCGACCGGATCGACGCCCTGGAGGCGGGGCGCTGCGTCGCTTCCTGGAACGCGGCCGATCTTCCCCTGGTCACGGAGGAACTGAAACGCCTCAGAATCGGCGTACCGAAGGTGGCGGAACTGCATCGCCTCCTGGTGGAATCGGGCCTGGCGCCAACGACCGAACCTCCCCCGAGAAGCCACGAGCAACTGCTGGAGCGGCTTGCCGGGCTTCGCGCCCGCCCGAGGGAATGACCTGCCCTTCCGGCCGGTTCCCGCAGACGCGACGAGGTTGGCCGGAAACAGTAGTAACCTTTTTCAAACCGATCCCTGTCCAATCTGTCCCCTCATTACACACTCTGTCCCTATTTCGGACAGCCCCAATCCCCATTCTTTTCTCAACCCCACGTAATCATTGAAATCTCTGGACATGGCACGGCATATGTAGTCAGGTATCAACAGAACAGCATCACCCCATCCCCTGTCCCGCTCCGGGACAGCTCCGCGGAGGTTGCCATGTCACAGAGTTCCGTTGAAACGTTCCTCGGCAGGATCATCACCGACAGGAGATTCCGGCAGCTGGCCATGGTTTCGCCCGAGTACGCCTGCTCCAACGCCGGGCTCGAACTGACCTCGCTGGAAAAGGTCAGCCTTCAGGCTCTCGATCTGTCGCTGCTGGACAGCATGGCGGAGAATATCGACATCGCCATCCAGCGCAACTGATATCCTCCATGCCGCGGCAGGCCGCATAT
>CAZRPI010000201.1:0-3543 GCA_964601865.1 uncultured Pelobacter sp. | reverse complement strand
GCGGGCCTGATCGGAAAGCTCGGATGAGTCGAAGTTGAAGTAGATTTTTTCCAGGGCATTCTGCAACTGGCTGGCATCCATCGTTACGGCGCCGGTTGCGGGTTGGATCGCCTGGGGCGCCATTGAAGGCTGCTTTACGGTTTCAGCCGGTTTCATGGATTCCGTCTTAACAGCACTTGTCTGCTTAAGTTGAACGACGGTGGAAGGTGCCAGTGCCTCGTCACTCTTTACCGCCTCCTTGCTTGTACAGCCTCCGGCAAGGAAGGCCCCACTGCACAGGATCACGAATGCCGAAACAATTTTTTTTCTCATTTCTCTGCTCTCCTTACGAATTTAAGTTAAGATGCGCGCCGGCAGATCAAACTTGACGAATTGTTTGCCGACCAATATACTTGGTGCCACCAATTATTGATACCACAAAATATATTGTCAAGACAATTCAGGGGGTGATAATGAAAAAATGGGCCGATGATATCCAAGGGGTCATCGATAATCTGAGGAGGGTTTCCCAGGCGATAAACGAGCATTCGAAAAACGCCATTAGCAAGACCGGATTGACCGGCCCACAGCTCTGGGCAATAAAAATCCTGGACAAGGAGGCGCCCATAAGGGTCTCTGAACTGGCGCGACGGATGTTTCTGCACCCGGCGACGGTCGTTGGTATCCTCGACCGGCTTGAGAACAAGGAGCTGATTACGCGCATCCGTTCGAAAGAGGATCGCAGGGCCGTGGACGTGTGTCTTACCGAGCTGGGAAAAAAGATTGTCGCCGATGCTCCGGAGGTTACGCAAACCCTGCTGATCAATGGGCTGAACGGGTTGACTGAGGATCAACTGCGTTGTGTCACTGAAGGCATGAAGCTGATAGTAGGGATACTCGGCGCAGAGAAAATCACTCCACAGCCGCTGCAAGGATACAGACATGTCGGTGAAGTGATATGAAAATCATGCTGCGGTGATCAGGCTCTATTACCCTTGTTCCAACAGGCAGGTCAATGGTTGGGGAAGGCCACTATTATCGTTGCCAAAGAATCCGTCCGACCTCGTGGGGGACTTTTACACTACGTCGAAACGGCATAACCCGTGCGGTATAGTCCGTTGCCGGCCGATCCGAGGAGATGCGGATTCCATAGGCATAACCGTTTTCCGCTCCGACTAACTGTAGTCCGCGCACCATCTCAAGACGAACCGGATCGTTGCCGTCAATTCCCTCGGCGTACAGTTCCACCCGCACATCTTCGGCAACAAGCCCGTCAAGATAGATCTGGATCACAAAGGTATGCCAACCGGCATCCGTTTCAATTCTCATTTCACCAAACCGTATCTTGGACCAGTTTTTTTCGATGGCGTGCCGCCATTCGACAATCCGTTCCCCTTCGTACCCCTTGTCCGCGGCGCGCTCACGGTATGCAGCCGCAGCCGGAATGTAGTACTGTTCCGTGTATTCCCGCACGGTGCGGTTCGAGGAGAATCGGGGTGTCAGTTCCGCCATGCTGGCGCGCATGCGCGCCACCCAGCCAGTGGGTATGCCGTTCTGGTCCCGGTTGTAGAACTCGGGAATTACTTCCTCCTCAAGCAGCGTGTAGAGCGCTTCCGCCTCGGCGGCGTCCCATGCCGGATCGTCGCGATGTTCCCTGCCATCTCCAAGCGCCCATCCCACTTCCGGTGAGCAGGCTTCGGCCCACCATCCGTCAAGCTCCGAGAGGTTGAGGCCGCCATTGATCAGCACCTTCATGCCGCTGGTTCCGCTTGCCTCCCAAGGGCGGCGGGGAGTGTTGATCCAGACGTCGGCCCCGCGCACCAGCCGCTCGGTCAGCAGCATATCGTAATCGGCAAGGAAAACCACATGCCTGCGGGCCGGTGTATCGCGGATGAAGCGGATCCACCGGCGGATCATCTCCTGCCCCTCTTGGTCGGCGGGATGTGCTTTGCCGGCGATGATGAGCTGTACGGGGCGCCAGGGGTTAGTGAGGATACGCAGCAGACGCTCCGTATCATGCAGCAGCAGGGTCGGCCTCTTGTAGCTCGCAAACCTCCGGGCGAAACAAAGCGTCAACACGTTTGCGTCAAAGATATGCCGGACTCCATCGATTTCAGCCTGCGATGCGCCCGATACGGTGAGTTGCCGGGAGAGGCGTTTGCGGATGTGGTCAATGAGCGACCTAGTTGTTGCGGTGCGAAATCGCCAGATTCTTTCATCGGTGACGCAGCGCATCGCGCATTCGAGCCGTTCCGTGGTCCCCAGCCAGCGATCCCTGCCGCAGGCCTCTTCCCATAGAATATCGGCCTCCGCCGATTCCCAACTCGGCATGTGTACGCCGTTGGTAACATGGCCGACCGGAACCTCATTCCTCGGCCAGCGACGGAACAGGGGCTGGAAGATCTGTCTGCTCACCTCGCCGTGCAGGTGGCTCACTCCGTTCACCGCACAACTGCCCCGGACGGCGAGACAGGCCATGTTGAAGGGTTCGGAACTGTCGTCGGGTCGCACCCGTCCGAGGGCCATCAGATCGTTGATCGGTATGCCCAGTTCGTCGTCGGCGTACCTGCCCAGATACTGCTTGATCAAGGCGGGAGTGAAACGATCTATACCTGCCGACACCGGCGTATGGGTGGTAAAGATGTTGCCTGCCCGCGTGACTGACAGGGCTACCTCGAAGGGTTGACCCGCATCTTCCATGAAACAGCGGGCCCGTTCGAGGACAGCAAAGGCGGCGTGGCCCTCGTTCAGGTGGCAGACTTCTGGGTTGATCCCGAGTGCCCGCAGCATTCGCCAGCCTACGATTCCAAGAACCAGTTCCTGCTGCAGTCTCAGTTCCGGCCCTCCACCGTAGAGTTCGCTGGTGATCCCCCGATAGGCCGGAAAATTCGCCGGATCATTGCTGTCGAGGAGGTAGAGGGTAACCCTGCCGATTCGGGCCTGCCAGACGCGCAGCCAGATCGAGCCGCCCGAAAAACAGACCTCCAGGCGCAGCCATTCCCCATTCGCCTCGCGAACCGGAGTGATGGGCAACTGTCCGGGATCGTTATAGGGATACAGAGCCTGCTGGTTGCCCTCGTTGTCGATCACCTGCCGGAAATAACCCTGCTGGTACAGCAATCCCACTCCAATAAGCGGCACCCCCAGATCGCTCGCTGCCTTGAGCTGGTCACCGGCAACGTTGCCAAGGCCCCCCGAATAGATGGGGAGAGCTTCACTCAGCATATATTCCATGCTGAAATACGCGATACATGTTAAAGGAGTGTTCTGGTGCGTCTGCTGAAACCAGGTGAAGGAGTCCAGTGCTTCGCGCCTGGAACGCACAAGCCTGTCAAGCTTCTCGCGGAACGCAGGTGTGCCGGCGATTTGACGAAGTCTGCCCCGTCCCACGGTCTGCAACACCAGCCAGGGATTGCTGGTAAGTTCCCAGAGGAGCGGGTCGAGTTCCCGCCAAAGTTCGTCGTTGGATTCGTTCCATGGAAAATGAAGATCCAGGGCAAGCTCTGCAAGAGAATCAAATCCTTCCACCTCAACGGGGAGAAAGGCGTGAACCGGACTTTCTAA
>CAZRPI010000200.1:0-3624 GCA_964601865.1 uncultured Pelobacter sp. | reverse complement strand
CCGCGTGCCATTGCCTTTGATTTTTTCCTGATTGGTTCCGGCTTGTCCGGCTTAGGGTGCACGAATGAAGGTAGTCATCATCGGCGGCAGAGGAAACGTCGGCCAGGAGGTCGCCCTGGAGCTTATCAGGCAGCAGGAGATCGGCAGTATCGTACTGGGAGATGTCAACGCCGATCCGGCCGGCTTGCGTCTCAGACTGCGCAAGAACCGGAAAATCTCTCTGGAGCGGGTTGACGCGGCTGACCACCGGAAGCTGACCGGCCTGTTGAGGGACGCAACAGTGGTGGTCAATTGCGCCGGTACATTCCACAGGACTGCTTTGGCTGTTGCCAGAGCGTCCGTGGAAGCCGGGGGCCATTACGTGGATGTGTGCGATGAGCACGAGGCCGTGAACGCTTTTCTAGCGTCGGAAATCGACGGGAGCGCAAGGGAAGCCGGAATCACCGTACTCACCGGAATGGGCTCGGATCCGGGTACTAACAATCTCATTGCTTCCTGGTATGCGAGCAGACTGGATCGCGTGGACGGGATCTTTCTTTTCTGGGCCGTGAATGTCTCAGACCTTGCCGGCGCGGCCCGCGAGCATGCTTTTCACATGACCGTGGGCCGGATCCCCCAATTCCTGGACGGGAGACTGGAATACGTGGAGGGTGGTTCCGGCGAGGAGACGGCGCTCTTTCCCGATCCTCTGGGTTCCTGCGCGGTCCGCTACGTCGGCCATCCCCAGCCCCTGACCATGCCGCGCTCCATCAAAGGGGTGAGAAACGTGGTCGTGAAGGGCGCTCTCCTGCCAGCACCTCCTGACCGGCCCGCAGGGGATCGGAATACCGTGGGAACCATGGGGATGGGGCCATCCGTTTCCGGTCTGAAAGTGGTCGTCCGTGGGGAAAGAGATGGAAAACGGGTTGCCTGTTCGGCCGACATGGTGGGCGGGATGGGCGCGGGAACGGCACTTCCGGCGTCCATCGCCGTCCGGATGCTGATTGCGGGTGAGATAACAATCAGGGGGCTGGTGGCGCCGGAGGGGTGCGTCGATCCGGAGAAATTCCTGACGTCGCTGCGCCGCGGCGGCGCCAGGATATATGAGACGGAGACGGTGGAACCCATGCTTGAACTGTAGTTATCCCCGTTTGGAGATGAAAGGTGGGCTGCATGAAAGAAGCTCCCAGGCTCAATCTGTCGAGAAGCCTTGAGCTGTTCGGAGAGGCCGGGACTCTGGTTCCCGGAGGAGCACTGTACGCCAGGAAACCAACCGATTTCATCCCCGGTGAATATCCGATCTTCATGGAGTCGGGCAAGGGGTGCAGAATCATTGACGTGGACGGCAACGAGTTCATCGACTTCCTATGCTCGTACGGACCGATTCTCCTGGGGCATCGGGAGGATGAGGTCGATGACGCCGTCATCAGCCAGATACGGGAGAAGGGATTCTGTTTCACCCTTACCCAGCAATGCCAGCAGCGGCTCGCGGCACGGCTGCGGGAACTGGTCCCCTGCGCCGAGAAGAGTATCTTCCTCAAGACCGGTTCTGACGCAGCTACCGCCGGCATCCGCATCGCCAGGGCCCATACCGGCAGGGTCAGGGTCATGCGCTGCGGCTACCACGGCTGGCATGACTGGGCAATCGAGCTGAAGGGAGGTATTCCCCGGAAGCTGTACGAGGATGTGTTTGACTTCCGCTACAACGATCTGGAGGGTTTGGAGGATCTGATGAGAGCACATGGCAATGATACGGCAGCCATCATCATGACCCCATTCAATCATCCCATGCATCGCAGGATGGAGCCGCCCCGACCGGGCTTTCTGGAAGGAGTGCGTGAAATCGCCGACCGATACGGCAGCGTACTGATCTTCGATGAGATCCGCACCAATTTCAGGCTTGCCATGGGTGGCGCCCAGGAGTTCTACGGCGTCATCCCCGACCTCTGCGTGCTGGGGAAGGGGATGGCCAACGGTTATGCCATCAGCGCTCTCTCCGGAAAAGACCGCATGATGCACGTGGCTGACCGTGATACGTTCATTTCCGCAACGTTCTTTCCCAACAGCGAAGGGCAGGTAGCGGCCCTGAAAACCCTGGAAATTCTGGAGCGGGACGGGGTTCTGCCGAGTATCTGGGAAAAGGGGAACCGTTTTCTGGGAAACATTCAGGCGCTCGTGAACCGTTACGACGTGGGCGCGGAGTTGAGCGGCCTGGCGCCGATGTTTTTCATCACCTTCAAAAGGGATGTGTCGGGCACCCACGCCGGCAGGCTTGAAGCATTTTACATCCAGCTCATCCGCAGGGGCATCTTCATGTCCCCCCACCATCACTCCTATCTCTGTCATCGCCACACCGAGCGTGATCTGGCCATTACACTCGAGGCGATTGACGACGCTCTTGCCCATGTACTGGAAAAGTTCGGTCCCATGCCCCGGCGCATGGGAATGAATGTGGCAGGGCGTGGCTGTGTCCCGCGAAGTTCCGGGAATTGAATTGTCTGACAAGGAGCATCAGAATATGTCGCTGCATTTTCCCAAAGACAAGGATGAGGCGATCCGCAGGCTGAGGGACGAAGCGTATCAGGTCCGGCCCGGACAGGTTTTCCAGGTGGCCAGGATGGAGCCCGGGGATGCGTGGGGGGTTGCGCGCTGCTTTTACCAGGTTTATGGTGAGCACTATCCGTTCGACACCTATTACGTTCCGGAAAAGCTGATCGAGGCCAACAGGGCGGGAGACATGATCGGTGTCGTTGCCAGGACCGGGGCCGGTGACATAATCGGCTACGGCTCGCTCTTCAGAAATTTTGCCCACAATCCCCGCCTTTACGAGACCGGTCAGGCGACGGTCATACCCGAATACCGGGCTACCCTGGCCGTTCTCTGCATCCAGAACTACATCTTCGACGCCATTGCGGAGGATGTGGAAATTGACGCCATTTTCGGGGAACCGGTCTGCAACCATCTCGTCATGCAGAAGATCTCGGCCATAAGCGGCTTCAGCGATACCGGAATCGAACTCGGACTGATGCCCGGAAAAACCTATCACGGCGAGGAATCCCCGGACTGCGGCAGGGTATCCACGGTGCTTTCGTTCAGGGTGTTGCGCGACAACCCCTGCCGTCTCCATCTACCTCTCGAATATGAGCAGGTACTCCGATCCGTCATTTCCGGATTGCCGATCTCCAGGGAAATCGGGATTTCCTCGGCCCCTGTTCCGGACGACGCCGTTTCCGACATGGTAGTCCGCTATTTCGATCATTCACGGGTGGTCCGGCTTTCACTGCCCGCACTCGGTGCTGATTTTGGTGAGCTTCTGGCGGCCGAGGAGGAACGGGCCCTGGCCCGGGGGATCGAAGTTTTCCAGGTTTTCCTGAATCTGGCGGAGCCCTGGTGCGGCAGGGCGGTCTCATGTCTGCGGGAAAGGGGGTTTTTCTTCGGCGGGTTCCTGCCTCTGTGGTTTGGCACGGACGGATTGCTGATGCAGAAACCCCATACGTTGCCGGACTTCGAATCGGTCAACCTGCTGTCGGAGGAAAGTCGCGGGCTATTGGAGTTTATAAAAAATGATATCGGCAACCGGATTTAGTCTTTTACGACTTGAGTCTTTACAATAAATGAGCAGACCTGAACTGCAATAGAACGCGG
>CAZRPI010000199.1:0-3652 GCA_964601865.1 uncultured Pelobacter sp. | reverse complement strand
GTGTTCCCCGCATGCGCGGGGATGAACCGCCGATTTCACTCTGACCGCCCAGTTCGAACAAGAACAAAGTTTGGTCAGGCTTCCAAGATGACAAGTTGTCAAAAGTTCTCCTTAACTTAACAACTTGGAAGCCTGTCCCGGCAAATGTCCAGGTCCCGAATAGCAAAAAGCCGTGACGGGGTGCGTTTCCCGGCACGGCTTTTTGCATTGGATGCATGCCCCTTGGAAGGTTATTTTGTCGTCATGGTTTGATTTCCGTTCCCAGCACCTTCAGGAAGCTGGCCAGCCATTGGGGATGGGCCGGCCAGGCGGGGGCGGTGACCAGGTTGCCGTCCACATGGGCCATGTCCACCGGAATGTCCACGTAGGTTCCGCAAGCCATGGTGATGTCCGGACCGACGGCCGGGTAGGCCGAGCAGGATCTCCCCTTGAGCACACCGGCGGCTGCCAGCAGCTGGGGGCCGTGGCAGATTGCCGCAATCGGTTTTCCTTCGGCGGAAAAGTGCTTCACGACCTCCACCACGTCACGGTTGAGGCGGATATACTCCGGCGCCCTTCCTCCGGGAATTACCAGGGCGTCGTAATCCTGCGGACGTATTTCCGAGAAGGTCGCGTTCAGGGCGAAGTTGTGGCCCGGTTTTTCGCTGTAGGTCTGGTCTCCCTCGAAATCGTGCACGGCCGTGCGCACGGTTTCTCCGGCCTTTTTCCCGGCGCAGGCCGCGTGAACCGTATGCCCGACCATCTGGAGCGCCTGAAACGGAACCATGACCTCGTAGTCCTCGACAAAATCCCCCACCAGCATAAGAATCTTTTTGGCTGCCATTTTTCGTCTCCCGATTCTGGAATATTCCCGTACGCCCTGGCTGTGCCGGACGCCGGGTGAGTCATAGTGTGTCACAACAGGATTGGCGGAGTCAAATCATTGCGCTGATATCGCACAAAAGTTACGGCTGGCCCGGTCCCGGTCTCACCGTCAGGAAGCTGTCATTTCCCTTCCGCGGCGGCGGGTTGAGACGCGGGGAGCGGTTTTGCGTCCGTCGCGAGGAAAGGTCCGAGTGCGAGAATGTTGCGTTTGCACAGCTCCGCCTTGTTGTCGTCGCCAAGCTGCGTGAACATGTCTTGCGCCATCCTGAAATAGCGGACCGCTTCATCCGGTCCGCCGTTCTGTGAATGGATGAAGGCTATATTGCTGTACTGGTTGGCAATTCCGGATGTTTGCCCCGTTTCCTCGAATATGGACAGCGCCGTGCGGTAGTGCTCCTCCGCCAGCCCCCAGTTTCCCGTGTCCCGGCATACGGAACCGCAGTTTGCGGCCTGTTCGGCCGCCTCGTTGCGTTCACCGAGCCGGGTGAAGATGTCGTATGCTTCTCCGAAGGCTGCCATGGCTTCCGCGTGGCGCTGGAGACGCACCAGAATATGTCCCATGTTGCCGAGGATCCGGGCGCGCGCCGGGGAGGCGCCGCCGGTGAGCAGTCCCAGAGCCGCCGCGAAGCCGTCGAGTGCGCCCTGGAAGTCGTTGGCCCTGAGGCGTTCGGCCGCCTCCCGGTATTTCTCGCTGGCTTTTTCGAAAGAATCCCGTTCCATGTAGCCTCCCATGCGATTGTTACTGAATATCACCGATTGCCGAGCTGCTCCTCGGCGTCGGACAGAGAATCGTATCCATGGAGTCTGACCGTGTTTGCCATGACCTGCTCGGCGCCGTTGATGCCCGACTCCCGCTCACCCAGGATCTGATCCAGGTACAGTTCTAGTGTTCTCTTCGAATAGGTGGCCAGTTCCCCCCTGAAATAGGTCTCTATGGATGTGACCGCGGGATGGCCGTCGATGGCGTGGAGCGGTCTCCCCCTGCCCATGACATGGGGATATTTCTCACCCAGCTCCCGCGTCCAGTCGACGACGATGGCGGCAATCCGGTCGATCAGCGGTGCTACGCCCGGTTCCAGCGGAGGCAGCAGGCCTTCGATGCGCGCATACTCGGCGGGCGCGGTCGTTGCCATCATGCGGGCGTATTTTTCCGTTACCAGGTTCCTTCCCCGCAGCTTCGCCCGGCGGAGATCTCCGAGGTAGCTCTCCAACACCTTTTCCGTAAGAGCCATGCACTGGCTGCGCCTCGCTATCCCGAACTCCCCGGGATTGCGCTGACACGGAGCCGGCCCTCCGATGTTGTCGGTTTTGCTGAACATTTCCCATTCAAGTTCGACGATTCCTGAAACCAGTTCCTCTCTCCGATCCATGCTGTCCGTCCCCTTTTCAAAAAGATCAATGACCGGTCCGAGCCGTTACGGCATTTCAGACGTTTCTCGCCGGCCCCTGACACAGCCTGCGTTTTCAGGCTGCAGCGTTTCGGGTCCTATTCCAGCCACGGGTTGCCGTTGCGCAGTTCGGGATCCGCTATGTTGCTCTGGACCCTCGGACCGTGGTCCAGGAGGAAGTCGCTGGAAGAGTTGCTCAGCCCCGCGCGCCTGAGTTCCGTGATAATAGAGAAACAGATCCGTTCGATCAGTTCATACTTCCTTTCATAATCCGACTCTGGCGGCGCCCCGGCGCCGTTTTCAAACAGCCCGGTCATGAGATGGTAGACCGTTTCTCCCAGAACCGGCAGCTCTCTGAGCGCCCGGTGCATCCACTTGTAGAACGGCCGGTAACGCCTGTTCAGGAGGAAGACCGTAGAGATGGCGTCCGCGGCGAACTGGCTTTTGGCGTACTCCGCGGCTACGAATTCGTTTCTGCGGGCGCAGCGCGGGAAGTTGTACTGACCCGATTGCGCCATGCGCATGCAGCGCGCCGCGATTTTTTTCAGCCTGACATCCTCGGGGTAGTAGGAGAGTAGCCCCGAACGGAAATCGGTAAACACCCCCGCCTCATCCATGAAAACCTTTCCGTTGGTTGCCGTCGCCAGGTTTTCCTCGGGAATGGAGCGCCATTCCCCGACGGTGGCGGGAAGGCGATCCAGGCCGATGAAACGCCGGTAAAACGCCCCGATCTCGAAGACACCGATCCTGTCTCCTCCCCATTCGCTCTCCCTGCGGCTGTCGTAGCCCAGAAAATCACGGGGTAGTTTTTCATACTCCCGTCGCAGGTCCGGGGCGAGAACCGCGAAGTCTTCCCGGAGCAGCCAGAGACAGAATGCCGGCCCCCAGTCATGGTCCCTTGAGATGTGGTCGTCGAAACCGAGACACTCCGACCCCTCACCGACCAGACCGGCGGCGATTCTGCGCAGGTATGACGGAAACCTTTCCCTGAGCATCGGCAGGCCGGTTTCATGGAAGTAGCGTTCCGACAGTTCAAGCCCATTCATGTATTCACATACCTCGCAACCGACGTTTCATTGATTCTGAAATCCTTCGGCGATGCCCGGCCAACCAGTCCCCATTCTGCTCTAAACGATGTTCATTGATCTCTGAATATTGATAATTCGATAGTATGCCGTTGGTCAACAGACAAAAAGCCTCCCCCTTCCCCGGCTGGAGGGAAGGGGGAGCAAGGCAGGAAGGGAGGAAGTTTTCCTGCTGCCGGTAAATCTAACTAACGTTTCCGTACCGTTCCGGCTTGATCAAGAATGTTACTTCCGGAACATGTAAGGGGCCGGTTGCGTTCGGTTATTTGAAATACTGCGCCAGCCCGAGGAATTCGGGTTTAAAGAGCAGGTTTG
>CAZRPI010000198.1:2507-3739 GCA_964601865.1 uncultured Pelobacter sp. | reverse complement strand
GGGGGGACTGAATATGAACACAACTGATCTGTTTCACTACAATCTTGTTCCCGAGCAAGAGATTTCCCGCCGAATTGCAAAGCTTCAGCAGAGGCTGCGTGAAGTCCCGGTGGATGGCGCGCTGATTCTCGACCTGTTAAACATGTATTACTATACCGGCACGATGCAACAGGGGGTTTTGTTCGTTCCAGCGGAGGGGGAAGCGACCTTGCTGGTGCGGCGAAGTTATGAACGGGCACGGATGGAAACGCCCTTGAAAGGGGTTTATCCCTTGAAAGGGTTCAGCAGGATTCAGCCAATCCTTGCGGATCTGGGGCTGCAAACCAACAGCCTGGGAGTGTCTGAAGCAACTCTGACCATTTCTGTTTTTAAAAACCTTGCCATGGCATTCCCGGGAGGGACGTTTGCGGATATCAGCGCCTTGCTGGGCTTGATCCGGGCTGTGAAGAGCGATTATGAAGTTGGGCTCATCCGCAAAGCCGGAGCGCTGCACGAGGTTGTCTACGGCGCCATCCCTGCCATGATTCGCGAAGGGATGACGGAGTGGGAACTCGGGGCTGAAATTCAAAACAGAACGATGGCGCTGGGATACTCCGGGATTGTACGCTTTGCAGCATATGGTGGAGAACTTTTACTGGGGGTAGTCAGTTTCGGCGAGTCAGGAAACCATCCCACCGCTTCGGTCGGCCCCGGCGGGCTGACCGGGCTTTCACCGGCTTTTCCCCTGATCGGGGGAAACAGGAAACTTGGCAGGGGTGAACCCATCTACGTCGATACCGGGTTCGGATATGAAGGATATATCACCGACAAAACGAGGGTCTTCTCCCTTGGCGCTCCGCCTGCCCCGGCGCTGGATGCCCATATGATATGCCTGGACATACAGGAGGCCGTCCGATGCCGGCTCAGGCCCGGCGCCATCCCGTCCCAAATATACAGGGAGGTCTGCAACGAATTCGTTTCTTCCCGTAGTTTCGAAAAGCACTTCATGGGTTTCGGCAGCAACCACGTGCCCTTCCTGGGCCATGGCATCGGACTGGCCGCAGATGAATTCCCGGCCATTGCGGACAAGATACATATCCCCCTTGAGGCCAACATGGTCATTGCCCTGGAGCCCAAGAAAGGGGTGGCAGGCATCGGGCTGGTGGGCGTGGAAAACACATTTCTGGTTACCGATGAAGGAGGAGAGAAACTGACTCCGGGATCTGACGAGATGACGATTGTTTGACCTCTTG
>CAZRPI010000198.1:0-2407 GCA_964601865.1 uncultured Pelobacter sp. | reverse complement strand
CCGCCAGGCCTGGATTTTCCTGGGTATTGATCTGGCCCACCGCGGCTTTTCCCGCCAGCTTCCCGGCCAGTGCCCGCACGGTGGGGGCGAAGGAAACGCAGTAGGAACAGTTGGGGCCCCAGAATTCAGCCAGCACGGGGCCGGGGTACGAACGGACAAACTCGTCGAACGTCCGCTCCGTCAGCTGCTGGGGATGGCAGTACAGAGGCGGCAGCAGTGCCCGGCATCTGCCGCAGCGTCCCCTGAGTCCCTCCTTGTCCGCGGGGATGCGGTTGCCGGTGCCGCAGGATGGGCAGATGACGGTATAACCTGAGGTGTTCATCCCGTTTCTCCTTTTCTCACAATCGCCGTTCCAGATCCTCGATGCGGTCCAAAAGCTCCATCACCAGGGCCACGGCGTCGAAGTTGAGCCGCAGGTCCCGCTTCAGCCGCAGCGCCTTGCGGGCGCGCACCACGGCGCTCCGGTCGAACAGCGGCGCATCGCCGGCCGAAAGCGGTTCGATGAGCCCGATGGAGAAGAGCCTTCTGGCCACGGAAAGATGGCACTCGCACAGCCTGCTCAGTTCACCGATGGTGATCCCCGGAACCGATACCAATTCATGTTTCCTGCTGATGATGATTTCATACTGTTGCCTGGTCATGTCCAGCTCCTGTTATGAAAAACGGTCGGGAAACGGTTTCCCGTTCCCGGCAGACCATTAAGCCCGCGGATCGAATCCCGATTCATGCGCCAGTTCCTCGAAGAGTTGCCGCTCTTTTGACGAGAGATGCGTCGGCACCACGATCCTGACGGTCACCAGCAGATCGCCATGCCTGCCCGGCGCGATCGGCATCCCCTTCCCGCGCACCCGCAGGGTCCGGCCGCTCCGGGTGCCGGCCGGCACCGTCAGCCTGATGCTGCCGTCCACGGTCGGTACGGGCACCTTCGCCCCCAGTGCCGCTTCCCACGGAGAGATGTCGAGCACCGTGGCCAGGTCGTGGCCATCGAGGGTAAAACGGTCGTCGGGTACGATGTTGACATGCAGGAACAGGTCGCCGGCCTCGCCACCGCCGCTGCCGCTTCCCCCCTGCCCGGCAAGCCTGATCAGTGAGCCGTCCGTGACGCCCTGGGGGATGGTGATATCATAGGTGTGTCGGGTTCTGGACGGCCTGCCGTCGCCGTCGAATTCCAGCCGTTCCAGGTCGATGCTCTTCCTGGCGCCGTGATAGGCCTCGGCCAGGGTGATGTTGATGGATGCTTCATGGTCCCGTCCCCGGCGCCGTCTGCCGTCGCCCCCCCTGAAATCGCGCTCCTGGGCAAAATCCCAGCCACCACCGCCGAACAGGTTGTGGAAGAAGTCACTGAACTGACCGGGATCGGAGCTGGTGAAATGGAACCGGACGTTTTCTCCGCCATCGAAATCCTGACCGGTGAACCGTCCATCCCAGCCGCTGCCGACCTGATCGTACCTGGCGCGCTTCTCCGGGTCTCCCAGCACCTCATAGGCTTCGTTGATCTGTTTGAACCTCTCCTCGGCATCGGCCGCCTTGCTGATGTCCGGATGGTACTTGCGGGCCAGCTTGCGATAGGCGCGCTGGATCTCCTCCTGGGTTGCCTTCCTGTCTACACCGAGAGTCCTGTAGTAATCCTGGTAATTGTTCATGGTGCATCACCTGTCATGTTCAAGCCGCCAAAATGGCGAGGGCCGCACGGGGCGACCCTCTGTCTGCTGTATTTTTATCGGTTCGGGAAACGGGCGCAACGCGATCCGCTTTGATTTTTTATCCAACCTGTACGGCGATCTTCCTTGGTTTTGCAATTTCCGCCTTCGGTATCCTCAGCGTCAGGATGCCGTTGACATAGTCGGCGGTGGCCCTTGCCTGGTCCAGACTCTCCGGGATCGAGAACTGGCGGTAGTAGCAGGCAAGCTCGAATTCCCGGTAGGCGGGTTGTCCGGCCAGACTGTGGCTTGCCGGAGCGCTGATGGTCAGGATACCCTTCTCGACGTTGACGTCGAGAGTCTCTTTCGTTGCGCCGGGCAGATCGGCGGTCAGGAGCAGTCCCTCTTCGTTCTCGACGATGTTCACCGCCGGCCGGATGTAGCGTTCGTTGGATCTTGTCTCTTCACGGGCCTGAACATTCCGTTCTTCGTTTCTTTCAGCCGGGCTGTTGGTTGCCATGCGGATTGCCTCCTTTCGATAAAGGTACCCGGAATTTTGGTATATCAGTAAACGCCAGGTTCCCAAGCCCTTCTCTGATGAAAACATAAGTACGCTTTCAGGGATGTCAAGGGGGCTCTCTTCTCCATTGGTCTCGTCCGCGGATTTCATGTTCTGAAATCCGCGGACGAGACCCTTATCGCTTCTTATCTGCCCACCCCCGTGAGTTGTATGATTTTCGGTGTCTCCGGATCATTTGAGGGGATCG
>CAZRPI010000197.1:0-3743 GCA_964601865.1 uncultured Pelobacter sp. | reverse complement strand
GTGGGGACGAGAAACGTTGGGATGGGCGATTTATGTGTTCAAGAAAGGGGCGTATGGCCCAGTTCCGGTTGGCTGACGCGCCTTATTGGGCATGCCCATGACGATCTGGACGAGAAAAGAGACGGCGACGCCTCCGAACAAGCCGTTCCACCGGATCGGAAGGAAAAGGAAACCGCTTCCCGGTTAACTTCACGTTGTCTCCCACGGCAGCCATTGGAGAAAAAAGAATGCCGGAAATAATGCGGGCGACCGTTGCGGATGCACCCGAAATTCTGGTTTTGCAAAAGCTGGCGTACCTTTCGGAAGCCGAACTTTACAACGATTATACGATTCCTCCTCTGACACAGACCATCGAGGAGATCAGCGCGGATTTTGAGCGGAAAACGTTTCTGAAGGCGGTGACGGATGGGAGGATTGTCGGATCGGTAAACGGCTTTCTCAAGGATGATCGCTGCCTCATCGGCCGTCTCATGGTTCATGCGGACTTCCAGGGCCGGGGGATCGGGGCGCGGCTGCTGATGGCCGTTGAAGAGCTGTTTGCCGGCGCGCGGGCGTGGGAGCTGTTCACGGGAGAGCTGAGCGCGAACAATATCCGGCTGTACCAGCGGTTGGGATACCGCATATCACGCACGGAATCGTTTCCCGGAAGCCGGTATGCCGTGGTTTTCCTGGAAAAAACGCCGGAGCTTGCGGAAATCCGGGAAAAAATGCGGCCATTTGCCGACCCGCGCCAGGCGCGTTTGCTGCAAAGATATTTCAAGACGGGGCCGGGAGAATATGGTGCAGGGGATGTGTTCCTCGGATTACGCGTCCCGCAGGTGAGAAAGCTGGCCAAGGAATTTCGTTCGCTTTCCCTCTCCAAAACGCTCTGGCTGCTGCAATCCCCCATCCATGAAGAACGGCTGCTGGCGCTGCTGGTTTTCATCCGCAACTACGGGCGCGGGAACGCGGCAACGCGGGAGAAGATCTTTGTCACATACCTGGAGAACACCCGTTTCATCAACAATTGGGACCTGGTTGATATCTCTGCCGGGCAGATTGTGGGGCCGCACCTGAATGATGGTGGCAGGGACACGCTTGACAGCCTCGCGGAGTCGGCAAGCTTGTGGGAACGGCGCATCGCCATCATGGCCACGTCCCATTACATCAGGCAGGGGGATTTCAGCGATACGCTCCGCATTGCGCGAAAACTGCTCCATGACCCGGAAGACCTGATACACAAGGCAGTCGGCTGGATGCTCAGGGAGATCGGCAAGCGCGACTTTACGGCCGAAGAAGCGTTTCTGAAGAATACGTACAGGGTAATGCCGAGAACCATGCTGCGTTACGCCATCGAGAAGTTTCCGGAAGAATTGAGGCGTAAGTATCTGCGAAGGTGAATATACGGTGAGGAGGAGCATCCCATGGAATACGGCGAAATTTTAGCCAACCTTGCGCCTTGCGGCCTTAGTTGCTCGAAGTGCGTGGCTTACGCTGATGGAGAGATCAGAGCAACCAGTGAAAAACTACTGCGTTTGCTCGGCTACTTTGATCGCTACGCGGAGAGATTTTCCGATTTTCTCCCCGTTTTCAGGAATTATGCCCAGTTCAGGAAAATGCTGACCCATTTCAGCCAGGCTGGCTGCCAGGGGTGCAGGAACGGTACCTGCGGCTATCCGGATTGCGGAGTGGCTCCCTGTTCCCGTGAAAAGGGAGTGGACTTCTGTTCTCAATGCGATGAGTTCCCGTGCGCAAAAACGAACTTCGATCCCGACCTGAAGGATCGCTGGTTGAAAATGAACAGCCGGATGAGGGATATCGGCGTCGAGGCCTATTACGAGGAAACGCGGGACATGCCCAGGTACTCGTAAAGTTTTGTCAAATCAAGGATGGCGTATGGCAAGAAATATCGAAATCAAGGCCCGTATATCGTGTGTAGAAGATCTCGAACCCAAGGTTGCCGCTATTGCCGAACAGGGGCCATTTGAGATCGTTCAGGACGACACCTTTTTTCGTTGTGAATCTGGTCGCCTGAAACTGCGGGCCTTTTCCGGGGAAGAGGGAGAATTGATATTTTACCGGCGGGCGAATGAGCAGGGACCGAAGGAATCATTCTACCTCCGGTCGCCCACCACGGCGCCCGAAATTTTGCGGGAATCGCTGATCCTCGCCTATGGACAGGCCGGACGGGTGAAAAAGCGGCGCACGCTGTATATTCTCGGCAGAACCAGGATTCATCTGGATCGCGTTGAGGATCTGGGCCACTTTCTGGAACTGGAGGTTGTGCTAAACGGTCCGGAATCGGCAGAAGATGGCGCCTGTGAAGCTCAGAACATCATGGAACGATTGGGAATCGAAGCGTCGCAGCTGATAAGGGGGGCCTATGTGGATCTTTTCTGCGGTGCAGCCCAAGATGGTTCATGAACAACAGGTCATACATTGAATCAGTACCAGATTTCCGAAACATTTGCCTGAACGGATTATTGAAAGGACGGATGATTATGGACAATCATCGAGTATGCCCGGTTGAAATGGCCGGAAGTCTTGACAACGGAATTCGGAGATGGCTTCAGAATCCCCGTACAATCCTCGGCCCTTATGTCGAGCAAGGCATGACGGCGCTGGATCTCGGTTGCGGGCCGGGTTTTTTCTCGGTTGATCTGGCGCATTTGGTCGGCGCATCGGGCCGGGTCATCGCTGCCGACGTACAACAGGGGATGCTTGAGAAACTCAGGAACAAAATCCTGGGAAGGGAGCTGGAAAAGCGGATAACATTGCACAAATGCGCTGAAAACGGGATCGGACTATCGGATAGGGCCGACTTTGTTCTCGCCTTCTATCTGATTCACGAAGTGCCCGACCAGGATGCGTTGTTCGGGGAAATCGCTTCCATTCTCAAACCGGGCGGCAGGCTCTTCATGGTGGAACCGCCATGGCATGTCTCAAAGGCGGCTTTTGAAGCCAGCGTCACCAGGGCCAAAGCTGCCGGATTGCAGCCGGTGGAACGCCCGAAGGTGTTTCTGAGCAAGGCAATTGTGATGAAGAAGGGCTTAAGTGACAGGTGATAAATGGGCAACCGATGTTATGACCTGTATTCTGACTCTTAAAGGAATTGCTGATGGAGGGTAAAATTCTTGTTGTCGGCGGATACGGCGTCGTGGGCCGGATGATCGCCATGGAATTGGGAGATCTTTTCCCCGGCCGCGTCATCGTTGCCGGCAGGTGCTACCACAGGGCCGAGGAACTGGCAAAGACCATGGGGATGAAGCTTATCCCCATGGAGCTGGATGTAAACGACACGAAAACAACAACCGCTCTTCCTGAAGATGTGCGCCTCGTTATCATGTGCCTCGATTCGCCCGACGCCTCTTTCGCCCGGAATTGTCTGCACCAGGGTATTCATTATGTCGACATTTCGGCAAGTTATGATCTTCTCTCCCGGGTTGAGTCGCTTGACAGTGTGGCGAAAGAGCACAGCGTCACCGCCGTCATCAGCGTCGGCCTGGCGCCGGGACTGACGAATTTGCTGGCCGCCCATTGCAAATCGAGGCTCGAACAGGTCGAATGCGCGGATATCTTCGTGCTGCTGGGATTGGGGGAGGCCCATGGCGAAGCGGCTATCCGCTGGACAATCGAAAACCTGAACAGCACGTTTTCCATACGTGAAAATGGGAAAAACAGGTTTGTGTCAAGTCTTGCCGATGGAAAACGCACTCGGTTTCCGCATGAATCAAACTCGAGAATGGCGTATCGTTTCAATTTTC
>CAZRPI010000196.1:0-3758 GCA_964601865.1 uncultured Pelobacter sp. | reverse complement strand
ACTGGATAAAATTCTTTTCGATAAAATATACACTGGTTGCGGGTTGTTTCCACCAAAGTGGACATATTGCGTTCGGCAATGTTCTGCCAATTTGAGGCATTATATGGGTGTGTCAGAGAAATATTCGTGTGATGTGCAATCGTGTTTGTGTTGATAATCTGAATTGATGGATGAAAATAAGAATTGATCATCAGGTGTGGATTATAGTGATTGGCGCAAAGGAGACAACTATTCATGGAACCTTTACAGACTCCTAAAACCAGCGACGACCCATTACTGGCTTACCGGAACGAGGCGTTTCTGGACAGCGATGAGGCTCGGCCTCTACGTATCTTGGCGGAGTATTTACATCCAATGTACGCTTTCTGTCGACATCGCGTCCATGATACGATTGTTTTTTTCGGGTCGGCGCGGCTTCGTGAAGACGGTCCCCTGGGACATTACTACACAGAGGCCCGTGAACTCGCAAGACTCATCACCGAATGGTCAAAAAGCCTGGAATCTCCGGCGCATCGTTTCCTCGTCTGCACGGGTGGGGGAGGCGGGATCATGGAAGCAGCGAACCGCGGCGCAAGCGATGCAGGCGGGCGCAGTATCGGTCTCAACATAGGATTGCCCCACGAGCAACGTCCCAATCCCTATATTACCCAGCAGTTGAACTTCGAGTTTCACTATTTCTTCATGCGCAAACTCTGGTTTGCGCACCTCGCGCGGGCTGTCATCGTGTTCCCCGGCGGGTTCGGCAGTATGGACGAACTGTTCGAGATTCTGACTCTCGCCCAGACGCGCAAGCTTGACAGACCGGTGCTTATCCTTTTGTACGGATCGAGTTTCTGGCGTGACATCATCAATTTCCAGGCGCTGGTGCGACTCGGAATGATCAGCCAGGAAGACATGGAGCTGTTCCTTTTCGTTGACAGCCCGGAAGAGGCCTTGTGCGCCCTGAAAGCCGGTCTCAGTGCAGAAATGGAGGCGGTAACTCCGGCCTTCGCGAAATCAACCACGACTTTAAGACCCGGTTACGACGCCGGTCGCGGTCCAGACCATACACAGCCATCGCAGTCTCCATGCGAATGTTCTTCGTGATTGTCGTAGTGTCCCGTTATGACGGGTTCCTCGCTGTTGAGGAGTTCATATGTTCGTAGGCGATCAGCACGGCGGCCGGTGTTTGAAAAAAGGCGTCCGCTCCGCCGAACAGTTCGGTGAGTCCGGACCGGTCAAATTCCCCGCGGACTTTATCGACGACGTTGCATAACACCAGCCTGATTCCCTGCCCGGCCAGCTCACCATGGAGTTTGCGCAGGGTTGCGGCCGCCGTGAAGTCCACATCGTTCACCGCGGTGGCATCGATACAGAACCAGGTCAATGGCGGGCTGGCGCTTTTGGCAAGTTCGACGACCTCATTATAGAGTACCTGGCTGTTGGCATAGTACATGTTGTGCATGAAACGGTAGATCATGAGACCGGGAACGACCTGGCCCTTGGTGACGACCGGTTTCTGCAGCCAGCCCAGTACGGGGTCCGGTACGATCAGCATGTTGTTTACCAGGTAGCCATGCCGCGTATGGACCACGAGCGACAGCACGATGGCCAGCAGGATGCTCTTCTCCACTCCCACGAACACCACCGCCGTTGCCGTGATCAGGGCCACCAAGAATTCCCAGGGCCGCTCGATGTAGATCTGTTTCATCCCCTTGATATCGATCAGTTCCACGCCGATCAGGAAGACCACCGCGGACAGGACCGCTTCCGGCAGGAACGCCAGCGGACCGGTGAAGAAGAGCAGCACCATGAGCACAATAAAACTCGTGACAAGCTGCGCGAGCTGGCTTTGCCCACCCGCACTTTCGACCATCCGTGTTTTGGTCGGGCTGCCGTTGACAACGAACGTTCCGGACAGACCTGCGCCGATATTGGCCAGGCATAGACCAACCAGGTCGATGTTCTCGTCGAAGCGCTCATTAAAGCGGATGGCATAAGCCCGTGAGGTGGCGGCGCTCTGGGCAAGGATGACCACGAACATGGAAAATGCGGTGGGTATCAGCTTGTCAATCAGTCTGTAATTCATGTCAAGGTCAGGCAGGCCAATCCTCGGCAGCCCGCCTGGTACGGAGCCAAGAATTTGAACTCCGTATTTTTCCAGGTTGAGTGTCCAGCTGGCAAGGATAGCGACGATTACGGCAACCAGCGGGCCGGGAATTTTCTTCGATATCCTGCTTGAACCGATGATGATCACGAGGACTGAAACCGCCACAATGAGCGAGGCAATGTTAGCCTGTTCGATCTTTTGCATCATGTTGACGAATTTAGATATTGTTCCGGACCCGTTACCGGCAAGATCGAGCATTCCCGGGATTGCTCCAGTGGCGACCTGTATGCCGACCCCGGACAGGAAGCCGACGAGCACGGTGCGCGACAGGAAATCCGCAAGGAAACCGAGCCGGACAACACGGGCAAGGAGCAGAAAACCGGCGGCCATGAGAGCGAGAAGCCCGGCCAGTGCCAGCCATTCTTCCGATCCTGGGGTGGCCATGCCGACAACACTGGAGGCGAGAATTGCCGCCGTGGCTGAATCCGCGCCGACCACGAGGCGCCGTGACGATCCGAAAAGTGCGTAGAGGACCATGGGGATAAGGAGGGTATACAGCCCGGTGATCACCGGTGTGCCGGCAATCTTCGTATAACCCATCACTTCGGGGATGGCCAGGGCTGCCAGCGTAATGCCGGCGATAATGTCGGACGGGGCCCGGGAAACATCGATGGGCAGAACCCCCTGAAGGATGGGAGATCGCCCCTCTGTCTGCTGCGGAGCGGAGTTTGCCATCAAGTCACCCTGGCTGCATTCGGAGTATTTTGCTTACTGCGGGAAACCGTTGCATCTATTTGCGGTCAGTGGGTGTTACTGAAGGAGTTCTTTCCGTTCCAGGGCTGCAACCTTGGCCAGTCGGCGGCGATGGCGCTCTGCCCCGCTGAAGGAAGCGGCAAGGAACGTCCTGACCAGTTCCCAGGCCTGGGCGTAACCCACGACGAGACTGCCGAGGCAGATGATGTTCATGTCATCGTGTTCCACACCCTGGTGAGCGGAGTAATCGTCATGGATCAGGGCGGCGCGTGCGCCGATGACTTTGTTGGCTGCAATTGAAGCTCCGACACCGCTTGAGCAGAAGGCGATTCCCCGCTCCACGATTTTGTTCCCCACTGCTTTCGCCAGGGGAATGACAAAATCGGGATAATCGTCATCCGGATTGAGATCCCTGGCTCCGAAATCGGTGATCTCGTAACCTGCTGCCCGAAGTTCGGCGCACATCCTCTCTTTCATGGTGAAACCGCCGTGGTCGGCGGCGATACCTATTCTCATCAGGTCATTCCTTTTCTTATTTCACCTTACTGTTGATATATTTGCTGAGCATTTCCAGCACATCGACCGATGATTCCGTTTCCTCTATTTTGCCGTTTTTCGACAGGTAATGATCTGACGCTCCGGAACTCAGGGATACGTACTTGTCGCCGATGATGCCGCTAGTGCGGATCGAAGCGATGGCATCGTCCGTGATCCTGATCTCCCTCTTGATCTTCATGTAAACGATCGCATTGGTGTCGCTCCTGGGATTCAGCACGATGTGGCCAACCTTGCCCACTTCCACACCGGCGATTTCAACGCGATCGTTCGGTTTGAGGCCGGAGGCCGAGTCGAACTTCGCGGAAACGGTGTAATACTTCATTCCGGTCAGTTCCAGCTTGCCCAGTTTGATGGAAAG
>CAZRPI010000195.1:0-3905 GCA_964601865.1 uncultured Pelobacter sp. | reverse complement strand
TGGCAAGCGCACAGAGGCTTGGTTGAGGCTAGCTGAAAATTCGAACTAATCAGATTATTGATTGAGCCGGATCATTTTTTCAGGTTGTAAAACACATTATGCCCCTTGAACTGGGCGGCGTTGTCCAGCTCCTCCTCGATGCGCAGCAGCTGGTTGTACTTGGCCACGCGGTCGGTGCGGCAGAGGGAGCCGGTCTTGATCTGACCGGAATTTACGGCCACGGCGAGGTCGGCCAGCGTGGTGTCCTCGGTCTCCCCGGAGCGGTGCGAGACGACCGTGGTGTATCCGGCGCATTTGGCCGTTTCGATCGCCTCCAGGGTCTCGGTCAGGGTTCCGATCTGGTTCAGCTTGATCAGGATCGAGTTTGCGATACCCTTCTGGATGCCTTCCCTGAGGATCTTCGGATTGGTTACGAAAAGGTCGTCACCGACGATCTGCACCCGTTTGCCCAGACGGTCCGTCAGCAGTTTCCATCCCTCCCAGTCGTTTTCAGCCATGCCGTCCTCGATGGAGATGATGGGATATCTGTTGACCAGATCTTCGTAGAAATCAACCAGTTCGGCCGGAGTTTTTTCCTTCCGGGCCTCGTTCTCAAGGGTATACTTGCCGTCCCTGAAAAGCTCCGAAGAGGCCACGTCAAGGGCCAGCAGGACATCTTCGCCCGGTTTGTAACCCGCCCTGGTTATGGCCTCCACGATGACTTCGAGAGCCTCCTCGTTTGATTTCAGGTTGGGAGCGAATCCCCCCTCATCGCCCACGGCGGTGTTGTAGCCCTTCCCCTTGAGCACCGATTTGAGGGCGTGGAACACTTCCGCTCCCATGCGCAGCGCCTCGGCGAAACAGGCGGCTCCGGCCGGCATGATCATGAATTCCTGAATATCGACGTTATTGTCGGCATGGGCGCCGCCGTTGAGGATGTTCATCATCGGCAATGGCAGTTCCCGTGCGCCCGCGCCGCCGATGTACTTGTACAGCGGCTGGCCCGCCTCGTCGGCAGCTGCCTTGGCGACCGCAAGGGAAACGCCGAGGGTGGCGTTGGCCCCCAGTTTGTTCTTAAATTCGGTGCCGTCAAGTTCAATCATCTTCATGTCTATGGCCACCTGATCATCGGCGTCCATCCCGATCAGTTCGTCCGCGATTATCTCATTGACGTTTTTTACCGCGCCCAGAACCCCCTTGCCCAGATAGCGTGATTTGTCGCCATCGCGCATCTCCAGCGCCTCCCGCTCGCCTGTGGATGCTCCTGATGGTACGGCGGCCCGTCCGAAAGCGCCGGATTCCAGGAAGACATCGACCTCCAGTGTCGGGTTCCCGCGGGAATCAAGAATTTCCCTGGCATAGACATCAACAATCTCGCTCATTATACTGCCCCCTTGCAAGTCTTGGTAATATGGGAGATAGTATCTCCCCGGATGAAATCCCTGAATCCGTAACACCCTCACGGCTGTTCTGGCATGGAATGTTCCGCTCCGGCTGTTCGAGCCCGGAAACAGCAATCCCTGACGCAGTTGACCCGGATGCCTGCATCGTTCATCAACTGACGTCGATGGACACCGGTAATGCGTCCGGGACGGCATGCGTGCGTCACGGGTTCAGGCAAACTTTAACTTTATATCATATAATACTGGAATAATACAGACGCGTTTGACGGGGTGAGGGAGGTTTTTTTCTTCTGTTTGTAATGAAAATAGTTTCCCTGCTCCGGACATTGTTGTCCGGTTTGTATCGGTTGATATTGTAATAGCCATTTTTCCGTATTCCGGGAGTTTTTAATGAAAACCAGGATTCTTATTGTCGATGATGAACTCAGCATGCGGGAGTTCCTCTCCATACTCGTGGAGAACGAGGGGTACGAGGCCGTTGTCGCCGCCCATGCGGATGAAGCCCTTGCCCTGCTTGAAAGCAGCTTCTTTGATCTGGTCATTTCGGACGTCCAGATGCCGGGACTGAACGGTATCGAACTCCTGGCGCGCATCAAGGCCATGTCCCCCGATACGGCGGTTCTGATGATGACGGCTTTCTCCGCCGCGGAGCAGGCCGTTGACGCAATGAAACTCGGGGCCTACGATTACATCTCGAAGCCGTTCAAGGTCGAGGAGATCAAGGTCCTGATCCGCAATGCCCTGGAGAAGACCGACCTTAAACGGGAGAACACCATTCTCAGGGAGACCGCGCAGCAGCGGGACACGTTCTGCGGGATAGTTGGCACCGGCCCCAAGATGAAGGAAATATTCTCGCTGATCCGGAAGGTTGCGCTCAGCAACAGCTCCGTCATGATCCAGGGAGAGAGCGGTACAGGAAAGGAACTGGTGGCCCGCGCCATCCACAGCTGCAGTCCCCGCTGCAAGAAGGCCTTCGTGGCGGTGAACTGCGGCGCGATACCCGAGTCGCTCATGGAGAGCGAGCTGTTCGGACACAAGAGGGGGTCTTTTACCGGTGCCGTGGCTGACAGGATCGGGCTGTTCGAACAGGCTGACGGCGGCACGCTGCTTTTGGACGAGATCGGAGAACTGCCGCTGCTGATGCAGACCAAGCTGCTCCGGGTCCTTCAGGAGCGCGAGTTCAGGCCGGTGGGAGGCTCGCAGACGAAGAAATCGGATGTGCGGATCCTGACCGCATCCAACCGTGATCTGCAGAACGAGGTGAGGGAAGGGGGGTTCCGGGAGGATCTCTTCTACCGGATCAACGTCATGCAGATCAACGTCCCGCCGTTGCGGGAACGCATCGAGGACATCCCGGTGCTGGTGGACCATTTCTTCCGCAAATACGGCGATTCGCGCCGGTCCGGGGAGATCATCACCTCCGCCGCACTCAAGCTCCTGATGAACTACCACTTTCCCGGAAATATCCGCGAGTTGGAGAATATCGTGGAACGGAGCCTCGTGCTGGACAACACTCTGATTCACGAGAGAAACATGCCGGAACTGGCCTGTTCCTCGGCGTCGACCTCTCCCGTCTGCATGGCGGAAATTCCATCCGGAGGCATCGACCTGGAGGCGCTTCTGGACGATATTGAGCAGAAGTATCTGTTGAAGGCCCTCGAGATTACCTCCGGAGCGAAGAAGAAGGCGGCGGAACTGGTGGGGATGTCGTTCCGCTCCTTCCGCTACCGCTTGGGCAAATTCGGACTGGATTCAGGGGATGAGTGAAATGAATTTTGCTGAGTAGTTCACGCCTGAATTATCGGAACGGACTTTGCCATGTTTGTTGGCCTCACATTTGCAAAGATCAATGGAAAGTGGGGGCCGATATGAAAAAATATGGTGGGACAAGAGGATTTACTCTGATCGAGCTTCTGATCGTCGTCGCCATAATCGCCATCTTGGCGGCCGTGGCCATTCCGCAGTTCAGCGCCTATCGAATCAAGGTATTTAACGCCTCGGCAACATCAGATTTGACAAATTTTCGCATTGTTATGGAGGCCTACCTGTGTGACAGACATTCTTATCCGGTAATGTTTTAGCTGGTGACAAAAATTGTCATCGCAGGTGACAATGCTCCGTCAATGAAAATGAAAATAATGATAACAGCCACAAAAATGCATATAAAAACGATGTGTTGCTAGTACACTTGAAAATGGTCCGACTTTTGCTAAGATTTTGAAATAATTTTCTTTATAAGCTCAATGTTTTCTGTGCAACAAAAAACGAAAGGAGAAAGGTATGCTTAACAAATTGAAGAACAGAAAAGGTTTCACCCTGATCGAACTGCTGATCGTCGTGGCAATCATCGGCATCCTGGCCGCTGTTGCGATTCCGCAGTTCTCCGCCTACCGTAGGAAAGGCTTCAACTCGGCCGCCACCAGCGATTTGAGGAACTTCAAGACCCAGATGGAATCAGCTTTTGCAGATCATCAAGAGTATCCAACAATTAATTAATTACTTACAGTCTTAAATATTGAAAGG
>CAZRPI010000194.1:0-3907 GCA_964601865.1 uncultured Pelobacter sp. | reverse complement strand
AATTCCGTCCCTCGGCACCATGTAAATCAAGGGGTTGCGAGATCGCTCGCAGCCCCTTTTTGTCGACATACTTATCCATCGGAATCCGAACAGCAATTTCGTAGCTCCATCATAAGCGGTTTTTTGAGGGTTGTTGAAGATATTTTATCATTGTCATTTTCAGTCGCGGGATTTATGATTTATGTTCAGCATCCGTACTTATATCAACACTCTTCCGCTGCCCCCCGACTGAACGGATGCTTCAGACACCGAATATCCCACCGAATGAAAGTTATGACGAAGTAATTTTTAGCCAGCCTTATCCTGGCGGTGGTCGTGCATCTTCACTTGATTGGAGGTGTTATGGCTCGTCAGCACAAAGCATCCCTGTTTGCATTTCTTCTTCTGCTGGTTTCACTTTATTCCCCTGCCCTTGCAGCAGGCGGCGCCGCCATGCGCGGTGACCTGAATGAGAATGGTCGGATTGAAATGTTCGACCTGCTGGAGATGCTCAAGCTGATTGCCGTCGGCACTGACGACTCCCGCCTGCGCAAGCTCGCTGATATCGACCGGCCTGAGCAGGGTAAAGTGGATATTTTCGACCTTCTGGCCATGCTGCGCCTGCTGGCTGGGGCCATTGAACCGGAGGCGGTCTTCTTCAGCCCGACTATCACCGGCGCGAACAGTTTCAGCGCCGCCGGGGGCGACACACTGGTGTTGAGATTGGAAAGCCTCGGAGACAGCGTCGACTTGTCGGAGATAAAAATCGTGATCGGCGGGGATACTCTGTCCGCTCTCGAACTGAAAGGCGACAGCCTTCGGCTTGTACTGCCGGAGAGTTTTACAGGCGGTGAGCTTCGCCTGCTGGTGGGCGACGATACAACCAACACGGTTGACTTCACCCATCAGGACAGGGAGACCGCCTCGGCCACCCGCAAGACGGTGGTTTCCGGGGCTTGTGGCGCCAAGGTGACAATCCCCACCGGAGCCATCTCCACTGACCTGACCGTGACGGTGAATGAGCTGTCGCCGGACGCGGCCCGTCAGATGCAGATGCCGCTGGAGGAGGGCGAGCGCCCCGTGGAGTTCGGGCCGCCGGGGACCACATTCCTCAAGCCGGTGACAATCGGATTGCCTCTGCCGGAAGGGGCCGGGATCGGCAAGTGGATGGAGGCGTTCTGTTTTGACGAGCAGAAACACCAGTGGGAGTCGCTGGCCGTGAGCGGAATAGACAGCACTAATCGGCTGGTCCTTGCACAGGTTGGACACTTCTCAGTCTATAAGGCCCGCTGCTGGCAGCCATCCTTAGAGAAGTTTAAGGAGATTCCTCTGGCTTCCATACCCGGCGGCGGCTTCTGGATGGGTGCAAACCTCAATCCCTTCACGAAGCACTGGGTGGAGCTGGACCCTTTCCAGATAGGCATTTACGAGGTGACCCGAGGCCAGTATCGGGCACTGACTGGAAATAGTCCAGATTCAACGTGGAGTGCCCATTGGGGAATGGTGGATGATGCCGACAGCTTGCCGGTAAGCGAGGTGAGCTGGTACGACGCGGCCGGGTTCTGCAACGCCCTGAGCCGGTCCGCAGGGCTGGAGCCGTGTTACGAAGAGCAGAGCTGGGAGTGTGACTTTTCCAAAAACGGCTTCCGCCTGCCCACCGAGGCCGAGTGGGAATATGCCTGCCGGGCCGGCGCCAGCACGCGTTGCTACACCGGCGACAGTGAAGATGACCTGGGCCGGGCGGCCTGGTACTACGGGAACTCAACTTACCCAGAGAATCCCAATTCACCATTTTTTCACATGGTGGGGCGGAAGGAGCCTAACGCCTTCGGTCTGTATGACATGATTGGCAACGTGAGTGAGTGGTGCCAGGATTGGGTGGGTGAGTGGACTGACCAGCCCATGGTGAACCCGGTTCGGGCGAGTCAAGGAGAGTATAAAGTCTGCGCGGGGGGGTGCATTTTAAACGGGTCAGGTAACATTCTCTATTCAACAGGTCAAGTTCCTTCATTAAAAACTTCCATCACTGGCATCCGGGTGGCGCGAAACGCCGGTTCCCGCCGGCCGGTCAACCAGGTAACCGACACGCCAAGCCTGCCCGGTACGACCGATCCGCTTGTTGTCCTGCGCACGGAGTATTCCGACAGCTTGTTATATACGCCGTGGGGCTTCACCATGGCGCGTGCCGAGATCAGCAACGATAACGATTTCCCGGTTAATGTCACCTGGAGGTGCCGGTTCGCCGACGATACCCTGAAGGGAGACTACCCGATTCAACTGTCAATCCAGCCCGGTTCAGCCTGGTACCGGAGGCTGATCGTGCCAGGGCCGGTCGATTTCGCCGACAGTGAACTGATACCCGAGGGACGGCGCACTCTGTACAGCGAGCTGGAAGGGCTTGGTCACACTGACACCCTCGAGCTGACTTTTTCCGCCGACAGCGCCAAGCTGAGGAAGGATGGTTCCGCGAAGCATGCCATCTATGGGGCGACCCTTAATGGGGGCAATTATGCCCGGCCAAAGCCGAGGGTGCTGGTGCACATTATCGGTCCGGGGACCGACACCTATGTCACCTCGGACCGGGACGGGATATTCGAATTGGGCGGTCTGGCCGACGGCGTCTACCTCGTGGCGCCCTACCAGCTTACCGCACGAATCGGCGAGGCATTCAGGACGACCTTGAGCATCACGACCCTGAAAGGAGGAGATGCTTTGGGCAGCCTGTCTCCACCGCGTGGTAATATTCCGACGATATTTAATGGAAAAGTAAACCATCCTTATCGCTATTTCATTAATTCAGGCCTATGGCAAGACGAATACACGACAGATGTTTCTTCCAGATGGACGATTATCGACACCGCACTGGCCCTGAGCACCAGCTATCCGAAGAAGACCGTGATCCAGGGGATGACGATGGTCTCGCTGCCGGGCGGCAGCTTCATCATGGGCGAGAATGAGAATAGCGCCGTTAATCCTTATCAGCCGACACCGGAACACAAGGTGACACTGGACCCATTCCAGATGGGGGCTTACGAGGTCACCCGCATCCAATACAGCCAGGTAATGGGCACTCCCCCACCGGCTCAACAGGTCCGTGACAAACCGGCGTATGTCAAGCACTGGGAAGAGGCTGCGCTCTACTGCAACCGGCTCAGCCGGCTGGCCGGTTTCAAGGAATGTTACGACACCACGAGCTGGAAGTGCGATTTCTCGAAGAACGGGTTCCGCCTGCCCACTGAAGCGGAGTGGGAATATGCCGCCCGGGGCGGACGGCAGTATCCTTTTGCCACCTTCAACGGACAATTGTACCATTCGAATGCGGCTCATTCCGGCCTGTCTATGAAGCAGACGAATATGGTCACGCAGACCTACATGGCTAATGTAAGCGTTGAAGTGCGCGCTGGTTCTTACATACATCCCCCTCTGAAGGATGTTGGCAGCTATCCGCCAAATCCGTTTGGTCTTTATGATATGTGCGGTAATACCTCTGAGATCTGCAATGATCCATACCAAACCTTATACTACAGCAGTAGTCCCGAACTCAACCCCCCCGGCCCGGATAATAGTCGAATCAAGGTTTCCGAAGTTTATCCGGATGGGAAGATCATCTGGTTTTACAATTATGTTGTCAGGGGAGGTAATAACGCCGATATGCCTCTCACCTTCACCCGTTATCCTTACGGCTTCTTACTGGAGGAATCCCGGAAACTGCTTGGTAGTGAATTTTTTACCGAAGAGCCATATAACAATGGCTTCCGGGTGGCGCGCCGGCCCTGAGGGGAGCGAAATCTGTTTGCTGCCGAGATAAACATTAGTTATTAAGTCCAGCCTGGCAAACGTGCCTTTTCGTACCCTGAGGGTTCCGTTTTGTGCCTTTTTGTGACCAAATCATGAGGTTTTGCCAAGCATAAAACATTGAATAACAAGT
>CAZRPI010000193.1:2222-4038 GCA_964601865.1 uncultured Pelobacter sp. | reverse complement strand
CCGGCGTGCCATGCTCCTGCATGACGGAGATGAAACCGGGCGGGTGGATTATCCAAACGATCCGCCCGCCCATTTTTATGCCGGGTAATTCCGATTCCAAATCAAAGCGCTCTCTTCGTTGGTTCGTCGAAGGCTCCTCAACGTACTTGTCTGTACGCCTCCGTCGCCTTCTTCCTCGCCGCCTTGATATCATCTTTGATTTGAAATCGGAATAGCACCCGGACCACAACCACCGGGAGACCCGACCCCATGAACCAAACCCCAGGAACCGACCTCTTTCCCATCATTGATTCCCACGTTGACCTGCTCTACGACATCA
Organism: uncultured Pelobacter sp.; assembly: GCA_964601865.1. Taxonomy (GTDB): domain Bacteria; phylum Desulfobacterota; class Desulfuromonadia; order Geobacterales; family Pseudopelobacteraceae; genus Pseudopelobacter. The sequence continues at coordinate 3,719 of CAZRPI010000193.1, read as the reverse complement.
TGCGCAAGCATCCGGACCAGTCCTTCGGGGAACTGCCCGATGCCTGGATCAGCATCCCGAAACTGAACTCCGGCAGGGTGCGGATCATCGTATCCGTATTCTACCTGGCCGACGTCTTCAACGGAGTGGGAAAATCCGCCAACCGGTTGAGGGACCTTTTCGAATACGCCGAAAAACACCTGACCGGACTGACCTTTATAGAAAACACCGCCGAACTCGAGGCCTGCTTCCGCGGCAGTGGAACGATCGGTGCGGTTCCCCTCCTGGAAAATGCCGATGCGCTCATGGAATTTCCGCCGGAAAGCCTGTGGCGGAGGGGCTTCCGCATGGTAGGCCTGACCCATGCCGGGAGCAACAGCCTGGGCGACGGCAACGGCGTCAGGAATCCGGAAGGGCTGACCCGGACCGGCCGCGAGCTGGCGCGGGAGCTTGACCGGCTCGGATTCGCCATCGACACCGCCCACCTGTCCGAACCCGCCTTCAGGCAGCTCTCCGAAATCTTCTCCGGCCCCATGATCTCGACCCACACCGGTCTGCGCGCCTTCTTCGACACGCCGCGCAACCTCTCGGACGAGCAGGTGGAGGTCATACTGTCGCGGAAGGGGGTCATCGGCATCGCCGTGGCGCCGGAGATCCTCTCCCCGGACGGCCGGACCGACATTTCCGGCGTATTCCGGCAGATCGACCATCTGGTCCAGCGCCACGGAGCCGGAGGGGTGGGCATAGGATCGGATTTCGGCGGCTACGACAAGGTCTGCGCCGGCCTGGAAGACCCTTCCCGTCTGCCGTCGCTGGCGGAGATGATGAAGCGTCACGGCTATCCGGAGGAGGCCATTGCCGGGATCATGGGGGGCAACTGGTACCGCTTCCTTTCCCGCATGTTCAACGGCCAACAGGCGGGCTGATACTACCCCGCGGATCCGATCCGTATCACCACCATGGTCATGTCGTCCGCGTGGTTTTTGCCGCCCGAGAATGCCGACACCTCCCCGAACACCGCGGCTATAATCTCCTCCGGCGCGCAGCCGGCATGCTTCCTGACCGTTTCGTTCAGGCGACCGGCGCCGAAGAACTCACCCATCACGTTCTCCGATTCGGTTATCCCGTCGGTGTAGAGGAGAAGAATGTCCCCATCCGCCACTCCCAGTTCCTTCTCCTCGAAAAGCACCTCTCTTTTGACTCCCATGAGCATTCCCTCCGCGTCAAGCTCCTCGAACGTGCCGTTTCCGGACCTGAAGAGCAGGGATCTGGTATGCCCGGCGTTCGCGAAGAGAAGGGTGCGTTTCTCCAGGTCCAGCCTGGCGTAGAACATGCTGTTCAGGAGTTCGGCGCGTGACAGGTCTTCGTACAGGATGGCGTTGACCGCGGCAAGGAGCCTGGCGGGAGAGTTCTCCATGCCGACCCTGGCGTGCAGGACGCTGCGCGCCTCGGACATGAGAAGCGCGGAACCGACGCTGTGGCCCGCCACGTCGGCGATGACCACATCCAGGATACCGG
>CAZRPI010000193.1:0-2122 GCA_964601865.1 uncultured Pelobacter sp. | reverse complement strand
CTCGTCAAAAATGGGACGGATATTGAGCAGGGCCCAGAGAACCTTTCCGTCCCTCCGGTACAGTTCGACCTCGAAGTTCTTCACATCCTGCCGGTGCCGCAGCAGGGAGGTCAGTTCGGCCTGGCGTTGCGGCTTCACGAACAACCGTTCCCTGATGTCGCCCTCCGCGCCGGTCAGTTCCTCCGGGTCGCCATACCCCAGGATTTCCGCCAGGGCGGGATTGCAGCTGATGAACCTCCCCTCGGCGGAAAGCTGGAAAATCCCCTCGACGGAGTTTTCGAAGATGCCCCGGTATTTGGTCAGGGCCTCGTTGAGCTCCTTCGTACGATCGACGATGCACTCCTCCAGCCGCTCCTGGTGCCTTCTCAGCTCATCCTCGAAGCGCATGCGCTCGGTTATTTCCCGATGGAGCTGGAAATTCCGCTCCTCCAGCCGCTTCTGAAGGAAGCGGAGCGTGAGGTGCGTCTCCACCCTGGCCAGAACCTCCGCCTCCTGGAAGGGCTTGGTGATGTAGTCGATGCCGCCGGCCTCGAACCCCCTCAACTTGTCGCTCACGGAGTCGAGGGCGCTGATGAAGATCACCGGGATGCCGCTGGTGCTCTCGTCCGCCTTCAGCCTGCGGCAGACCTCATAACCGTCCAAGTCCGGCATTCGCACATCCAGGAGCACCAGATCGGGCTGCGCTGCGGCAGCTGATCTCAGGGCGAGCCGCCCACTGGAGGCAGGGCGCACCCTGTACCCCCGGTTTGTCAGAATCCCATTCAGCAGTTTCAGGTTGGCCGGGGTATCGTCGACAACCAGGATCTGGGCCTGCCTGATTTTCCGGGGGTCCACGACGGTCATGGCCCCGCCTCCCGATCAGAGTTGCGCCCCTCCAGGAGGGCCAGCAGGGTGTCGTAATCCAGATCCAGCGCCAGTTTTCTGAGCACGGCTCCGATGGCGGGGTCGCGCGACGCGATCCTATCGATGACCCCCTGGGTCCGCTCCGTGTCCAGCGTGAGAACCGCGCCCAGGAGTTCATCGGCCAGGGCCTGCCCCAGACTCTCCAGCAACAGGCTTCGGGTGAGGGCGCACGCGCCTTCGGCGAAGCCTTTTTCCACGTCGTCGCTTTCGTACAGGTAGTTCACGCCCAGGTAGCGCTTCATGGTCTCCAGTATCTCCTGTTCGCGGAACGGCTTGCGTACGAAGTCATCGAAACCCGCCGCCATGATGGCATCCCGGTCCTCCGACATGCCGCTGGCAGTCAGGGCCGCCACCCTCACCGACTTGCCCGAACCGGAGGCCCTGATCAGGCGCATGGCCTCCATACCGTCCATCACCGGCATGCGGATATCCATCCAGACGAAGTTGGGCAGCCACTCCGCGCAGATCTCCACGGCCTCCCTGCCGTTCGTCGCCTCGCGGACGTTGAATCCCACGATATTGAGAAGCCTGACCAGCAGGGAGCGGCTCTCCGGCAAGTCCTCGGCCACCAGGACGCGGGGGATTTTCTGTCCGGGCGCCAGACACCGGATGCGTCTGGGACAGATCTTTTCCCTGACGTCGGACTCCCTCCCCATCCTCACGTCGATCTCCATGCGGAACGTGCTCCCCTCGCCCGGACGGCTCAAGAGGGTCAGGTCGCCTCCCAGCATGCGGGCGTACCTCCTGCTTATGGTCATCCCAAGGCCGGTGCCCCCCCTGGTGCGCCTGCCGCTCGCCGTCTGTTCGAACGCCTGGAACACCCGCTCCTGCTCCTCCTCGGCGATGCCCGGTCCGGTGTCCTGAACCTCCACCACAAGCCGCCTCTTCTCCCCGCTGCCGTCCGTCAGCGCCATCCGCACCACCACGCCCCCCTGTTCGGTGAATTTCACGGCGTTGTCGATCAGGTTGATCAGAATCTGGCGCAGTTTCCCCTCGTCGGTCACCACGTAGAGCGGCCGGTTGTCCGTTCCCTCCAGGAGGAGCTGCAGCCTCTTGGCATCGGTCCTGATCCTGAACATGGTGTGGAGGTCGCGGAGGAGGGCATGGAGATCGAAGGTTACCGTCTCCACCGCCACACGCTGGGCCTCGATCTTGGAGATCTCCAGCACGTCGTTGATGAGGGTCAGGAGGTGCTCGCCGCTCCGGTTGATGGTGTTCA
>CAZRPI010000192.1:0-4208 GCA_964601865.1 uncultured Pelobacter sp. | reverse complement strand
TGGCGGAGAGGTAGGGATTCGAACCCTAGGTACGTTTCCGTACACCTGATTTCGAGTCAGGCACCATCGACCACTCGGACACCTCTCCAAACGGAAAAAAGAACTTACCCTATTCCCGATAAAAATTCAAGCTCGTATCCTTCCCAGCCCACGGTCTTCCATCGGATGGAGTGGTGTCATCTGAATTTCCCCGACGCGGGAACGGCCCGTTTGAAGGCCCATGCCTCTATCTTCTTGATCTGCTCCGCCATGGTAATAGACAGAGGCACCGTCCTGCTGATCATCACCATCAGGTCCTGCTGGGTCATGGGGGTCTTGCTGGCCTGCGCCTCGAAGACCGCGGAGTTGACCGCCTGTTCAATCTCGGCTCCGGAAAATCCCCTGGTCGAGCCGGCCAGGAGCGTAATATCGAAACCGGAGAGGTCCACCCCCCTGTTGGCAAGGTGGATACGGAAAATCTGCTCTCTTGCGGGCGCCTCGGGCAAGGCGACGTAGAATATCTCGTCGAAGCGACCCTTGCGCAGCACCTCCGCGGGAAGCATTTCGATCGCGTTGGCCGTGGCCGCCACAAACACGGGCTCCCGCTTCTCCTGCATCCAGGTCAGAAACGAACCGAGCACCCTGGAAGCAGATCCCCCCTCCGACTTGAAACCATGGGATGTTATTCCCGCCTCTATCTCGTCGATCCAGAGCACGCACGGAGCAACCGCCTCGGCCGTGCTGAACGCCATGCGCAGGCTTGCCTCGGGCGTGCCGAACATGCCTCCGTAGACCGTTGACATGTCGAGACGGATCAGGGGGAGACGCCACTCCGCGGCAATGGCCTTTACGAACAGCGATTTGCCGCACCCGGCGATTCCCATTACCAGCACCCCCTTGGGAAGACCGACACCGGAAGAGATCCCCTCGATCCCGAATGCGCTTTTGCGCCGCTCCAGCCATTCCTTGAGATTATCCATGCCGCCCAGGTGATTGGCGCCTTCAACGTCGATCACGAGCTCCATTATGCCGCTCTGCTGGATAATCCGGCGTTTGTTCTCCAGAAGCGCCTTGACCGGATCGTTGTCGCCGCCGGTCTCCGAGAGCCGCAGGAGGCGTATCGCCCTTTCCAGTTCCACCAGGTCCAGTCCGCGCGCGGCAACCGCCAGGCTTTCAAAGAGCATCGGATCATCTTCACAGGCCTTGGAAAGGGATGGGTCGCGCTCCATCAGCTGCTTCAAAAACCCGCGAATCTCCTCCATATCAGGAAGATTCTGGACCAGCATGGTGATGTCTTCCCTGAGCTTCTGGGGAACCCACTCCTCTTCACCGAGGATGACGGTAATCTTCCCCTTGCCGAGGGAGGAAGAGGCGAGGTCCTTCAGTTTTCTGATCAGGACCGGATTGTCGCGCCAGAACCAGTGAATATCCTTCATTATCAGCAGATACGGACCGGGCTGGGAAATCGCGAAATCAAGGGCCTTGAGCGGATCCGCGGTATCGGGAAAAACTGTGCCGTTTCTGCTCAGGCCGGTTGTACAGGTCCAGACGAACGGAGTTCCCATTCCCCGGAGCCTGGCTGCCGCCATGGTGAGAACTCTTTCGCTGCGCTGCTCATTGCCGGTTATAATGTAGAGAAAAACGGTACCGGTTGTGATCAGGCGAACGAGTTGCTGCTGTGTCAGTTGTTCCATGGTTCCTCCGCGGGGATCATCTCTTCAGCTTGGTCCGGTAGATTTCGTCCAGAACCTTTGCCCTGGCGTCCCAGGAGTGCAGGTGTCCGGCGCGTTCGCGGACCATCTGCCCCAGACGTCTCCGCTCGTCCGCATTACCCATCAACCAGGTCAGTTTTTCGGCAAGGTCGCGGGAGTCGTCATAGCCGGCAAAGAGTCCGGCGTCTCCCAGCAGTTCGCGGTTCACCGGGGTATCAAAAGCCAGGGTAGGCAATCCGCACGCCATGTAACCCAGTATTTTACTGTTGGTTTCCAGAGGAAAACAGGTGGTCGAAACCGCCACATCGCCGGCGGAGAGGAAAAACGGGGCCTTGCCGTAATCGACCTTGCCGCTGAAGATAATCATCTTCTCGATTCCGAGATCGGACGCCCTGCTCCGGTATTCCTCCTCGGGGTATCCCATGATGAGAAAGCGTATCGGGCTCCCCTTGGACTTGAGCTGGACAATCGTGGAAAGGAGGGTGTCGATTCCCTGGTTGCGGTTCAGCATGCCGAGATAGACCACCAGCGGCACATTACGGGGGAGGCGGAGTTTGGTCCGGACCTCGTCTTTGTTATAAGGCCTGAAATGGTTCGTGTCTACCCCGTCTTTCAATGAGGCGACTAGATTGCGCCCCACCCCCCACCGGTCAACGAGATCCCGGGCCATGGAAGCGGAGCGGGTAACGATGAAATCGGCCGAACCGTTGTCGATACGCCGTTCCTCACGTGAAAAATAACGGTGGAGGAGAGAGCCGTCCCTGATGAAACCGTGATCGATCATTTCCCCGGTCATGCTTCCGTGGTAATCGAACAGCAGGGGGATGCCCAGGCGTTTTTTCAGACGACCGCCGATCTTTGCGCCGCCGTGCGTATGGGCGTGGATGAGGTGGGGTCTGTAGGCGCGGGCCAGTTTTTTTGCCCTGAAGAACATGAGGATATCCAGATACTGTTTGTGCCAGGAGGGGCCGAGGGCTATCTTCTCGCTCTTCGGTGTCTTGCGGGTCCGTATCGTCTCGACTCCCGCCATCTCGCGGCCGAGAGGATATGTGACGATCCGGACATTGTGACCGAGTCTGGTAAGCGCCCTCGCCTCTTCATAAATCCTCACATGAGAGCCGCAATCCGTGAAATAAGGAGTTGGCGCCAGCATCAGGATTCTCAGTTTTCTCTCGAACAAAATTAACACTCCCCTTTGTCGTTTTGACGCCTTGCAATGGAGCAAAAATGGTTTGAATTTAATGAACCAGGCGCACGTCCTGTATTATGACACACTTTTTTGGCAGTTGGGATGCAAAAACCGAGAAAACCGCAGATTCTGGGTATGCGGTTATGGGATCAGGCGCCCCCAACAGGAAGAAAAACCGTTACTGAAAGAGGACTGTTATCCATCAGGAGGGTGGATTGGGCGAAAAAGCCTTTACCCCGTCACGGGTGGTTGCCTTGACCTGGTACATGGCCTTGTCTGCCGCATGGATCAGCTTGCGTCTGTCATCCGCATCCTCGGGAAAAGTGGCAATACCGTAACTGGCCGTAAGGGGGATCCGTTCACCGGCATCGTCCAGAAAGTGATGTTCGGATACGTTCAACCTGAAATTGGAAACCATGGCCAGGGCGCCTCCCTTGGAAGTGTTGGGCAGAACGATGACGTACTCGTCGCCGCCATATCTGGCGCAGATATCGGATGATCTAACATGTTTTTTCAGCAGTCGGCCGAACTCGGACAGTATGCGGCTTCCGACCAGGTGGCCGTAGGTGTCGTTTACTTCCTTGAAATGATCCAGATCGAGGAAAACGAGCGAGAACTGAAAACCGTAGCGTTTCGAGCGCGCAACCTCGCACTCCAACATCGCATGGAGATGGTTGGCGTTGAACAGGCCGGTCAAATCATCGGTTATCACAAGTTCGTTCATTCTCTTGAAGTTACGGGCATTATCGATGGCGATCGCCGAAAAATCGGCGATCGCGCCGAGAATCTTGAGATCGGCATCACCAAAGCGCTCATCGTCCAGCGAATTTATGAGCTCGATAACTCCCAGAACCCGCTCCCTGATCACTAGTGGAACGCAGATGATGGCGCCGGCTGGATGCAGCCCCATACCATCCAGATGGGGCACAAAGCGCGTATCGTTTTCCGCGACATCGCACAGAACCGCCTTGCCGTGCAGGGCAACCCATCCGGTAATCCCCTCCCCCTTCTTGAGGCGGATATCTCTCAGACGTTCACCGTCAGGAGACACGGCAACCTCGAAGCAGAGTTCATCGCTCTTTTCATCCAGGAGCAGCAGCGACCATGCCCTGGGTTTGAGCAAGAGACCGATTTTCCTCATGATCACATCAAGTACATCCTGAAGATCAAGGCAGGATGTGAGCGTTTTTCCGATCTCGACCATGATGTTCAACTGGGCGTTGGTGCGCTCGAGCAGTTCCAGATACCTTATGTGGTCGGATGTTGAAGTCATGGTAATTCGCGCCGTTGAGAGAATGTCCGTTGAAATCTAGTAGCAGATTTTATGC
>CAZRPI010000191.1:0-4334 GCA_964601865.1 uncultured Pelobacter sp. | reverse complement strand
TAGAACTCCCTTACAAAACATGACTGCCGTCAGGCCGTTTGCCCGGAGCAATACATGATCGAGCATAGATTTGACCGGCTTGTGGATATCGAGCAGGTTAGAGTGCTGCTGCAATCCCACCATGACCTTTCAGGCATGGCGTACGGCGTTCGCGACGCCGAGGGGAAAGTTCTCACCGCCGTAGGATGGCAGGAGATCTGTACCCTTTTCCACCGTGTCAATCCCATCACCTTCTCCCGCTGTTTCGAAAACGACACCCGGATCAGGGAGGAACTGAACGCCTGCAACGAAAGTTACATGGAGTACCGTTGCGGGAACGGCATGATCGATCTGGCAATACCCATCATCATCGAACAGAGGCATATCGCCACGTTCCTCGCCGGGCACTTCTTCTACGATGACGAAAAACCGGACAGGGAGTATTTCCGTAAACAGGCCGGGGAGTGCGGATTCGATCCGGTGGAGTATCTCAGGGCTTTGGATATGGCACCCGTGTTGGGACGTGAATTCGTTCGCCGCAACATGCTGTTCCTGAGCAACCTGGTGCAGTTTCTGGCCGAATCGGGCCTGAAAAATCTCCGGCTCGCCATCGAAAACGGAAAACGCGGACGCGCCGAGGAGGAAGCTCTACGGGTTAAGGGGGAACAACTGGCTTCCATGGCGATCGAACTTTCAATGGCCGAGGAGCGGGAACGCCGTCGAATCGCGTCGGAGCTCCACGACAACGTCGGCCAGCTGTTGCTTCTGAGCAAGATCAAACTGGATTCCCTGGCCCGGGTTTTCACGAGCAGCAACGACAAGAAAACCTACAACGAACTTCACGATCTCATCGGCAGGACCATCAGGGATGTCCGTTCCCTGAACCAGCAGCTCAATCCGCCGCTCCTTGCCAGCCTCGGACTCGAAGCGGCCCTGGAATGGCTGGCCGGAAAGATTAGGGACGACTATTCCCTCCACGTGAACTTCAGCGACGACGGGAACGATAAACCGCTGGGCGAGGAGCTAGCCTCGGTGTTGTTCCAGTCCGCCCGCGAGCTCCTGATCAACACGGCAAAACACGCGAAAACCGATGAGGCCTGGCTCACCATAGGCCGGCAGGCGGACCGGCTCAGACTCGTTATCGTTGATCGTGGAGCCGGCTTTGATTACATTCCGGATCCCAGAAGCGCCATTTCCCTGAACAGTACGTTCGGACTCTTCAACATCAGCCAACGCCTGAATCATCTCGGCGGGGAGCTGGTGATCGAATCCGCGCCGGGCTGCGGGACACGGGCCACGATTCATGCGCCTCTCCTGGCCGGCGAACCGGAAAGGTGATCTTTTCCGGATAGTTCCGACGAAACCACCGGTTGGGGGCGGCAAAACCACTCTTCCGTCAGGATGGAGAGAATAATGAGCATCAGAATTCTGCTTGTGGACGACCACAAGATCATGCGCGAAGGCCTGACAGCTCTGCTGGCCAAGGCGTCAGACATAGAGGTGACCGCGCAGGCGGCCAACGGAGTCGAGGCGATTAAAATGGCAACGGAGCAGGTTCCGGATGTGATCGTCATGGACCTGAGCATGCCGAAAATGGGCGGTATCGAGGCAACCCGACGCATCATCGCCGCCAATCCTGACATCAAAATCCTTGCGCTCTCCATGGCCATGGACAGGAGCTGTGTCCTGGAAAGCCTGAAGGCCGGCGCGAAAGGTTATCTCATCAAGGATTGCGCCGGGGAGGAGTTGATCGGAGCAATTCGCACCCTGGCCTCGGGAGGGTCGTATCTCTGTTCCAAGATAACCGAGCTGGTCATAAGCGATTATGCGCAACGCCCGGCCGACGACCAGCCATCTCCCCACACGGAGCTCTCGAAACGGGAGCAGGAAGTGCTCCAGATGATCGCCGAGGGGCAGAACACCAAGGAGATCGCCTTCAGGTTCGGCGTCAGCGCCAAAACCATCGAAGTCCATCGCAGCAACATCATGAAAAAACTGGAGCTGCACAGCATCGCGGAACTCACCAAATATGCTCTCCGCGAAGGGTTGACCTCCCTGGAGCCCTAGCAGGGAGCGTCTCCACACCAAAACCGGAGGTGACGCCGGCAAACCGGTCATGCGCCTCAATCCGGTTTTCACTTTCCGGGCAGCTTCGTTTTACCCCTCCAGTCCCTGCCGTTTTCCCCGGGACCTCTTCGAATACCCTTACCATCCCCTAAGGCATTTCCCAGTTATCTCTCAAAATGCCTGAATATGAATCCGGCGGCCCCAAGTGTATGATCAGATCATCATACAAGCACAGGGAGCCGCCGCATGTACAACGCAGAAATGCCGCAACAGGCCGACAGCAACGTCCGCATACCGGCAAAAAGGCTCTGTCCCTTTTTCAGCCGCCCGTTTCCGGATTGCCACTGTGTCAACATGACCTCACTCGATATTCCGCAAATGCTCAAATACTGTCACGGCCACCACTCGGATTGCACGGTCTTTCTCAGTCACACCCGGGAGAATGAACCGGAAGCACAGGCGTAAATCAAACCGGAATTCAACGGGATGGAATCAACGGGGAAACAGGCGCCATGAAAGACACCGATTTTTGCAGAGAATGCGTAAGTGAACGGAACAGTGCGCTGAAAAAGAGGCTGCCCGAGGATTGCACCCTCAGAGGCGCCCTGGAAGAACTTTCCAGAATAAGCACCGAGCTTTCCATGTCTGAAACCCTGGAAAAATTCAGGCTTGCCTCGGAGATAAAGGACAATATCGGCCAACTCATCCTGCTGGCAAGGATCAACCTCGACCTGCTGTCGGACGCGGAGACGCCCAAGGGATACGCATCGGCGCTTGACACCGTACGCAACCTGCTCGATCAGGCGCTCAACGGAATCCGCGCCTTCTCTTCGAGTCTTTCCCCTCCCCTGCTTGCCGAGAACGGACTCGAATTCACCTTGAAATACCTGTGCATGCAGATGGAAAACGATTTCGGATTTGAGGTAAAATTCACTGATGACGGCAGCGAAAAACCGCTTGGAGACATGTCCCGCTCCATTATCGTCTATCACGTCACCCAGGAGATCCTGTTCAATGTCGCACGGCACGCGAAAGAGAGCGGGGTGCAGCTCAGCATCGGCCGGACCGGAGACATGCTCCAGCTTGTGGTAGAAGACCTGGGCGCCCGTTATGACTTTTCCAGGATAGTGTCGGATCACAGAAAAATGGGGCGACTCAATATCTACGACTGTATCCAGCAACTCGGAGGGGAGATAAGCTTCACCTCCAGCCACTGCGAGAGAAGCGGCATAACCATCCGGGCGCCGCTGGAGGAACCATGAATTGCGCAACGGCAGTGATTAAGACAATGGGAGAAAAGGACAACATGCTGTACAGTATCGCAAGGCATCACCATGCGTCAGCGACGTAGCGGTATCCGGAAGTAAAATCAATCAGAGGAGGTTGTAACCATATGAAACTGAGCCATAAGATATTTATCCTCAACGTAGTATTGATTCTGTCTGGGATAGCAATAACCTCCATCATCGGCCTTGTTGAAATGAAGAAGAACTTTGTTGACGACGCGTTCGAATCGCTCGATGCGCGCATGAAGACCATTCAGGAACTTGTTAATAACAGGGGAAACGCCATGAGAATAAGCGGCGGCAAGTTGATGGCCGGTGATTATGTCATCAACGACAATTTCGAGATACCCGACAGGATCAAACAGATATTTGGCGGGGCCGCAACCATATTCATGGGTGATATGAGGGTTTCCACCAATGTACTGAAACCGGACGGAAGCCGGGCAACCGGCACGAGATTGCAGGGGCCGGCATATGACGCGGTTTTCAGAGAGGGGAGGCCGTATCGGGGGGAGGCGGAAATACTAAATATACCCTATTTTGCGGCGTACAGCCCGATCAAGAATGGCGCCGGCGAAGTTATTGGCGCCTACTACGTCGGCGTCAGGCAGGATGAATATCTTGCCACCTACCACAGGTTGAAATACCTCCTTTCGGGCATCGCACTGGCGTTGGCGGCGGGGCTGTCGTTTGTATCCTTCAGGTTCGTGGCCAGATCGCTCAAGCCATTACAGGAGATGGTTGAAGTCAACAATGTAATTGCCCAGGGAGATTTGACCGTCAGCATCAGTACCTCCGGCAAAGATGAGGTCGGGATGCTCGCTGCCTCAACCTCCAGGATGACGAGCAACCTGCGCGATATCATCTCGCGCGTGGCAACGGCCTCAAGCGACATCGCTTCCGCTTCCAATCAGCTCCTGGTTACGGCGGAACAGATCGCCACGGGAGCGGAAGAGGTGGCTGCCCAGGCCGGAACCGTGGCCACGGCCAGCGAAGAGATGT
>CAZRPI010000190.1:0-4506 GCA_964601865.1 uncultured Pelobacter sp. | reverse complement strand
CGCAGACCCTCATATCAGATTTGATCAGCGTTCCATTGTTTTGTTCCTATTGGTCTCCGGGCTGGGTTTATTGACAGAGACAATCCGGCTCAGTTCCGCCTGGGTCACCACTTGTCCGCACCCTCGTGCGAAGGCGTGACCTGTTCCGTTTCGTCCGGCGGGGGTGGCTGGGCGCCCCCGCCTTTTCCCGTCTCGCCTGGCTGCACCGGTATTTCCGTTATGGATGATTCAAACGGTTCCGTTCTGGCGGACGATGGGGAGCCGAAGACCGGAGGCTGGGCTATCACCTGATCAACCTTGCGCTGCATTCCGGCGACGTTCGGCTGCTCCGCAAGGGCGGTGCGGTACTCCCTCTCATCCAGAACACCCTTGCGACGCATGAGTTTGACGATCATGTCCGAACGTTTCAGCACCCGTCTGAGGTTCTTGTAGGGGTTGTATGCCAGACGGGGGCCTGGCAGCATGGCCGCAAGAAAGGCGGATTCGCGCGGGGTGAGCGCCGACGCCGGTTTTCCGAAATAATAGCGGGAGCCGTGTCCTATGCCGTAAACCATGGGCCCCAGTTCGACCACGTTCAGGTACAGTTCGATGATGCGCCCCTTGGTCAGTTCCTGTTCCATGCGCCAGGCGAGATAGAGCTCCTTGACCTTGCGGGTAATGGTCTTTTCCCGGGACAGGAACAGGTTCTTGGCGACCTGCTGGGTTATGGTCGAAGCGCCGCGGGCAAAGCTTTTCTTTTCCAGGTCGTACTTGATGGCCTGCTTTATCGCCTTAACATCAAACCCCTCATGTTTGTAGAAGTTGCTGTCCTCGGCCAGTATGACGGCCCATTTCATCTCCGGCGGAATCTGCGCGGAAGGAGTCCAGTGCCGGTTCCTGGGCCCCACAACGAAGGGATGGTAATCCCCCTGCCAATCTCTGACCTGGATGGTCGTATTGTATTTCCGGTTCGCTAGATCGGATACGGGCGGCAGTATGGATAGGGTTACTACTATGTAGAGCACGTATATGGCGATGACCAAGAGCGGCAGCTTGAAAAGTAATTTCACGGTTAAATCCTTTTGTTCCGGAAAGGTGGTATCCGTTCGTTCCCCGCCTTGCCAGTGGGCGGGGGGGGCTGGAACGCGGATAAATTTTGTCAGAATATCACCGGTTGTCCCGTTTTTCCATCTCTGATTTGCGTGGTTTTCAGAGGCGGTACACAATTTGATTTCGTGCCATTTTAGTCGGATATATGTGTGGGGGTCTTCGTGAAACAGAAAAGCGTGTTTACCTGCCAGAACTGTGGCAGCCAATCTCCGAAGTGGCTTGGAAGGTGCCCGGATTGCGGCTCCTGGAACAGCATGGCCGAGGAGGCCCCCCTGTCACGGCAGGCCGCCGCCATCACCGAACGCGCGAAACCCATACCGATCTGTGATGTCCCCCCCCAGGTGGAGAGCAGGATTTCAACGGTTCTGGGCGAATTCGACCGGGTGCTGGGAGGGGGGATTGTGCCTGGATCGCTGGTGCTGATCGGAGGAGATCCTGGGATCGGCAAATCGACCCTGCTGTTGCAGGCTATGCATAATCTGGCAAGAGCGGTGGGAAAGGTGCTGTACGTGTCCGGAGAGGAATCGGCGTCCCAGACCCGGCTCAGGGGCGAACGGCTGGGGGCGTTTCACGGGAATCTGCTGATTCTGGCTGAAAACTCCCTGGAGGCCATCATCGCCCACGCAACTGCTCTCAAGCCGAGGGCCATGGTGGTTGACTCCATTCAGACTGTCTGGACCTCGTCCCTGGAATCGGCTCCGGGCAGCGTGAGCCAGGTCAGGGAATCCGCGGGGAAACTGATGGTTCTGGCCAAGGGACTTGGCATACCGGTCTTCATCGTCGGCCATGTCACCAAGGATGGCGCCATTGCGGGACCTCGCGTTCTGGAACACATCGTCGATACGGTGCTGTATTTTGAAGGGGACGGAAGCCATCCCTTTCGCATTTTGCGGGCGGTCAAGAACCGGTTCGGCTCAACGAATGAAATCGGTGTGTTCGAGATGAAGCAGGAGGGTCTCATCGGCGTTGAGAATCCTTCGGAGCTGTTTCTGTCGGAGCGTCCGCTGGGGGCTTCCGGTTCGGTCGTGACCGCCTCTCTAGAGGGGAGTCGCCCCTTGCTGGTAGAACTCCAGGCGCTTGTGACGCAGACCTCATTCGGCGTTCCGCGCCGGACGACCATTGGCGTGGATCACAACCGGCTGGCGCTGCTGGTTGCGGTGCTGGAGAAGAAAGTTGGATTACATCTGGCGGGGCTGGATATTTTTCTCAATGCTGCGGGTGGTGTCCGTCTCAACGAACCTGCCGCTGATCTGGCTATGATCATGGCGGTGGCGTCCAGTCATCTGGACAAAGGCATAGATCCCCAGACCGTTGTCTTGGGAGAGGTGGGGCTGGCCGGCGAAGTCAGGGCCGTGGCCCAGCCGGAACAACGTATTGCCGAAGCTGAAAAACTTGGCTTTCATTCATGTGTTGTGCCTTCCGGCAATATGAAACGTCTCAAGAGGGGAAAAATTCGCCTGGAGGGCGTTGCCTCCGTTGATGAGGCGATGCGTCTGCTCATCCGTTGATTCTATTTTTTTCTGGACTTGATCAAAGGTAATCTCTAGAATCTGTTTATTTAAGATCTAATCTGGAGATGCCTATGGAACCGGAAAGGCTTGAGTTCTACAGAAACATGCTGATCGAGGAAATGAAGTCGCTCCTGAGTGAGGCTGGTAAAACAGTCAACGAAATGACATCGGACGCATCCAATTTTCCTGATCCGACTGATCGCGCCACCCAGGAGTCTGACCGGAATTTCGAGCTGCGTATCCGTGATCGCGAGAGAAAGCTCATCAACAAAATCAAGGAAGCTCTCAAGAGAATCGATACGGGAGAATTCGGGATCTGCGAAGAGTGCGGTGAAGAAATCGGAGAAGCTCGTCTCAAGGTTCGGCCGGTAACGACGCTCTGCATAAACTGCAAAATGGAGGCTGAGCAGAAGGAAAAGCGGCCTTAAACTACTAATTTAAGCAACGGCTCTGCGTATGGAACCCCAGAACTCTCTCTCCTGTAGCGCGACGGACAAAAAACTTACTGAACTGGTGCTTCTGCACCAATTCAGCAATACCCTGCTATCCACCATACGTCTTAACAAGCTGATTCATCTCATTCTTACCGCTCTCACATCCGGTGGCTCCCCCCTCTTCGAGAGGGCAATGCTCTTTCTTTACAATGAAAAATCCCAGGCTCTTCAGGGTATGCTCGGCGTAACCAGCGAGACATCAGAGAATCTGACGGTCGTGGGCAACGGTGATACCCCCCTCAGCAGTCGTTGGGATATCAGCGACGAAGTTATTGCCCGCCAGCGCGCGACCGATTTTTGCAATCGTGTGCGCGCCACGCGCATTGATATCGACGGGAGCTGCAATATCATCAACCGTTTGATGCTGCAGAACGTTTCTTTCCAGCCTGCGGAAGCCGACCACGACAACTGCCCGGCCTGCATCTCGATGAGAAAGCTGGGTGTGACCACTTTTGCCGCCGTGCCCCTGCTGTCGCGGGATAAAAATCTCGGCATGATTGCAGTCGACAATTTCATTTCGGACAATCGTATCACCCAGGACGACCTGCATTTTCTGCAGCTTGTTGCCAACCAGGCTGGTATGGCTGTCGAGAGTTCCATGCTCTACAACCGCATCGAGGAGGCGCATTCAAATCTGCGTGACGCCAGGGAGCGGCTCGTCCGTGGTGAACGCCTGGCGGCAATTGGTGAAATGGCCGCCAAACTGGCGCATGAATTAAAGAATCCTCTCATAACCATCGGCGGCTTTTCCCGAAGGCTGGCCAAGGCCCACGCGCCGGAATCCCGCGAACACCGCTATGCCGACACCATCAGCAAAGAGGTGATTCGGCTGGAGAAGATGCTTACCGATATCCTGACATTCTCCAGCAGGCCGATGATATGTTTCAACTATGAAAATTGTGATTTGGAAGAGATACTGGGTGAATGCTTCGAGGTTTGCAGCACTTCCCTGGAAGAAAACGGTATTCTTCTGAAGACCTCCTTTGCTGGTGGTCCCTGGACTGTTCTCGGAGACCCGCACCAGCTCAAGCAGATTTTTCTCAATCTGATCCTGAATGCCTGCGATTGTATTGGGCATGACGGCATAGTCGATGTTTCGTTGCAAAAAGTTATGCTTGACAAAAAATCGGTTATGATTAGCATTAGCGACACTGGCGGTGGGATTCACCCTGACATGATGAAGAGGATCTTTGATCCGTTTTTTACCACCAAGCCCCAGGGTACCGGTTTGGGGCTTGCCATTGTCAAGCGGATCCTTGAGAACCACAACGGAACAGTTGAAGCGGCAAACGAGGGAGAAGGGGCGGTTTTCAGGGTCGTGTTGCCTCTTGTGGAACCTGCCGAAAATGAATAAACAGGGGGATGTAGCTCAGCTGGGAGAGCGATGCGTTCGCAACGCATAGGTCGACGGT
>CAZRPI010000189.1:0-4602 GCA_964601865.1 uncultured Pelobacter sp. | reverse complement strand
GCGCAGTCGGTCAGGTGGTGCATGAGGCGCATGGTGCGGAAGGCGTCGAACCAGCTGTGGAACGAGGCGGTAAGGCGCTGGTCGTCCGGACTGTTGCGGAGCAGGTTGCTCCAGGCCGTGCCGAAACCGGCCTGCCGCAACCAGGTTTCCAGATGGGGGGAAATTCCCCTCGCCCGTCGGATCAGGGCTTCTCCGTCGGCGCCGCCGTGCCCGGCCGCGCATTCGAGCCACTCCTCCAGGATTTCAAAGAGACGTGGCCGGTAGAAGAGGAGTTGTTCCCCCCTCGAAAGCATGTCTCCCACCGCCCGGCCGGTGCCGAAGGGCACCCGGTGGGAGGAGCGGGGGGACGGATGGACGATGGTGCCTTCGAGCGGAACGACCCTTGCGGTCTTGTGAATCTGCTGCAGGAAGTAGAAATCGTCCCCGGCCATGCGCTTGTTCATACCACCGGCCGAGACGTAGGCCAATGCCCGGCAGGCCATGGCGCTGCCCACGGTGTGGAAGGCGTAGGGCGAACCGGCCAGCTCCATGCCCAGCACGTAGACGCGCAGGAAGAGTTCGTAGCGGTCGATGGCCGCCTGGCCGGCCGGAGTATCCGCCTGCCGGTGCCGGAAGGGGATGGAAGCGCCTCCGGCATCGGCGGTGTTGAAATGGTTACTGATCGCTTCCAGATAATCCGGCTGTACCAGGGTGTCTGCGTCAAGGCAGACCAGCAGCGGATCGGTTTCGTCGTAGTCCAGCCATTCCAGGGCCAGGTCCAGTCCGATCCTGCGCGCCAGTCCCACCCCCTGTTTGGGGGGGAGCTCAAATCCGCCGGACGCCGCGTCAACCCAGTGAAGATGCTTCAGCCCGAACTTCCGCTGCCATTCCGGCAGCGCCGCCAGGGTGGCCAGGTTGTCGGCCCGTTCCGTTCCGGAAACGTCGGCGCGATTGTTGACCACCACCAGGATCAGGGTCTGCTCCAGGAGTTCGGGCTGATTCTCGGCAAGGCTCTGAAGGGTACGGGCGAGATTTGAATATTCCGCCAGGGCGGGGATAACGACTGCTGTGCTGAAGAGCCGATCCGGTGAGGCGTCGAGCTGCCAGTGCCCCGGAACAGGCCGCTTTTTCAGGTAGGTGGCGACCATAGGTGGGAGGCCGGTGTTATCAATGGACATTTTTTCTCTGTAATATTTTCGGTTCGTCATGTAAACAAGGCGCCAGAACCTTGTGTAATCTAGTTATTCTCTTCCGAAATTCCACGCGGTTTTCAACTTCTATCATCCCTGACTTCTTTTCTTATTGCTCTGACTGCGCACCCTATTTTTCCCCTAAGGCTTTTCTGCAATCGTGACATCCATTGCCGGATGACACTCTCTTGACGATGTTTGGATAATAAAGGAGTTTTTGAATGAGGTTGCAAGGTCGATTACGCCTGATTACCCTGTATTTTGCCGTTTTTCTCGTTTTTTCCCTGGTCACCAGGACGGTGCTGCTGGTAAGGGCAGCTCACCTCATGGAGTCAAGCCCGATTCTGCTGGCGAAAATCTATGGGGTCGGCCTGTTCTTTGATTGCGTGACGTTCTCCTATCTTGCCATTCCCCTGTTGCTGTTTGCGATACTTGCTCCGGACAGATGGTTCAATTTCCGTCCCCTGGCCTGGCTGGCCTTTTTTGCCGCCACCTATGCCCTGCTGTTCGATATTGCCGCGGAATACTTCTTCTTTGCTGAGTTCGGTGCGCGTTTCAACTTCATAGCCATCGATTACCTGATCTATACCACGGAAGTTATCCGGAACATCCGGGAATCATATCCTGTCAACTGGATCCTGGCGGGCATTTTCGCCGTCAATGTCCTGCTGTTCCTTGTCCTGAGAAAACAGCTGGACCGATGCCTGACGGGAACGAGCACCCTGAAGGGGAGGGCGAAGAGCCTGGCTTTTATGGCCATCCTCCCGTTGCTGTCCTTCATGTGCGTTGACCTGACGGTGTTTGCCATCACCGCGGACAACTATGCCAACGAGATTTCGGAAAACGGTCTTTACAACCTCGTTGCCGCTTTTACCAACAACGAACTGGATTATGATCGCTTTTACACCACTGAGGACAACCGACTGGCCCTTGCCCGTCTGCATGAACTGGTGCGGGAACCGAACAACAGCTACGTCACGCAGGATTACCGTGATATGACCCGCTTTATCCGCAATGCTGGCAGCGAAAAAAAGCTCAATGTGATCGTAATCGTGGAGGAGAGCATGAGCGGTGAATATCTTGCCGCGTTCGGCAACAGAGATAATCTGACGCCGCATCATAACCGGCTCGCATCGGAATCGCTGTTTTTCACCAACCTGTATGCAGCCGGGACACGGACGGTTCGCGGACTCGAAGCGGTCAGCCTCGCAATCCCGCCCCTGCCGGGCTCCTCGATTATCAAACGTCCCAACAACGAAAATCTCTTTTCCTGGGGAGCGCTCATGCGCAAAAGAGGGTACGACACCCGCTTCATCTACGGCGGTCACGGTTACTTCGATAACATGAACTACTTCTTTTCCCACAACGGGTTCGACATCGTGGATAAAACCGATTTCGGGCGCGATGAAGTTACTTTCGACAACGCCTGGGGCGCCTGTGATGAGGATCTCTTCCGTAAGGTCATCAAGGAGGCGAGCAGCTCCTATGCCGGAGGTAAACCGTTTTTCAGCGTTGTCATGACCACTTCCAACCACCGCCCCTTTACGTATCCCGACGGCAGAATAGACATACCATCTAAATCGGGCCGTAATGGCGCTGTGAAATACGCCGATTACGCCATCGGCGCGTTCTTGAAACAGGCCAGACATCGGCCATGGTTCAACAACACCATCTTTGTGCTCGTGGCCGACCACTGCGCCGGCAGCGCACGTAGAATAGCGTTACCCATCAAGAACTATCAGATTCCCCTGCTGATATATTCTCCCGCCCATATCCGGCCGCAAAGAATCGATACGCTCTGCAGTCAGATCGATATTGCGCCGACGGTTCTCGGCCTTTTGAATTTCAGCTATGAGACGAGGTTCCTGGGCAAGGATATTCTGAAGATGCAGCCGGAAGAGGGGAGGGCGTTCATCTCCACCTATGAAAAACTCGGCTATCTGAAAAATGATACGATGGTGATTCTCGATCCGAAAAAGAAAGTCGAATTCTACCAATTCAACCGGCAGGACGGCCGCACCACGGAGTTACCAACCCGGAACGAACGCCTGCTGGACGCATTGGGGTATTACCAGGGGACGAACTTCATCCACAAGCACAGGCTCGATCAAGCGGTCATGTGATCCCTCCCATGCAGAGGTACTTGATCTCCAGATATTCATCGATGCCGTACCTGGAGCCCTCCCGGCCCAGGCCGGATTCCTTGAAACCGCCGAAGGGCGCCACCTCGGTGGAAATGAGGCCGGTGTTCAGTCCGACCATGCCGTACTCCAGCGCCTCGGCCACCCGCCAGGAGCGGGCCAGGTCGCGGGTGTAGACGTAGGCAGCCAGGCCGTACTGCGTGTCATTGGCGTACCGGATGGCCTGCCCCTCGTCGGAAAAGCGGAACAGCGGCGCCAGGGGGCCGAAGGTTTCCTCCCGGGCGACCAGCATGTCCGGAGTGACGCCGGCCAGCACCGTCGGCTCGAAGAACGTCCCCCCCAGGGCATGGCGTTTGCCGCCGGTCATGATTTCAGCCCCCTTGTCCAGGGCATCCGCGATGTGTCCCTCAACCTTTTCCACCGCCGCTGCTTCAATCAGCGGCCCCTGCTGGGTCCCCTCCTCAAGGCCGTTGCCCACCTTCAGCATTTTCACCTTCGCTGCCAGCCTGTCGCGGAAGGCGTCGTACACATCGCCATGCACCAGGAACCGGTTGACGCAGATACAGGTCTGACCGCTGTTACGGAACTTGGCGGCAATGGCCCCCTCCACGGCGGCATCCAGGTCGGCATCCTCGAAAACGATGAACGGCGCGTTGCCACCAAGTTCCAGGGATACCTTCTTCACCGTTGCGGCGCACTGCCGCATCAGGTTCTTTCCCGTTTCCGTCGAACCGGTGAAGGTCAGCTTGCGTACCAGGGGATTGGCGGTCATTTCCTCGCCGATCTCGTCCGCCGAACCGGTCACCACGTTGAACACCCCGGCGGGAATGCCCGCCCGTTCGCCCAGTTCGGCCAGGGCCAGAGCCGAAAACGGGGTCATGCGCGCCGGCTTCACCACCATGACGCAACCGGCCGCCAGTGCCGCGCCCGCCTTGCGGGTGATCATGGCCGCCGGGAAATTCCAGGGAGTAATGGCGGCGCAGACCCCCACCGGCTCCTTCAGCACCAGGATGCGCTTGTCCGGCTGGTGGGGCATGATGGTGTCGCCACAGATGCGCCGTCCCTCTTCGCTGAACCATTCGATGAAAGAGGCGGCGTAGGCGATCTCGCCCCGTGATTCGGTCAGCGGTTTCCCCTGTTCGCAGGTCATCAGCACCGCCAGATCCTCCCGGTTGGCCATGATGAGCTCGTACCAGCGCCGCAGGATGACGGCCCTATCCCTGGCCGTCTTGGCGCGCCACGCGGGAAGCGCTGCGCCGGCCGCCTCAATGGCGCGTCTGGTCTCCGTTCCG
>CAZRPI010000188.1:0-4722 GCA_964601865.1 uncultured Pelobacter sp. | reverse complement strand
TGATCACCCTGGACGCCGACGGCCAGCATCTTCCGGAGGATATCCGCACCTTCATTCCGGTGATGGAGGAGAGCGAAACGACCCTGATCATCGGCTGCCGGAATTTCGCCACCGAGAATGTGCCGCGTTCGAGCCGCTTCGGCCGAGCCTTTGCCAACTTCTGGCTGCTGGTGGAAACGGGGCGGGTGGTTGACGACTGCCAGAGCGGTTTTCGCGCCTATCCGGTGCGCTATCTCAACCGTCTGGATTGCAGGGGGGCGCGTTATGATTTCGAGGCCGAGGTCCTGGCCAGGGCGGCCTGGGCCGGCCTGGAACTCCGGTGCGTGGCCGTCGATGTCCGCTATCCCAGACCCGAGGAGCGCGTCTCCAGTTTCAGGCCTTTTCTTGACAATCTGCGGCTGACGCGGAGCCACTCCATGCTTGTGGCCAGGCGCATGCTGCCGTTCGGCCACAAACGGCTGGTGGCCAGGCAGCGCAACCTCACGCCGTCCCTCTGGCTACATCCGGGAAAGGCGCTGGGGATGCTGCTCCGTGAGAACGCAACCCCGCAGGGCCTGGCGCTTGCGGCCGCGGTCGGCATGTTTCTCGCTGTGCTGCCGATCCTGTTCGCCCACTCGATCGTGATTCTCTATTTCTCGGTGCGGCTGAACCTGAACAAGATCGTGACCCTCAACGTCCAGCATCTTGCCATGCCCCCCTTCATGCCGGCGCTCTGCATCGAGATCGGGTACTACCTGCGTCACGGCCGCTGGCTGACGGACCTGACCTTTGCCACGGTTTTCCGACAGTTCTCCTCGCGCCTGCTGGAGTGGTTCATCGGCTCCCTGATTGTGGCACCGGTGTCCGCCCTGCTTATCGGAGCCCTGATGTATCTGGCCGCGTCGCTGGTGGTGAAAGCAAGGAGCGCCCATGGGGCAAGGCAGGAGTGTTGAGCGCAAGCGCGGCAACCGCCTGGGGTTCTGGTTTTTCGGCGTTGTCGCGAGGCTGTTCGGGCTGGGGGGCGCCTACGGTTTTCTGTACTTCGTCGGCCTGTACTACCTGGTCGTCGACCGGGATCTGGTGCGGGAAACCCTGGCCTATGCGAGGCGCCGTTTCCCGGAGCACGGCCGGATCCGTCGGCTGTTCGATGTCTATCTGCTGTTCGTGAACCAGGGGAAGAGCCTGATCGACCGCTTCGCCCTTTCGGCGGGCTACTCGGATATCGCCCTTGAAATCAAGGGATTCGATGAGATAGGGAAGCTGTATTCGGAAGACGGGAGGGGGTTCATCCTTCTCACGGCCCATGTGGGAAACTGGCAGGTGGCCATGACGGCGCTCAGCGGCATCGGCAGAACCGTGCACCTGATGATGCGGCCGGAGGACAACCTGGCGGTCAAAAGGGCGCTCAACATCGACAACGAGTCGGAGAAGATCAGGATCATCGCCACCGACGGCGCCCTTGGCGGGGTGATCGAGGCCGTCAACGCCATCAACCGTGGTGATCTGGTTTCCATCATGGGTGACCGGACCTACGGTTTCAGCTCCGCCGAGGCGCACTTTCTCGGCGACCGGGTCAGATTTCCCCACGGCGCCTTCACCCTGGCTGCCGCGACCCGGCGCCCGGTTGTGGTGCTGCTGTCGGCCAAGGTGGCCACAAAGAAGTACATCGTCGATGTCTCCCACATCATTCCGCCGCCGGAGGGGGCGCGTGGCAAGAAGGACGCGGCGATAGTCGCCGCGTTGCAGAAATTCGCCGATGCGCTTGAGGAATATGTGACAGAACACCCTTACCAATGGTTCGTATTCCGTGATATATGGAAATCCAACGTATGAGCAGAGTCTCTTGCAGAAGTCCTGAAAAACTGCTCCCCCCTTGACGGGAGGGGATCTGTTTTGACTTCTGCAAGAGCCTCAGTATTATCGATAATCCCTACGAGGAGTGTGATATGGAGAACAAGGAACTGGAGCTGGAGAAGATTCGCAAGCAACTCAAGGAGATGATCGCCACCGAACTGGCGCTTGAGGATGTCTCCCCCGAGGAGATAGGCGACGATGAGGTCCTGTTCGGTGAGGGACTCGGTCTGGATTCCCTGGATGCCGTGGAGATAGTGGTTCTGCTGCAGCGCAACTTCGGAGTGGAAATCAAGAACATGGACCAGGGGAAGGAAATCTTCTATTCCATCAACACCATTGCCAACTATGTGTACGAGAACATGGAGAAATAGAGCCGCGGTCCATGGGTAAGCTCGTGATCCGTATACTGGTGGTCGTTCTGTGCGCTCTCATGACGCTCTCCTGTGCCCTCAACCGCGCACTGCCTCCGGAGCCAGGGAAAATCCCCATGGTCAGCTTCGTTTTCGATGACGGCAACGATACGGATTACCTGCTTGGGAGGAAGATCTTTGCGGAACATGGGGCGGTCGCGTGCAGCGCCGTCACCACCGGTTTCATCAATACCCCTTACCATCTCACGCCCGACCAGATCAGGGGGCTCAGGGACACGGGATGGGAGATCATGAGCCACACCCTCTCCCACCCCAGCCTGCGGTCCCTGTCGCCGGCGGAACTGGATGATGAGCTGTCGCGCTCCAGGAAGGTTCTGGAGGGGATGGGGGTGGCCGTCAACAACGTCGTCTATCCCTACAACAGGAACAACGCAGAAGTCAGGGCGGCGGCGGCGAAGTACTACCGTTCCGGCAGGGGAGGAGGGAGCGAGTTCAACCTGGGCCGTCTTGACCCGTTTTTCCTGAAGTCGTTCTCCATAAGGCACGACCTGCCGCTCATGAAGAGCTACATCGACCGAGCCCATGCCGACAGATCATGGCTGATCTTCTACCACCACGAAATCGACATCAAGGTCAAGGTGTCCGACAAGGACGGAACCTTCAAAAAAGGGGAAATGGTGCGGCTTACCCCCTCGGGAACGGTGGCCCGCTACACTACCACCCACTGGTTCCCGATCTACGGCTATCACATGTATCTGATGCCGGTTTCCGGCACGCCCAGGCCGGGTGACGTCATCGTCGGGAACGACAGCGGCGCTTCCGCCAGCATCGACTACGTGATGTACGACGAGATCGCCCAGCTGGGCGACATGCTGGGATATATCCGCACGACCTATCCCGACATGAAGATCGTGACCATCGACCAGGGGCTGGATCTCTTGGGAATTCCCCAAAAAACGGCGCAGGGCGCCGGGAAAAACGGCGAGTAGGAACATGACCATAGGCCGGGTACTCATAACGGGACTGGGCGCCGTTTCGGCGGCCGGAAACAACCTCGGGGAGACGCTGGATTCCCTTGCGCTCGGCCGGCGAAACTCCGGGCCGGTGACGATTTTTCCCACGGCCATGGAGTATCCGGTCTTCGAGGTACAATCGCTTCCGGACCGGTACCGCCTGGAGGGGATGAGAACCCTTGGACTGGCGCTGATGGCCGTGGAAGAGGCACTTGAAGAAGCTCGCCTGGCAGACCTCTCCGGCCGGCGCGTCGGCGTCTGCCTGGGAACGACGGTGGCGAGCCAGTTGAACGACCTGAAATTCTACGAAACCTACCGCCGTCATGGCTCCGCTCCCATGACCGCGGTGGACCGCTTTCTGGCCGGCAATCCCGCCGAGTTCATCGCCCGACGATTCGGCGCGCGGGGGCCGGCGCTGACGGTGGTCAACGCCTGCTCCTCCGGAACCGATGCCATTGGCGTGGCGCTGTCATGGCTTGAGGCCGGCCTGTGCGATCTGGTCATCGCCGGAGGGGCCGACGAGATGAACCATATCCCCTACTGCGGGTTCAGCTCCCTCGGCATCCTCAATCCCGGCCTGTGCGCCCCGTTCGACCGCGACAGGAGAGGGCTGAATCTGGGCGAGGGCGCGGGAATTGTGGTGCTGGAGCGGGAACGGAGCGCTCTTGACCGGGGTGCGGATGCGGAGTTGTTTCTCTGCGGCTACGGTTCCCGGAGCGACGCCCATCATCTGACCGCGCCGCGTCCCGATGGCGCCGGTCTCAGGTCGTCCATCACCTGCGCGCTGGCCGAGGCGGGAATCGAGGCCGGCGAGGTCGCTTTCGTCAACGCCCACGGCACCGGCACCCAGGACAACGACCTGGTGGAGGGGACGGTGCTCGCGGAGATTTTCGGTCCCGGTCTGAAGATGCTCTCCACCAAGGGGTACACCGGCCACACTTTGGGGGCTGCCGGTGGCTTGGAAGCGGTCTTCACCGCCGCCGCGCTCCGCGCGGGATGGATACCGGCCAGCGCCGGGTTCACAACCAGGGACGACGCCATCCCCCTGGAGCCGGTGCGGGAGAAATGCGCTATCAGCGGCGGCTACGCGGTTTCCACTTCCCTGGCATTCGGGGGGAACAACGCCGCCATTGTCCTGGGACGGAGGGGCAGGTCATGAACATTCTGGGCATCGGCGCGGTCTCCACGAGGGGAGTGGGGGTGGCGGCCCTGGAAAACGCCCTGGCCGGGGGATGGCTGCCGCCGACATGGGTGGCTCCACCCCGGCCTGAACATGGTCCCCGGCCGGCCTATCTGGTCGATCTGGACGCGGCGCCGGACCGCACGCTGCTCAAGAAGATCCGCCGGGCTGACCGGCTCAGCAAGATGTGCGTGCTGGCCGCTTCAGGTGCGCTGGCTGATGCCGGCGTGACCGCCCCGGCCGCCGGACGGCTGGGGATCATCCTGGCCACGGCCTTCGGCGCCCATGTGACCACCTTTGATTTCCTCGACGGCATCCTGGATTT
>CAZRPI010000187.1:3217-4759 GCA_964601865.1 uncultured Pelobacter sp. | reverse complement strand
GGATGAAATGGATTGTGATGTTCACCCCCCTTTGAAAAAGGGGGGACGGGGGGGATTTATCAACGCTGAAATCAAAATCAAATCCCCCTGTATCCCCCTTTTTCAAAGGGGGACTTTCCATCTTCGTTATTATCTTCCCGTCACATCTTCATATCATCCATCTTCAGCGGATCCTTCTTCGGAGGCGGTGCTTTTTTCGGTTGAGCCCCCTGCCCCTGATGCCCGCCGGTCCCCGATCCTGAGTCCCAGGTCCCGACCTTGAGCTGCGACTCGGAGTCGATCAGGTAGCCGCCCGAAACCGCCACCTTGTCCCCTTCTTTCAGCCCGGCAAGGATCTGGATGCTGCCGTCTCCCCGCTGGCCAGCCTTCACCTCGCGCGGTTCGAACAAACCCGGCGAACTCTCCACCCAGACCACCTGGCGCTTGCCGGTGTCGATGACCGCGGTGACGGGCACAACAATGGACGAGCCCAGCGGCGCCCTGATGACGGCGTTGACGAACATGTCCGGCTTCAACTTCATGCCGGGATTGGGCATGGAGATGCGCGCCTTGACGGTTCTGGTTTTGGGGTCCAGGAAGGGGTAGATGTAGGAGATGGCACCGGTGAAGCTCCTGCCGGGAAAGGACTGGGAGCGGATCTCCACTTTCTGGCCGATGTGGATGCCGGGGAATTCGTTCTCGTAGACCTCGATCTCCACCCATACGGTGGAGAGGTCGGCGATGTTGAACAGAACATCCCCCACGTTGACGTACTGCCCCTGCTGCACCATCTTTTCGATCACAATCCCGGACAGGGGCGTGTAGATGGGAAGGCGGATATTGGGCTTGCCGGCCTTTTCCAGGGCCGCGATCTGTTCCTCCCTGACCCCGAACAGCATCAGGCGCTGCCTGGCGGATGCCACCAGCCCCTCGCCATTCTGGGAGATGGAGGGGATGGGGGAGTCCTTCAGCTGGTTGCGGCTCTTCACGGCCAGCAGGTACTCCTGCTGGGTCGAAACAAGATCCGGTGAGTACACTTCGGCCACCGGCCGGTTTTTGCCGACGAAGGCGCCCACGGTGTTCACATGGAGCCGGTCGATGCGGCCGGCGACCCAGGCCGTTACCTTGGCCTGTCGGGACTGGTCGTACTGGACGATGCCCACAGCGTTGATCTCCCGGTCCAGGTTCTGCCTTCTTGCCTCCCGGGTAGCCACGTTGGCCATGACCCGCTGGGTCTGGGAGAGGGAAACGTGACCTGACATGGCATCTGCACGCTCCGAGGGCTGAGCGGAGTCGAAGCCCGGCGCCGCGCCGCTTGCGGGCGCGTCAAGCTTCCTGATCAGCTCCATGCCACAGATCGGGCAGGTACCCGGTTTGTCCCTGATGATGAAGGGGTGCATGGTGCAGGTGTAGAGCTGCTTCCCCTGGCCGGCCTTCCGCTCGGCGGCATGGTCATGCCCGCGCTCGCGCCACAGGTACCATCCGCCTCCCGCCAGGGAGGCCAGGATCAGTATCACAATGGGAACTGCGATCTTTCTGTTCAGGGTCATGGTTCAACCTCTT
>CAZRPI010000187.1:0-3117 GCA_964601865.1 uncultured Pelobacter sp. | reverse complement strand
CTCAACTCCCCGCCCACGGTCGCCTCAAGCTGCGCCAGGGCCATCATGTACTCGGCCCTAGATTCGTACAGCTCGCGCTCGTAATTGCACAGCGTCATCCTGCTGTCCAGGAGCGAGAGGAAATCCACCTTGTTGACCCGGTAGCCGATGACGGCGGATTCGAGGGATTGCTCGGCCTGAGGGATGATGCCGGTCCGGTACAGCTGCACCAGCTTCTCCCGTTTCTCCAACTTTGCCAGGAGATCCCCGATGGTGGATTCGATGTTGTTCTTCAGAGCGTTCAGTTCCTCGGTGGCCATGGTGATCTCGGCCCCGGCTTCGGCCGCCATGGCCCGGCGCCGCTCCCGCTGCAGCGGCAGGTTAAAGCTAAGCCCCAGGCTGTACATGTCGTCGCCGTTGCTGCCCATGGCTGGATCGCGCTGCATGTACTCCAGGGAGAGGTTGAAGTCCGGGTAATTCTCCCTGGAGGCCAGTTTGCGGCCCGCCTTACCCTTGTCCACCAGGGCCTTCAGGCTCCTGACCAGGGGGCGCTTCTTGAAAGCCGTTTCCCGCAGCTCCTTACCGGAAAAACCGGCCGGGGTGATTTCAAAATCCGGAATGGCGTTCACCGCCGTCTCCGACGGCCGGTAGAGAAGCGCGTTCAGGGTGGAGGCCAGGCTCTTCCGTTCCTGCTCCAGTGAAATGCGCATGTCGAGCATTTTCGACCGTTCCACCCGGGCCTTGAATACATCCTGCTGGCTCCCCTGCCCCACGGCATACCTGGTTTCCGCGAGAACGACGAAGTCATCCAGGATGCGGCTGTTCCTGGCCACGATTCCCAGGAACCGGTCCGTCAGGTAGATCCGGTAGTAGGTTTCCTTCACCATCCTGACCAGTTCCAGTTTCCGTTCTTCGGCCTGCCAGCGGTATGACTCGGCGTCGCTGGCCGCGATCTCCTCCTTCAGCCCCCGCTTGCCCCAGAACGGCAGCTGCTGGGAAAATCCGATCACCTTCTGGGTCATGCCGTCGCGGTTGAAGTTGATAGGGGAGTTCACCAGCCCGTTCTGGATCTTGAGCATCAGCATGGGATCATCAAGGGCGCTGACCTGGGCGATCCTGTTCCTGAACATCTCCCAGCGGGCCTGGGAGGACTTCAGTTCCGGATTGTTGGCCAGGGCAATGGAGATGAGACTGGAAAGGTCTTCCTGCGGTCGCTGAGGCTCAGCTGGCCATGCGGTGACCGGCGCCAGTGTGAACAGAGTCAGGGCGATTATTGCGAGAAGGTTCATCATCGGATACTCCGGGTAAATCAGCTGTTGTTGACATAAAGTTTACACGATCCGTGCCGGCTCGCAACAAGCTGAAATACCTGAAATATCCTCAGGATGGTTCGCGCCGGATGTGAAATATTCCACACCTCCTGGCGGAATATTCCACAATCCGCAAGACAGAACCCTTTCATTTTCCTGAATACGTGACGGCGGAACGCCGCAGTGTCCGAAAGAGCCGGGGCCGTACGCCGCCGTGGTTTAACAAATCGTTCACTTCGCCGATCATCCGCAGGATTGCCGGAAATCTCCAGAAACGCAAAGGCAGAGGCCTTCCGGACTAGCGGAAACGTGGAGTCTTCACGGATTCAGGATTTTGGCATCTTATGGTTACATTTCTGAAAACGGTGAGGAATTTTACCGGAATTACGGAGCGGCCGTCCCGGTCTGCCGCTGCAGTTTTGCCTGGTTGGCGTGTTCCCGCGTTTTCAGCGCCAGATACTTCTTCCTGTCCAGGTCTAAGAGCTGTCTTCGGTAGCGGCTCGTAAGATCAAACCACTCGCCGGCTCTCATGCTGAAACGTTGTGCTTCGGGATAGCGCAGGCTGTTGATAAAAGCCTGGATCGCGAAATAGAAGCGGACCGCGCTGCGCTCCAGCGCCCCCCGAGGGCCGCCGATATAGACCGGCTCACCGTTGCCGGCCCTGCCGGTAACGGTGAAACCGACCAAGCCGCGGCCGATGGTGGCAAAATAGATCTTCGCCGCCAGGTGCAATGCGGCGCTGTCTCTGTAGGTATAACTGACGTGAACGAAGGTCCTTCCCCCCTCCAGGGGGAGGGCCTCGAACCTCATCCTGTGATGTCTGGTGGCATAAGGCCCCTGCTCGGCGGTCAGCATTATCTCCAGATGGCGCTGGTGCTCGACGTTCCGGAACGTGGTAACCACCGGCACTGCCTTTTCCGGCGGCTGGTAGGTCTTGCGGCCGAGGTAGAAGTTCATCCGGCAGGCACCGCCCGAATCGGCGTAGGAGCACCCCTTGACATTGGGATGGAGTACAACGATCTCGCACCAGTTCGCCGGAACCTTGAGGACCTGCTCAATGCTGCTGTAGGGATGCTGGAAGATTCCGTAGACATCCACCTGCACTCTGTCGTCCCGCTCATACGACTCCACATAGAGCGGAATCCCGGATCTGTTGGACTCCAGCCTGGCCAGGCTGCTGCGATAACTGTTGAGCAGGATCGCGTCGCCCCGCCGAAGAGTTGCGCCGGCCGGGGCTGTTTCGGCGGAAAATGCGGCCGCTGCCGTCATCACGACCAGAACCGCCAGGATCAGGGTCCGGTAAGGATACACAGCATTCACAACGCTCACCCCCCACCCTTCCGTTTTTTCGTGGAAGAGAATACTGCCGGAGGAAATGCCAAAACCGCCAGTTGCATGGACCAATATTCCGCGACTGGTCTTTCCGAAAATACCGGCGATCAATCCACCGCTCTTTAATTGTACTTCCAAACATACGAGATGGCCAAGCCGGATTGCCCTCCTCCCCGGCGCCTGGAATCGACGTCCGATGCCGTCCCCGTGAATGGGCATCATCGATTCGTGGAACAGCCGTTAATGGCTGACCGGCGGTTCAATGCCGTACTTTTCGATCCGTCAGATACGCATATGCCGGGGAAACCTGAGAAAACGGGCGAAGGCAGACCGGTTCCAGCCGCTACGCTCCAGGACCTGGTCACTACCTCCCGCTCCTGCTGGGGCAGGAGAACGGTCACGCCAACAACAATTATTTCCGGTTTCAAATCAAAGATGATATCAAGGCGGCAAGGAAGAAGGCGACGGAAGCATACAAACAGTACGTTGAGGAGCC
>CAZRPI010000186.1:0-4790 GCA_964601865.1 uncultured Pelobacter sp. | reverse complement strand
TATATCGACATGGTTAACCACACTCATCAGAAATCGCGATAGCCATCAGGATGGCGTCAACGTGTTGCAGACAGTTCTGGAATCAGTTACTTATTTCATAATCCATTCATTCAGAGCTTCCCAATCCTCCTGCGTCGGTGGATCGGATTCCTGCCGCAGGGCATCTTCGAGACGCTCAACCAGTTTATAGTGCTCATCGCTGCTGAAAGGCAAAACATAATCAATCTTTTCCCAGATATCGAACAGCGCAGATCTCTTGTTTGTGCCGTTTCTGTAAATGTGGATTGCCTCAACGAGAAAAGAATCTACCGTGAGATCAGGAAAAAAATCGTTACGTATCGCTGGCTGGACATATTCATCGAAAAAAACATATTGCTGATTGGTATCTGGAAGGACTCGTTCCAAAAATCGGCGGATGAATCTGTGATCTCTTCTTCCATGGAAGATGGAGAGGCATTTTTTTATAAGTCTTTCTGAATCTGACACTTGAATCCCCTTTTTGTGATGAAACTCGGATATCAGCCACTGAAATATGGATTGGGAATCAGAACAATCCCTTTATCGGAATATCTCGCAAAAATATCCTCACCATCCCAATTCTCAGGCATTGACGTTCTACGCAGCTTGCCGTGCTCCAGCTCGGTTATTGTTGCTAGCTTCCAATATTTATCCAGCAGATTCACAATATAGTCTTTTGACAGTGATTTTAATTTTGCCATCTGCTCACATGGTTCCTGAACATACTTACTTTTCGGCACCATATGTTCAAAAACCAAATTGGCATGATCGCCATTCTTAAGCTGCTCAAGCGCCAACTTGCTAATATAATGGGTTTTTTGGTGCTTTGATATGCCGCCTGCGATATTGAGATATGCATTAGACAGAAACTTGCTAAGCCCTTCTTTGAGCCCCGACACCAATAACTCATCATCCCAATCTATTGACGTCAAAAGTTTATGATAACTGTCCGCCATCTGATTAATCATGTTGCCCTCCGCCTGTATTTGTAAAATGGTCTAACAGACCGATTGCTCCTGTCATATTATCAAGTTAAATCTTTGCGTTGCCTACTGATTTAGCGGATAGATGTCGCACGTAACAGGCTGATATTCCAATTGGCCACGACTCCTCACATAATCAATTCGCGGTTATAGGGAACATCCTGACCTTGATGCAAGGTTCCAGCAGTGGGAAACGTAGGAGCAATTGACGGAATTGCTCCCAGCTGAGTGAATGCCTCTTGCCGCGTCTGTTCAGCCATTTCATCAGGAGTTTCCTGGCTTCTTCACCGAACCTCCTGATGCCGGGCGCATAACGCGCGCCGTAATCCCCATCCTACATCACCCCGATCCTGGAGAGAAAAACTATGGCCACGAGGATCGGGCTCACATACCTGATCAGAAAATGCCATACCGGATAGAAATGAAAACTCACCGTCCCCTTCTCGATCTCGGCTTTCGCCACGCGGGTGGTCATTATCCACCCCGTGAAGACGGCAAAGCAGAGTCCTCCGGCGGGCAGGAGATAATTGGTGACCAGAAGGTCGATGGAATCCAGAAAATTGCGGCCGCCGATGAAATGAAAGTCGGCGAGCAGATGGTTCGAAAGGGCCGACGGAACCCCCAGGAGGAAGATCAGTAGCCCCATGACCAGCGTCGCCGTCCGGCGCTGCCACTTCTTTTCATCACAGTAATAGGCCACCACCACCTCCAGAATGGAGATGCTGGACGTGAGCGCGGCAAAAACCAGCAACAGGAAGAAGAGGATCGCTATGAACGTTCCCCCCGGCATCTGGCTGAAAATTATGGGAAGGGTCTTGAAGACCAGGCCCGGTCCGGCGGCGGGAGCCATACCGTAGGTGAAGACGATGGAGAAGATGGCAATGCCCGACAGCAACGCCACACAGGTATCCATGATGGATACGGTGATGGCCACGTTGGGGATGTTGGTTCCCTCATCGGCATAGCTGCCGTAGGTGAGCATGGCGCCCATGCCCAGGGAAAGGGAGAAAAAAGCATGCCCCATTGCTTCGAGAATGGCAGGGGCATCCAGCTTCCGCCAGTCCGGGGAAAAGAGAAAGGAAAGGGCCTTGGGACCGCCGGGCGAGAAAAGCCCGCGCACCGTCAGAAAAATCAGGATCAGAAACAGTACCGGCATCATCACCTTGTTGGCCCGTTCAAGGCCGTTGCTGACCCCGCCCAGGACGATCCAGACCGTAGCCCCCATGAAAATCGCCTGCCAGAAGAGCTGGGACAGATCACTTGCCAGCAGGGACGTGAAGAGTTCGGGCACTTCCTGGATATGCCTGCCGCCGAAGGTCCCCTTAAGCGCCAGCCAGAGGTAGTCCACGGCCCACCCGGCCACCACGCAGTAGTAGGAGAGGAGCACGAAGCCGGTGACCACCCCCAGCCATCCCACCATGGTCCAGTGACCGTTGCGCAGTTTGCGGAAGGCGCCCACCGGGTCCTTATGGGTGTGACGGCCGATTACCATCTCGGCGATCATGATCGGAATCCCGATAACCGCAATGCAGAAGAGGAAGAAGAGAACGAAGGCGCCTCCGCCGTGCATGCCGGTTATATACGGGAATTTCCAGATGTTGCCCAGCCCCACCGCCGAACCGGCCGAAGCCATGATAAAACCCAGGCGGCTGCTCCAGGTTCCGCGTTTCGCCCTGGCACGATGCTTTTCCATCAGATAACCCTGTTGCGGCGCCGATGACTCACCAGGTCATGCAGGCGGCGTTGAGCAGACCCATGGCGGCGGAAAAGACGGCAACCACCACCGCCGGTCCCATGCGGTTTTCCGCTATGTCCCGCACCAGTCCGGCAAGACAGGTTCTGAGGGCCACAAAAACCGTCACCTGGACGAGCAGGGCCACCAGGCCCCAGAGCGCCATATCCGCCAGGCTGACGCTGTGGGCGATGGCGCTGGCCAGCGGCAGGGTGAAGCCGATGACCGCTCCCCCCAGACTGACGGCCGGGGCGGTTTTCCCCTCCCTGACCAGGCGCAGCTCCGGGTAGGGGGTGACGCGGAGATAGATGACGCAGAAGAGAACGAGCAGGACGACTGAAGTACCGAGATAGGCCAGGAAATCGCAGAGACCGGAAATTGAATCCATATCAATTGGTTGCATTTATTCCTCCTCGAAATAATGGGGCACGAACCTGCTGTTGTTTGTGGTAATTGGGCCGGCGTCCTCGCGGATGCCGATCCCGGCCGCCCGTCCGGCTATGACCCAGGAGCCGATCACGGCGTGATTGCCGCCGAAATCGGGGAGAGGCGCATAGGCCTGAAAAATCCACCCTTCCTCGCCATAGCTGCCGGGATTTTCGATGGTTTCCCCAGCGGCATAGATGGTGACATTCCCCCCCTCGCGGGAAAAGATCGGCTTTTGGGTGTACGGGCCGGAAACGCCCCTCCGATCAAAGGATGCGGGAAGAAGATTCGGGTGTCCCTCGTTCATCTCCCAGAGCAGCGGCAGAATCCCCTTGTTGCTGAGGATCATCTTCCAGGCAGGCTCCAGCATCCGGGGAGAGGAGAGCAGCAGATTCGGCCCGAACTCCTCCCGCACCATCCACTCCCAGGGGTAGAGCTTGAACAGCGCCTGAACGGGCTCCTCCTCCAGGTCGACGAAGCAGCGGCGGGCACGGTCCCAGCCGATCTCCTCGATATGGATGTGCCGGGCATCGATCCCGGCCTGCAGCGCCGTATCCATGAGGTATTCCACATTCCCCAGGTCTTCGCAGCTCCCGCCCGCGCTGGAGAAATACATGGGGGCCGCGTGAAACTCCGGGTTGAATTTCCAGAAATCGATGAGCTTTTCGTGGATGGAGTTGAACTGGTCGGCCCCGGGAAAGAGGTCCTTCAGCCAGAACCACTGGATAACGCTTGCCTCCAGGAGCGAGGTGGGGGTATCGGCGTTGTATTCCAGCAGGCGTGGGGGACCGGAACCGTCCCAGGAAAGGTCGAACCTGCCGTAGAGTGAAGGTTCGCGGGACTCCCAGGAGCGGATCACCAGCGGCGCGAACCGCCGGGGAATGCGAAGGGTGTCGAACAGGTCACGGCGGATCACCTGTTCGACGGCGGAGAGGCAGAGGCGCTGCAGTTCCTCGGTGGCCTCCTCCAGTACGTCGATTTCATGGTCGCTGAAACGGTAGCAGGCGGATTCGTCCCAGTACGGGCTGCCGTCAATGGTGTGATACAGCATCCCCTGGGACTCCACCCTCCGGCGCCAGTCGGGGCGCGGCTCGACGGTCATTCGCCGCATGTCTACCCCCCGAACGAGGCGTGGAAACCGCCGAAGTGTCCGAATCCGCCCCGGCTCACATTGACGGAGCCGATCGAGCGGGTTCCGCGGTACCTTGCGCCGCCCCAGCGGGGTCCATACCAGTAGCCGGTGTGGTAATGGCTACTGCCGACGGGTGCCTCTTCGCAATTCTTGTCGTCACCCCAATCCTCGACACAATCCTGTTTGCTGCGGTAGACGTTGCGTTTCTGCTCCCCGCAGGCCGTCAGCGTCACCAGACCGATCAGCACCAGGCTGATCCGGAGAGTTGATCTCCTGCGCATGCGACTGCTCCTTTCCACATCGTGATTGGTTCCGCGGCGATTCCGGCAAGGCAGGCGAAGCCGGCATTCTGAAAGGGCGGACAATTATCCCGGTTTGTCAGGCCGTTTCCGGAGATTTATAAAACCACCCATTCGAGTGATATCGGAGTGTACCATAACATGCCATGTGAAAATTTTACTAATAAAAACACCAGGCAGTCTTTCAGCAAAATCGCCGG
>CAZRPI010000185.1:0-4819 GCA_964601865.1 uncultured Pelobacter sp. | reverse complement strand
ACTAAGGAGAGGAAACAAAACAACATGGACATACTGGAACAGGCGCGGGAAAAATTCAGGCAAATCATAACGGAACACGCTTTTGACCCTGGTGAGCCAATCACAATCCGGGCGCTGAGTCCGGACGAAGCGATCGGATCGGCGGACGAGAATTTCGTGATCAAAAAGGGGAAGGAGCGGGTCATTGAAGCGCGTTTCCGCGACATCGCGGGACAGGCTTTCACCGACGCGCCCGGCAACTGGGAGGGAACCCTCGGTGATCTGATGAAACTGGATCTAGCGGAAAACGGATACCGCGCCCTGTTCACCGCCGGCCTGAACGCCGTGATGAATGCTCTGGGACTGGTAACCGGCGCGATCCACTGCAGGGACGACGAGCCGATAAAATGCGGCGCCGAGATGCCGGAACGACTGAGACTGCGGTTCAAGGCCCGCCGATACGGCATGATCGGGCTGCAGCCGGCCATCCTGAAGGAGATGGTGGACGCCTACGGCACATCGGGCATGCGGGTGATAGACCTGAACCCGGACAACATCGGCCAAAAGCGTGAAGACCTGATGGTCATGGACGGTGAAAAGGATCTGGACGAGCTGGTGGAGTGGTGCCAGGTCGGTCTCGCCACCGGCTCCACCCTGGTCAACGGCACCATCAACGAGATACTGGAACGCTTCCGAGCCGCCGGCAAACCGGTGATCTTCTACGGCAACACCATCTCGGGCGTCGCCGCCCTGCTAAATCTGGAGCGGATCTGCCCCTTCGGGAGGTAACCAGCAGTGCGCATTACACTGGAAGCAATAGGACTGATCCACACCGATCATGCAACCAAGGAGGAAGCTCCCATCCAGGGGGCGTTCCGCCCGGAGTCAGCCGGAACCGTGGAAATTTTTCCCCAATTTGCCGAGGGACTGAAGGATATCGAATTGTTTTCCCACATCTACCTCTTCTACCATTTCGACCGGGCGGAGCCGGGGCCGCTGGTGCGGTATCCCTTCCTCGACGACACTCCCCACGGCATCTTCGCCACGCGCCACCCCTGCCGGCCGAACGGCATCGGCGTTACCGTGGTGAGACTCCTGTCAAGACGGGGCAACCTGCTGGAGGTGAGCGGCATCGATGTCCTTGACGGCACGCCGCTGCTGGACATAAAGCCGTACGTGCGCCGTTTTGACTGTCACCCCGAGGCGTCGGAGGGATGGTTCAGCGGCAAGCAGGACCGCGAGAAACCGGCGGGCAGGGAGTGAGGCTCAACCCATGATCAATGCATACACCACAAAACAGGCATTCGACCATATCGAACTCTACCGCGCCTTTCTGGAACGGGAGACCGACGCCACCGGCACGGTCGTTTTGCACCACGGACGGGTGAAGCGGCCGGGGAAGCAAATCCCCGACTTCAGCGCGGTTGAACTCAAGGCGCTGGCCGACGATGCGGATGACCGTCTGCGGGCCGTTGCCAAGCAGGCGTTTGAGCGTTTCCAGCTCAACCAGGTTTTGCTGGTGCACCGCCTGGGAACCGTCCGGGCCTGCGATTCCGTGCTGCTGGCAATAGTCTCGGGCAAAACCCGCGACCGCTGTTTCCAGGCCTGTTCGTGGCTTGTGGATGAGGTAAAGAAAGAGGAGTTCATCCGGCTGGTTGAACTGCCGTAAAGCTTTCATAATTGGGCAACTTCAACGTCTATTTTCAGGTTTCTTGCTTGCAAAGAGGGAAGGCCATCATCCGGACCTTCCCTCTTTGCAACTTACCTCTCCCCTCAACACTTGGCCTTACCTCCTTGTGTTTGCTCCATCACCGTCAGCACACCAGAGCATTTCAGCGCTCCGATGCCTCAGCGCATCCTTACGTTCCTTCCAATCAGGAAGTACTCGGTCCAGTATTCGCCTGAACTTCGAAGTGTGATTTCGCTCGTGAAGGTGAACAAGCTCATGCGCAACCACATAATCCACGAGAAAGACAGGCCACAGTAAAAGACCCAATTGAAATACAGCGCGCCATTATTACCGCAGGACCACCACCTGAAGCCCAAGGCGCCAAGGACAATCTTTGGTGCCGTCTTGCCAACTTTCGGCTCCCAGAACCGGACACGCTCATCCAGCCACTCGGCCCCGGTATCTGGCCACCACAACCGGGATGGATGTCATTGACGATCCGTTATCGAAGATTCAATCTGTTTCAGAGCCCTATCGAAATCACTCTCAAACAAGCGGTCCTGGATAATTCGGTATTTTTCAAACTCACTTTCAGCATGAGCCTTGGCGATCTCGGCGGTAACCTTCCCGGCATCCAGGAGAATTTCGCGGTCGGTGGCCGCAATAAATCGATTCAGGCGAGTTTCCCAGTCCTGCATGGTCATGGGAATCTTTCGCAGCGCCATGTCTTCGGCGACATCCAGATAGGCATTCACCAACCGCGCCAGTTGCGCCATCTCGTGTTCGGCCAGATAGTTTTTGGCAACACTGACATCGAACTTCTGGATTTTTCCTTCCGGCGCATCCTTCCAAGTGGTCAGCCCCATATTCTTTTTGTCGGCATCGGCGCGGTTGACGATGATTTCCGCCGCGGTCTGGCCGTGGATGGCCCAATGCAGTTTATTTTGCACGGTGGCGAAAAAACGCGTGGTAGCCTGGGCAGTCACATCATAGTCAATGGAGGTGGCGTAGATGTCAGTGATCTTCTGGTAGAACTTGCGCTCGGAAAGGCGAATCTCGCGGATGCGCTGCAACTGCTCTTCGAAATACTGTTCCGTCAGGATGGAGCCACCGCTTTTTATCCGTTCATCATCCATGACAAAGGCCTTGATGGTGTACTCCTCAATGATGGTGGTCGCCCATTTTCGGAATTGCACGGCGCGTTCGGAGTTAACCTTGTAACCGACGGCGATAATGGCGGGGAGCTTGTAGTGCTTGGTGTTGTATGTCTTGCCGTCGGCGGCAGTTATTCGAAAATTTCGAATAACTGAATCCTCCTGCAGTTCACTGTCGGAGAAAACTTTTTTCA
This sequence comes from uncultured Pelobacter sp., assembly GCA_964601865.1. Taxonomy (GTDB): domain Bacteria; phylum Desulfobacterota; class Desulfuromonadia; order Geobacterales; family Pseudopelobacteraceae; genus Pseudopelobacter. Next base: position 1,823 of record CAZRPI010000185.1, on the reverse strand, counting down.
GGTGGTAGTTGATGGTGTGGGTCTCCACATCATAAAGTACCCCCATCATCTTCTGGGTCAGCCAGATGCTTTCATCCGCATAGATTGCTTCAACGCCGCCACTGCCGGTTGCCGCTACAAAAGTCAGATATTCCGCCGCCGAGGAGCGGACGATGGAAACCTCTTTTTTCGCGGGAAGCTTCGCCTTTTCCTTTCCGCTCACCATTTTGTCCCCCTCATTCTTTTCATGACCTTTTTATCGATACGAATTGATTTAATGAATTACCCCGCCGCAAGCAGCGGGGTATCTACGACCTTTCTGGATGCATCAATCGCCCCAAGGGGCGGGGAATTGCACCCACAGAGATTAAACATCTTCTAAAATATTGGGGCAAGGATAGATTGTCAAACGCTTTCGCCCGGGTAGTTCCGCAAAAACCTGCTCTCTGATGCCGGCATCACCCGCGGACCAGGAAGCCAACTTGCCGCAACACCTCTCATTTCCAAAGAGGATCCCCCTAAAAACCAATTGTCACTCAAATCCACCATTGACAATTCGATTTTTCATATATATGGTTTTATATATATTTGATGATGGAGATTAATCCCATGCTGAAAACAAGCACCTTCTTGAGACACAACTACAAGTGGGCTCTCGCCCTGATCATGCTGCTGGTGCTGGGCGGCGGCTGGCGGTATCCCTATCTCGGCTTCGTGGTGCCCGTGGTCATGGTAACGGGCCTGACCGGAGCCTTTTTCAAGGGACGCGTGGTATGCGGCAGGTTCTGCCCCCGGGGAAGCTTCCTCGACACCTGGTTCAAGGCCATCGGCGGTTCATCGCACATACCATCATTTTTGACCGAGCCTGGTTTTCGCTGGAGTGTGCTGGCAATACTCTTCTCGTTCATGTTGCTCCAACTGTCGACTGATCCGGGCAGCGCGGCCCATTGGGGCGCCGTCTTCTGGCGGGCCTGCCTGATCACCACAATAATTGCGCTTGTTGCGGGAGCACTCTACCGGTCACGCGCCTGGTGCGCCTTCTGTCCCATGGGAACACTGCAGGCGGCCATAGCAGGGAACAAACACCCCCTGACCATTTCCCCGTCATGTGCCGGATGCGGTCTCTGCGAGAAGAGCTGTCCCATGGGACACGACATTGTACCATTCAGGAAAAACGGTAAAATCGTCAACAGCGACTGCTTGCACTGCGGCAACTGCGCATCGGCCTGTCCGCTGAAAGCTTTGAACCAATAAAATAGCAGTTGGAACTCGGATACTTGGGATAAACACGGATAAAACAATGCAAAACACTCTGAATAACAACATTCGCGAGGAGGAGGATTTATGAGCAGGAAAATCATCGTCATCGGTGGATCGGCGGCCGGCCCCAAGGCCGCGGCGCGGGCCAAGCGGCTCGACCCCACGGCGGAAGTAACCATCATCCAGAAGGCTCCGGAGATGTCCATGGCCTCCTGCGGTTATCCCTACTTCGTCGCCGGGGTATTCAACAACCGCAACGCCCTCTTGAGCACGCCGTATGGTGAAGTGCGCGATAGCAATTTTTTCATCAACACCAAGGGGATCACGGCCCGCACCGAAACCGAGGTAACCGCCATCGACCGCCAGCGCAAGACAGTTGCCTGCCGTGATATCAAAAGCGGCGCAACCGACGAACTGGCCTATGACAGGCTGATCATCGCCACCGGCGCCAGGGCGCGCAAGCCGCCGGTTCCGGGCATCGATCTTGACGGCGTTACGACACTTCAGTCCATGCGCGACGCCGACTTCCTGCGCCGCATCCGCGACGAAAAAAACATCAAAAAAGCGGTGGTCATCGGCGGCGG
>CAZRPI010000184.1:0-4922 GCA_964601865.1 uncultured Pelobacter sp. | reverse complement strand
ATGAGTTCTGAAGCGACATACGGAAGAAGCGTTTCCCGGCTGCTGCCCGCCGGTTTCCTGGTGCTGGTCATGCTCCCCCTCCTGCTGCTGCCGCTGGCTTCGGTGTTCATCTACGCCCTGAAGGGCGGCCTGGGTCACTTCGCAGCCTCCCTGATCACGAGGGATTCGCTCTTCTCCCTCCGTTTCAGCCTGCTGATCGCCTTCGCCACGGCCGTGGTGAATTCCGTCCTCGGCGCCTACGCGGCGTACGTGCTCAGCAAGACCATCTTTCCCGGCCGTGAGCAGCTCGGGATCGTCCTCAACCTGCCGGTCGCCATTCCCAACGTGGTCGTCGGCACCTCCCTGCTGCTGCTGTGGGGACCCATCGGCCTCTTCGGAACAATGCTGGCGCCCCTCGGGATTCAACCCATGTTCACCCCCTGCGCGGTCCTGCTGGCCCACATCTTCGTGACCTTTCCCTACATGGTGGGAGCGGTCAGGCCGGTACTGGACGACCTGCAGACAACCTACGAGGAAGCCGCCTACACCATGGGCGCCAGCCGCTGGCAGACGTTCGTCCACGTCGTCTTTCCCGCCATGAGGGGCGGCCTGATCACCGGCGCCCTGCTCACCTTCGCCCATTCCCTGGGAGAATTCGGCGCCACGGTGATGGTCTCCGGCAACCTGAGACTGCGCACCCAGACGGCGCCGCTGTACATCTTCACGCAGTTCGAGAGCGGCAACATCGAGGCGGCCAACGCGGTGGCCGCCATCCTGGCGATTATTTCCTTCATCCTGTTCTCCCTCATCATCGGCATCGCCGGAAGGTCCCGTATCAGGGCCGCCCGCCGATGAACCCGGGAGAACAGGGAAAAAACGCCGCGAGGGGCATCCATAGATGATTCGCATTGAAAACATCGGCAAGCGTTACGGGGAGCAGCGGGTCGTGGACGGGGTCTCGCTGGAGATCAACGACTCCGAATTCGTCGTCCTCCTGGGTTCGAGCGGCAGCGGCAAGAGCACCATTCTGCGCGTGGTGGCCGGCCTGATCATCCCCGACGAGGGGAGAATACTGCTGAACGGAACGGACATTACCCGGCTTCCGCCGCAGAAGCGCGATTTCGGCTTCGTTTTCCAGAACTACTCCATCTTCCCGCACATGACCGTTGCGGAGAATATCGGCTTTGGCCTGAAGATCAGGAACATCCCCGCGACCGAACGGCAGTCGCGGGTGGATCATCTGCTGGAGATGGTGGGACTGGCCGGGCTGGGCGAACGCTTTTCGAACCAGCTTTCCGGGGGGCAGCTGCAGCGGGTCGCGCTCGCCCGTTCCCTTGCCTACGACCCGAAGGTGCTTCTGCTGGACGAACCTTTCGGAGCGGTGGACGCCAAGACCCGGATCCAGCTCCGCCAATCCCTGAAAGGCATCGTCAGGGAGATGGGAGTAACGACCCTGATGGTTACCCACGATCAGGAAGAGGCATTCGAAATGGCGGACCGCATCGCGGTGGTCAACAAAGGCCGCATCGAGCAGTGCGCCCTCTCCAGCGACGTCTATTACACCCCCGCCACCCGGTTCACGGCCGATTTCGTCGGGGACATCAATTTCATGGAGGGAACGGTCTCCGGGGCGGGCGGTGATATGTGCGAGATAGAGCTGGCCATCGGCGGCAGGGTACGGCGGCGTGGCGCCTATCCCGTCACGCCGGGACGGCCGGTCCTCTACGGTATCCGTCCCGAGCAGATCCGGGTCAGTCTCCTGGAACCCAAGGAACATGAAAACGGCATCCAGGGGGTCATCGAGAAGAGCCTCTTCCTCGGCGACGTCACGCAGTACTCCATCCGTCTGGATGAGGAGCGGCTCCTGGATGTGAGGATTCTGAACTATCTGTTCATCGACGGCATGGCAATGCCCTATGAACTGAACGAGCGGGTCTGGCTGATCTGGAGCCAGGGATCGGGGATCATTCTTGACAACGGGATTCATGACTGAGGGCAGAGGGCTCTTCTCCCCCGGTTTCCTGGCGATCAACCTCCTGTTCGCCTTGGTTACCGCCATCGCCGCGCTGTTCTTCGCCTTTTCCGGGTACCTCTCCTGGCTGGGAGTGGCGCCCGCCACGGCCGGCTTCATCATCAGCGCCGATGCCCTGGCGTCACTGGTTGTCCAGCCTTTCATCACGCCGCTGGTGCATCCGGCCGTATCCCGCCGCTGGCTCGTGGCCGGATCGCTCATCTTCTCGGCGGCGCTCTTCCTGACGGGGCACGTGACCACCGTCCCCCTGCTGGTGGCCTGCCGCCTGCTGCAGGGAACCGGATTCATCTGCACCCTTACCGCGCTGATCACCATAGTCGTCGGTTTCATCCCGCCGGACATGAGCGGCCGCGCCTTCGGCTGGATCTCGCTGATCCGGCTGATCCCGTACGCCGTCATCCCGCCGCTCTTCGACGTCATGAAGCTCGCCCCGCCATCCTTCGTAGCGGTGCTGAACGTCGCCGGCCTGGCGGCCCTGGTTCCGGTGCTGGCGCTGGCCCTTCCCGAAACCGGTCAGGCCGGAGAAGGGAAAAAGTCCCCCTCTCCGGGTTTTTCCGGCATGTTCAGGAGCCTCCGTTCACCGGCCATTGCCGTCCTGCTGGCCTCCGCACTCCTCTTTTTCTCCGCCTATTCCGCCGTGTTCTTCTACCTGAGACAGTTCGGCGCCGCCCTGGGAATCGCCAGGCCCAGCCTTTTCTTCACCATCGCCACGGTGATGATGATCGTTGTCAGGCTCTGGGGAGGGTGGTTGTTCGACCGGTATTCCAAGGTCATGCTCTGCATGGGGGGACTGCTGGCGGCCGCGCTTTCCTACGCGCTGCTGCCGCTGTGCCCGTCCGACCTCATGTTCCGCGTCCTGGCCGGACTGGCGGGGCTGGGATGGGGCATCGCCATGCCGCTGCAGGCCGCTTTCATGTTCGACATCTCGGCGCCGGAAGCGCGCGGCATGAACCAGAATCTGCTGATCGTGATGATGCAGGGGGGGTTCTTCCTGGGGCCGCTCCTGGGCGGCCAGGTGATCTCGCACTACGGTTTCGGCGCCCTGTTCGTCTTCCTGGCGGGGATCACCTTCATGGCCCTGATCATGATGGGGTGGAGCGGCGGCTGCGCGTAAAAGCCAATGACCTGACAACCCCTCTGGCTTCATTTTTTCTCCAAGGTAGGTTTCGCATTGCTTCTTGGGAGCAGACAATATGAAAACGTTTTATATATTGGCCATATTCTGTATTGGAGCCGTCATGTTTTCCGCCCAGACCATCCGGAGTGAGGATACGGTTCCGATTGACGTTCAGTTCACAATGCTGGATGTGAAAGATCCTTACGAAGCGCCTGAACCTCTGCCCGGTGCACATATCCGGCTTGTACTCGGCGAGGGTCCGAACTGGCGGGATGCCGATGCCGGCCACAGGTTCGTGACCGATGCCAGGGGTGAGGCCCGGTTCACGATGAACGGCCTCATCGACACGGACTGGCGGTCCAGGAACATCGGATTCACGCCGTTCAGCCTCCCCTCCCGCGCGGATCATCTTTCGATCGCGGTGGAACTGGAACACCGGTTTCCGGTCAAAAAAGGTGACGAACCCAGGAAATTCCGCTGGCTGCTCACGATGGATCTTTACGGGTTTCCCGATGGCCAGTGCAGCACGGTCGGTTTCATGTCGATTATCACTCCGGATGCCAAGGGCCGCTTCACAAGACCTCTGGCAAGACAGGGAAGTACCGAGTCGTGGAAGGTTCCGGAGCTGAATGGTCAGGTGATCTGGGGAATGAGTTACAAAGTCGCGGATTTCAGATTGAGCCGGGCCGAGGAAAATCCCGGGAAACGGGTCTTGAAGCTGGTCTTGAAGCGCCTGCCCCGGAGATCTCCGGGGTAAGCCCCTGAACTGGTCATGTTGAAGTATCCGGGGGAGCCATGGTTCTTTGACTCCGCGGGTTCAGCACGTCACTCGCGATTTCGCAACGGACCATGTGGCCTTCCCTACCAGACTACAAGGTCGGCAACCCGGTTTAGGTGATTTCGGAGCTCAATAGCCCGGCCTGCACGCCCCCTATCTACGCTTCGCCGCCAACCTCGCGATTGGCCGACGCAAGACTTGGGGCCGTGGCTGGTCGCTAGCCTTTGCCACGTAGAGGACTTGCACCTCCTACTCTATGCCGGCTTTTACCGGCGCTTTCAGCCCGACCCCAGCCCTTTCCCCGGGGCTTTTCTTTTTGCTTAAGAACGTACTTTGTGGTACTTTATTCAGCCAAATTTAACTTTAATGAGGGGCTAAGATGAAGACCGCACGCGTTCGAAATGTTTTTTATTTATCTGTTTTGTCTGCCCTTTTACTCGTTACACTGTCGTCAAATCCAGCTCGTGCTAATCAATATGACGACGAGGAGAATGTACGTAGGGCGGCGGAGCAGCTACAGCAAATCGAGCAGGATGCAAGGGACGAGGCTCATTATAAGTATAACGTCGAGCACGGAATCGTCCCCAACTCGTGGTCGGAGAGTTGGAAGCAGGCTGAATATGAAACCAGGAAGAGAAAGGAAGAAGAGGCGCAAAGGACGGCGAGCACACCACCTGCCCCGAGTCAACCGGCAGCAAGTACACCGGCAGTAAAGGACAACTCAAATTCCGGAATACCAGCACCGGTAATTGTGTTTTTTGTGTTGATGGTAGGCGTAGTTTACATGATGAAGATAATTAAGAAGGCGAATAAAGCCAGGGTAATATCTACATCATATAAAGTTTATAAAGCGGAAGACTCAATAATTCCGAAGGAAGAGACAGCTCCACCCGAGGAAAAGAAGTAACCGCAGTGCGCCAAACTTGTTAAGTAGTGCTTGACCGAAATCTATTTGGGAAGTAACGGGGTCTGGCTTGAATCTTTGTATTTTTTGTGTAAACAGTACAAGCCTGGTT
>CAZRPI010000183.1:0-4974 GCA_964601865.1 uncultured Pelobacter sp. | reverse complement strand
GGATAGAAATGTTCGCAGAACTTGATCCACCCGGGGCTGCAGGAGGTGATCATGGGGAGGGTCCCCCCCTCTTTCACCCTCTTGAGCAGTTCGTTGCCTTCCTCGATGATTGTGAGGTCGGCGGTAAAGTTGGTGTCGAACACTTTGTCGAAACCGAGCCGCCGCAGCGCCGCAATCATCTTGCCGGTGACCAGCGATCCCGGGGGCAGTCCGAACTCCTCGCCCAGGGCCGCCCTGATCGCCGGGGCTTCCTGGACTATGACATGCTTCGCGGGGTCGTTGAGGGCCTTCCAGACATCCTCGACCTGGTCTTTCTCGTAAAGGGCGCCGACCGGGCAGGCCATCACGCATTGCCCGCAGGTTATGCAGTTTGTCTCGGCCAGGGGCAGGCCGAAAGCCGGGATTACCCGGACATCGCTCCCCCGGTAGGCCGGGGTCAGCACGCTCACCGACTGGACCTTTTCGCAGACGGTGACGCAGCGGTGACAGTTGATGCATTTGCGGCTGTCGCGCACTATGGAAGGACTCGAGAAGTCCATCGTCGCTTCCTTGTCGAATGCGGGGACCGGGAACCGCACTTCCTTCACGCCGGCCGCTTCCGCGACTTTCTGCAGCTCGCAGTTGCCGTTCCTTATGCAGAAATTGCATTCAGTCGGGTGATTGGCGAGGAGCAGTTCCACAACCATCTTGCGCGCCGCCCGCACGCGGTCCGTGCTGGTATGGACGACCATTCCTTCACTGACGGGGAACACACAGGAGGCCACAAGCGACCTCTGCCCGTCCACTTCAACCACGCACACCCGGCAGGCGCCGGGGGTGTGGCCGATCTCCGTCCAGGCGCAAAGGGTCGGGATTTTTATCCCGGCCTTTTTTGCGGCCTCGAGGACGGTGGCGCCGGCCTCCACTTCTACTTTTATCTTGTCTATGGTCAAGCTTACCAAAGCCATTATATTTCACTCCTCTTTAGAAGTTCATTGTTGATCAGGAAATCTCCGCATCGCACCTCAGGCAGCGCATGGCCTCCTGAATTGCATCCGCCTTGCCGTACCCGAGTTCGACCTCCTTGAAGCCTTTCTGCCGCTTGGACACATCCAGCTCCGGCATGGCCGCCTGGGGCCTCTCCTGGGTCTCTTCGTCGAATTCGAAGGGTATCTCGATTGCTTCCTCGACAGGAGCCTTGTACAGCGGCTCTCCGTTGGCATTCCTTATCTCCCTGTCCAGGTCGTCGGCCGCCTGGTGTCCCGCCTGAATGGCCCAGATGACTGTGTTGGGCCCGGTCACCGCGTCGCCGCCCGCGTAAACTCTCGCGCTGGTGGTCATGGATTTGCTGCCCTTGGCCAGATCGAAGCACGACCACTTGTTGACCGAAACGCCGCTGTCCTTCGGGACAAACCCGAGGTCCGGCACCTGGCCGATGGCCGCGATGACCGCATCGACGGAAATGGTGAATTCGGAACCGGGGATCGCAACAGGGCGCTTCCTGCCGCTCGAGTCGAAATCGCCGAGCTTCATCTTCTGACAGGTGATGCCGCTGACCTTGCCGCCTTTGCCGACGACCTTCACGGGGGCGACCAGGTACTCGATCTTGATGCCTTCATGTTCGGCCGCCACGATCTCCTCTTCGGCAGCCGGCATGTCAGCGCGCAGGCGCCGGTAAAGGATGGTGACCTCGGCGCCGAGGCGCGCCGCACAGCGCGCGGCATCGATTGCGGAGTTTCCGCCGCCGACCACCGCCACCTTGCCGCCGAGCGACTTGCCGCCCTTGGCCTTGGTCCAGGCCGCTTCGTCCAGGTTGAAGTCGCGCAGGAATTCAACGCCGCCGTAAACACCCTTCAGGTCTTCGCCTTCCACGCCCAACCGCTGGCTCTTGTGGGCGCCGGGGGCCATGTAAACGTAATCGAACTGGCTGTTGACCTTGTCCCAGGATATTGTTTTGCCCACCCTGGTGTTGCATCTGATCTTCACTCCCAGGGAGGTGATGTCTTCTATTTCCTTCGCCAGGATCTTCCTGGGAAGCCTGTATGCCGGTATGCCGTAGCGCAGCATGCCGCCGGGTTCGGGAAGCTCTTCAAATACGGTGAGCGCGTATCCCCTCAATGCGAGGTCCCGGGCAAATGTCAGGCCGGCTGGACCGGCGCCGACAACGGCAATCTTCTCTTTCCTGGTAACGGGCACCGCCTCCACCTTGGGCCGCGGCGCGTTATCGGTTATGAAGCGTTTGAGGAACTTGATCGCAACCGGCTCGTCCAGCATGCCCCTGCGGCACTTCGACTGGCATTTATGGTCGCACACCCTTCCGCACACGGACGGGAAGGGATTGGTCCTCAACAGCATCTTATAGGCGTCCTTGAACCTCTCGGCCCTGATCAGGGCTATGTAGGCCGGGACGTCCATGCCGACCGGACAGGTATGCTGGCAGGGGGATTTGAACAGCGCCGAGCATACGGCTGCTGTACACTTCTTGTCCCTGATATGGGCTTCGTACTCATGACGGAAGTAACGCAGCGTGCTGAGCACGGGGTTGGGGGCCGTCTGGCCCAAACCGCACAGGGAGGCGTCCTTGATTATCGAGGCCATGCTCTCGAGGGTCTCGATATCCCCCTCCTTGCCCCGCCCCTGGCAGATGTCGGTCAGGATGTCGAGCATCCGCTTGGTGCCTTCACGGCACGGTGTGCACTTGCCGCAGGACTCGTCCTGGCAGAAGTCCATGAAGAACCGCGCCATGTCGACGGCGCACTTGTCCTCGTTGAGGACGATCATGCCGCCCGAGCCCATAATGGCCCCGAGTTCGGCAACCTTTTCATAATCGATCGGCGCATTGAGGTGCTGCACGGGAATCATGCCTCCGGAAGGCCCGCCGAGCTGCGCGGCCTTGAAGGCCTTCCCCTTGGGGATACCGCCCCCGATCTCGTAAACTATCGTGCCCAGCGTTGTTCCCATCGGGACTTCCACCAGGCCGACGTTATTGACATCTCCGGTGAGCGCGAAAACTTTCGTTCCCTTGCTCTTCTCCGTGCCGATGCCGGCATACCAGGCGCCCCCCCTGAGGATTATCTGGCCGATATTGGAGAGGGTCTCCACGTTGTTAAGGATGCTCGGCTTCTGCCAGAGCCCCGCGATGGCCGGAAACGGCGGACGGGGACGCGGCATGCCGCGCTTTCCTTCAATTGATGTCATGAGCGCTGTCTCCTCGCCGCACACGAAGGCGCCGGCGCCCTGGTAGATCTCAATGTCGAAATCGAACCCGGTGTCGAGGATGTTGTTGCCGAGCAGGCCCGCCTCGCGCGCCTGGCCGATCGCGATGTTCATCCTGTGAATGGCAAGCGGGTACTCGGCGCGACAGTAAATATAGCCCTTCCTGGAGCCGATCGCCTTGGCCGCTATCACCATACCCTCGAGAACCGAGTGCGGGTCGGCTTCGAGAACGCTGCGGTCCATGAAAGCCCCCGGGTCGCCCTCGTCGGCATTGCACAGCACGTATTTAACATCGCCGGGGGACTTCGCCGCAAACTGCCATTTCAGGCCGGTCGGGAAACCCGCGCCGCCCCTGCCCCTGAGGCCAGACGTGAGGACTTCCTGGACTATCTGCTCGGGCGCCATTTCCGTGAGCGCCTTGGCCATCCCGGCGTAGCCGTCCCGGGCTATGTATTCTTCTATGTTTTCCGGATCGATCAGACCGCGGTTCCTCAAAACACGCAGTTCCTGGTGGGCAAAGAAGGGGATGTCCTGCATGGTCGGAATGACTTCCGCAGTTTCCGGCTCCTTGTAGAAGAGCCGCTCCAAGGGCCTTCCCTTGATGAAATGCTCTTCAACCATCTGCGGGATGTCTTCAGGCTTAATCTGCATGTAGACTATGCCTTCCGGGTAAACCACCATGATCGGACCCATTGCGCAGAACCCGTTACACCCGGTCTCTACTACTTTGATCTCATCGGAAAGCCCCCGGTTCTGAAGCTCATCCACCAGGGCTTTCTTGACGGCGAGACTTCCGGACGCATGGCATCCTGTTCCTCCGCAGACCAATAAGTGTGATCGAAATACCTTCATTTGGATTTTATTCCTCCTTATTTAACGATCTCTTTGCCCCTGGCCAGAACAAAGGGAGTCTGAATTTCACCTTGCATTATGTGTCTTTTGAATACCTGACGCATTTTATTGGCGTCCATGTACTCGTATTTAATCGGCTCCTGGTCCAGCAGTTCCACCGTGACAAGCGGCTCACGGCTGCAAAGCCCCATGCACCCCGAAGTCGTTACCGCGACATCCGAAACGCCCGATTCGGAAATTTCGCCCATCAGCGCATCCAACACTTCGCGCGCTCCCGAGGCGATCCCGCATGTGCCCATGTGAACGGTAACCAGAACGCGCCGGGAACCCGCCCGCAACCCTGTCTCCGCCTGGACCTTTTCCTTGATCTTTTTCAGATCTTCAATCTTTAATTTTGCCATTGCAGTTCCCTCGCTTTTTTATTCATATTTCTGAAGTATTTCTTTGACTTTTGCCGTCTTGACCTTGCCATGGACATTTTCGTCCACGACTATGACGGGAGCCAGGCCGCAGGCCCCAAGGCACCTGACCGTTTCGTACGTAAACCGCCGGTCCTCGGTAGTCTCGCCTTCCTCTATCTTGAATTCCCTGACCATGCCTTCGGCTATGTTCTTTCCGCCCCTGACGTAGCAGGCTGTCCCGAGGCATACCCGAATCGTGTGCCTCCCCCGGGGAGTCATGGTGAAAAATGAATAAAAGGTAACCACGCCGTAAACCTGGGCCAACGGTAGGTTCAAACCCTCCGCTATCTTCTTCTGCACCGCCATGGGCAGGTAATCCAGCGCCATCTGCGCCTCTTCCAAAACGGGGATAAGACCCCCAGGCCTGCCTTTGTAGCTGCTGATGATCTCCTCCAGCTTCTCCACTTGCTCCTGACTGAACTCTTTCAAAAGCTCGCCGTTATCCATCATTAAAACTCCTCCTTTG
>CAZRPI010000182.1:0-5053 GCA_964601865.1 uncultured Pelobacter sp. | reverse complement strand
AAGTTGATATTTTTGATCGCTGTAGAGACGCATTGCAATGCGTCTCTACACTGTCATCATGAATGTTGCGAATAAACTGTATCTCACCAAACATCTTCCGACGGGGGAATTCCGGATGACCATGCCATCACAGTATCAGCTCTACGACGCAGATGCCGGGAAACAGGGCGAGCCGACCGGCCTGGTTTCGGATTTCCAGCGTTTTTCCATTCATGACGGACCGGGTATCCGCACCATAGTTTTCCTGAAGGGGTGCCCATTGCACTGCCTCTGGTGCCAGAATCCGGAAACTCTCTCCCTGACCCCAGAGATCATGCTCATTCCGCACAACTGCATCGGCTGCGGCAAATGCGCGGAGGTGTGCCCGGCCAGTTGCATATCCTTCGATACCGACAGACGCGTTTCAGCCATCGACCGTGGCAGGTGCCGGCTGCCCGAATGCGGCGAATGCCAGAAGATATGCTACGCCAACGCCATCAACATCAGCGGACGGGACCTTACGGCTTCGCAGGTCCTGGAGGAGATGGAGAGGGACCGGGAGTTCTACGAGCGGACCGGCGGCGGCATGACCGTTTCAGGCGGGGAGCCGTTCGCCCAGCCCCATTTCCTCACCGAACTCCTGCGAGCCGCCAAAACCGGGAATCTGCATACGGCCGTGGAGACCTGCGGGCAGACGCAGTGGAGCGTGATCAGCCCCATACTTCCTTTCATCGACCTCTTCCTCTACGACATCAAGCACATGGACCCGGAGAAGCACCGTCGGCTTACCGGCGTCGCCAACCAGCTCATTCTCGAAAATCTGCAGCGCATCGATGAGTACGGCACGCCGTTCAGGGTCCGGCTGCCGCTGGTGCCCGGCCTCAACGACGGGGTCGAGAATGTCCGGGCAACCGCCAGATTCGTAGCCATGCTGCCCCATCTGGAGGCCATGGATATCCTGCCGTACCACCGCATGGGAGAACCCAAGTGGGGACAACTGGACCGCTCGTATGCGCTGCACAGCGTGAGACCGCACACGAAAGAGCAGGTCTTCGAACTGGCCGATATTGCCCGCGAGTACGGCATCCAGGTGACTGTCGGGGGGTGAAGAGCTTCTTTGTTCTTGCTGTATTACCGCAAACAGTGATATTTGTCTGAGCGTCCGTTTCAGGCCGGGGTAACCCATAAACCAGAAGAAGGAGGGTACAAAGTCATGAAAGCACTTGTCGTAAAGGTTCAAATCAAAGCTGAGTCCCGTGATAAGTTCATGAAGGAAATGCTGGCCGATGCGATCGGTTCTGAAAAAGATGAGCCGGGCTGCCTGATGTTCAACATCGTAAGTGACGCCGCCGATCCCAATATCCTCTATCTGTTCGAGGTTTACAAAGATGACGACGCCATCGAGGCCCACAAGAAAATGCCGCACTTCGTGCAGTGGCTGGAAACAACCGGGGAGTGGCTTGCGGCGCCCCTGGAGATCACACTCTGCAATACGATATATCCCCCCGAAAACTCATGGGTAAAACGTCCTGCACCCTAGATGTTGCCCCCCCCTCCCCGGAGCCATCTCCGGTGAGAACCAGCACTTCACCGGAACATCGTGAAGGTTGCCGGATGCCGGAAAGGGCTCCCATGCGGAGCCCTTTCTTTTTCTTCAGGGATATCAGTATCCTCCGGCCTTTCTCACTCCGCGTCCGCGAGGAAACGGTGCTCTCGTGCGCAATCGCCGGCATCATCCCCGGTCTAACATCTCCCGCACCTTATTGAGCAGTTCGAAGGGTTTGACCGGCTTGGTCACAAAGTCGGATCCTTCCACCAGGATGCCTTTTTCCACAAGGATCTCTTTCGCATAGCCGCTCATGAACAGAACTTTCATGTCGGGACGGGTTTTCCTCATTTCATCGCCGAGAGTTTTCCCGTCAATCTTCGGCATGATCACATCCGTGATAACCATATCCGCTTCCGCACCATGCTCCAGAAACCTGTCGAGAGCATCTTCGCCGTCAGTCGCTTCCAAAACCCTGTATCCGGCCTCTTCGAGTATCATTCCGTACGATTCCCGCACCGCCTCTTCATCCTCCACGAGGAGTATGGTTTCCGATCCGCCGGGAAGCGCCACACTCTCCGGGGTTACGTGCGCCTCCATGATCTCTTCACCAATGAGCGGCAGGAATATCCTGAAGGTCGTTCCCTTCCCGGTCTCAGAACTCACGATGATGCAGCCATTGTGCTGCTGGATGATCCCGTACACTATGGCCAGCCCGAGTCCCGTTCCCTTGCCCACATCCTTCGTGGAAAAAAACGGCTCAAAGGCTCTCTTCCTGGCCTCCTCATCCATTCCGTGTCCGGTATCGGTGACGGCGAGGCAGGCGTAATCTCCCGGCTCGCCGATACCGTGGGCATGGACGAACTTTTCGTGCATGACGGCTCGGGAAACCTCGATGACAAGCCTGCCCCCCCTGGGCATGGCGTCCCTGGCATTGTTCACCAAGTTCACGAGCACCTGCTCGATCTGCCCCCTGTCCGCCATGACGATCAGATTCCCAGCGGTAAACGTTGTCCTGAAGTCAACATCCTCCGGGAGAAGCCTTCCCACCATCTTTTCAAACCCCCGAACGACTCCGCACAGATCCACGGGTTTTGCGTGCAGGACCCGCCTCCTGCTGAAGGTCAGGAGGCCATTGGTAAGCTCCGCGGCGCTGTCGGTCACCGTCAGAACCTGCTCGATAAAATGACGTAACGGGCTACCTTCCTCAATCCGCCTGAGCATGATTTCGGCGTACCCCATGATTGCCGTAAGCATGTTGTTGAAGTCATGGGCAATACCACCGGCGAGCTGACCGATTGCCTCCATCTTCTGGGACTGATGAAGTTGATCTTCGAGAAGCTTCCGTTCTTCCTCAGCTTTCCTGAGAGAGGTAATATCGATAGATGCGCATACTATTCCAGCCACCCGATTATCCACGTCAACGAATGTCGCCTTGTTGAAAATAACATCGCGAGTTTTTCCGTCATTGAACCTGCCACGTACTTCATATACCTGTACACCCGGGTGGCGAAGCAGGGCCAGATCCGCCTCATGGTGCAAGTCGGCACGCTCCTTCCCAAGCACGTCGTACACCTTTTTCCCGACAATATCGCTCCTCGGCATACCGAGTAACGTCTCGAACGCCGCGTTGCAGCCCAGGTACACTCCTCCGGTATCCTTGTAGTAAACCGGAATGGGAATGGAATCCAGCAACTGCTGCAGAAAATGCAGCTGATTGTTGATTTCTGTCTCAGCACGCTTGCGTTCAGTAATATCGCGGGCTACATGCACACTGCCAATCAACTCTCCAACGGTACTGTAAACAGGTGAGGTCATCACGATGAAATCGCCGCCAAAAGACGCTACGTGCACGTCTACAGTGTGTTCCCGGTAATCATTCAAGGTCATGGTATGGGGGCAAAATGAGGGGGGGGCTACAGATTCATGTATGATCTCATAACACACCTTCCCAATGCACTCCTGAGGCGTAAGCCCCAACCTGTCAGCCAAAGCCTTGTTGGCCTGCACGATTCTGAACTTGGTATCAATGATCGCTATCAGGTCAGGCAGGGCATCAAAGGTCCGCGCCCACATCTCGGTTACCTGAAACAGCTTTTCCTCCGCCCGCTTGCGTTCCGTAATATCACGTACCAGTGAAAACAGAAGCTGTTTCCCCCCCAGGTCCAACAGGCGGGTGCTCACCTCCACCGGAATGCTCCGACCGTCTTTGGCAATCTGGGCCGTCTCGAAGACCGCGTGTCCCTCTCTCAGAAGCCTCTCCATGGCCAGTTCAATCCTGTACCGGTAGCGGGGATCATCGAGTTCCATCGGGCTCATGCGGCTCAGTTCTTCCCTGCTGTAACCGAGCAGTCTGCATGCCAGTTCGTTAACCTCGATGAAAGGGCCGGGCTTTTCGTCTTCAGTGATTTCGTGGATGAAGATGGCATCGTTTGCGCATTCAATGAGTGCCCGGTATTTTTCCTCACTGGCGGCCAGTTCGGCGGTACGCTCCACGACCTTTTCCTCCAGATTGGCGTATGCATCCCGAAGGGCTTCCCTCTTCTGTTTCAGGTCTCTGAAAATGAGATCGAAAGGCTCCTTGAGCCCCGTCACCAGCAGAGCCCGGTAAATCAGGTAAAAGGCCGCAAGCTTCATGAGATGGCCCAGCATGTTGGCAAAGCCGTACACGCTGAGATATTCGGTGAAAGACAGCTCCGAAATCACCGTTAAGACGATGGACGAGACGATGAGGATGTTAACCCTGGCGTTAAAGCTTGCCCGTACCCTGTGGAAGAGGAACAGGGAGACAACGAGCATGGTGCATATGGTATATTCGCCGACAACTTTGAAAGGGGTGAGCCCAGTGCCTTCCACGTAGCAGTCAGGGAAATTACCGGTAAATATCAGTGCCGCAATCATCGAGACGGCCGCAAAATACGCTCCGAACAGGAAGTGCTCCCTGATTCTGCGCCTGGCGAAAACGGGCGCAACACAGAGCGTGAGAGCCTGGAGGAAACGCGCCGCTATCCAGAACTGGGTGGGAAGGTTGGCGTTATTACCGGGAAAAACGTTCATCCCCTTATAGGCCAGGGTATGGAGCAGATCGATCACCGCGATAAAGGCATAACCGACGCCTACGAATTTAAGACAATCGTTGGCAAGGAATCTGCGGGAGTTCCAGGCAAGGATGAACAGGGTGAAGCCGATGGCGATGGTGATGATTTCGACGAGGCTGTGGAAAAGGGGATAATTGAAAAGGCTGCAGCAGTAAAGCCCCAGGGTGATGGCCAGAATAATGCAGCCATAGGAGATCGCCTTCCTTTTACTACCGTTGAGCATCATGATCTCCATTTCCGCACTTGGCAGGGATGGGTGATAGCATTACATTGCAGATGTAAAGAACTGACAGGACAGCTCCGCGCCTGAACAATGTCCGCAGGCAATGGCTATCCGAACAACGAAACAGTCGACGACTTCTTTCATCCTTCGTTCTAATCGACTCTTCGGCTGAAGCCATACTCCAACGATTGAAATGTCCCGGCTCAG
>CAZRPI010000181.1:2789-5060 GCA_964601865.1 uncultured Pelobacter sp. | reverse complement strand
AAAAATCGCAATCAAAAAGTTATTGACAATTGCCAATCAACCGATTATAAACCGGTTGCGTTAGATGTATGGTTTGTCATATTTCTGATCTAATTAAAACAGAATAGATACTCACCGAAAAGGTAAAGCACGGGTAACCGTGTGGCGCAAAGCTACCATCCAGGTTTACTGGATAGAGGGGCTGTCGAAGTGACGGATCGACGCATGTCCATCATGTGGCCCACCTTGTTTCGGGGTGGGCTTTTTTGTTTTTATCTTCCGTATTCGGGGGTACTGGAATGAAACACCTGAAATGCGCGCTTACCATCCTGTTGCTGGCTCTGTTGTCCCTACCTTCCCTCTCTTCCGGC
The DNA here is from genome assembly GCA_964601865.1 of uncultured Pelobacter sp. Taxonomy (GTDB): domain Bacteria; phylum Desulfobacterota; class Desulfuromonadia; order Geobacterales; family Pseudopelobacteraceae; genus Pseudopelobacter. The sequence continues at coordinate 4,710 of CAZRPI010000181.1, read as the reverse complement.
GGGGGCGGTGACCATCACCAAGGCCCCCACGGCAATCACGAGCCTTTCGGTGAATACATCGTCTACGGTCCCAGGGCGTTTTTCTCCGAACAGGGCAAGCCGCATCTCCAGAATGCGACGTTTGCCGGTCCCTCCAGGGGCAAACACTTTTTCCTGAAAGTCCACAACGGCGACAACGGCGGCAAGCACCGGGTGTGGGAAGGCAGGATCCGGCTGAACGGCGACTTCATCTGTGACGTGGCTGACCTTCCCCGTCACGACGGAGCCTCCAGGCCGGTTTTTTTACGGAATTCAAACACCCTCTCCGTTGAGGTAAAGGGCCAGCCCGGCAGCTACCTGACCGTCACCATCGTCGGGTACGATCACATGCCTCCCCTGGTCACCATCACCAACCCGGCCGACGGCAGCGCCACCGACCGGCAAAGCACACCGGTCTCCGGCGCGGTGAGAGACGACACCGAAGTGAATGTAACCGTCAACGGCGTTCCGGCCACCGTTTCCGGCAAAACCTTCAGCGTCGCCTCCATTCCCCTTTCCCTGGGCAGCAACACCATAACCGCCGTGGCGACGGACTCCGGCGGCAACAGCGCCAGTTCGTCCGTAAGCGTCTACCGGAACTATCTCGTCCCGAACGTCACCGGAATGGCGAAGGCGGCCGCCGAATCCGCCATCGCCGCCGCCGGTCTGATGCCGGGCAACGAAACCAGCGGCTACGACAGCAGCGTCGCGGCCGGAAACGTCATCAGCCAGAACCCCGCCGCCGGCACGGTAGTTCCGGCAGCATCGTCGGTAAACCTCGTCATCTCCCTCGGCCCTCCCACCGTAACCGTCCCCAATCTTACCGGCAAGACCCAGGCCGGGGCCGTAACTTCACTTGCAACGTCGGGTCTTTATTTGGGAGCCGTAACCAGAACCAACAGTTCCACCGTCGCCAAAGGAAGGGTGGTCAGCCAGAACCCCGCCGCCAACACGCTGGTGGGTCCGGGAACCGCCGTCGCCATCGTCATTTCCTCCGGCCCCGCCGATCCGGTCATCCCTTCCGACCCGGCAGCCATCGCTCCCAGGATCAACGGTACCGTTGCCACAACCGTCGCCGCCAGCACCGCCTTCCTCTACACCGGCAGCAATCCGGTCCAGACCGGGGTCGCCGCCGGGACAATCGAAAGTCACCGGGCGGCGCTTCTGCGGGGGAAAGTGCTCGCCAGCAACGGCAGCGCTCTTCCCGGTGTCACCATCACCGTACTCAACCACCCCGAATTCGGCCAGACCGTCTCCAGAAACAACGGCATGTTCGACCTGGTCGTCAACGGCGGCGGCGTACTCACCGTAAACTACGCCAAAAACGGCTACATGAGCGCGCAACGCCAGACGGAAACCACCTGGAACGGCTATGCCGTCATCCCGGAGATCATCCTTCTGCCATACGACAAGAATGTCACCGCCATCAATCTTGCCTCCGTCGCCCCCATCCAGGTGGCCCGGGGTGGCGTCACCACCGACACCAGGGGAACCCGCCAGGCCACGATCATGTTCAGCCAGGGGACAACGGCGAACATGGTGTATGCCGACGGAACAACGGAACCGCTCACCACCCTGAACGTTCGCGCCACCGAATACACCGTGGGCGACAACGGTCCCAAGGCGATGCCGGCGGAACTGCCTCCCGCCAGCGCCTATACCTACGCCGTGGAGCTAAGCGTGGACGAAGCGCTCAGCAACGGCGCCACCTCGGTGCAGTTCAGCAAACCGGTTTTCTTCTACGTTGAGAACTTCCTCAGCTTCCCCGTGGGCGGCATCGTACCCGTTGGCTACTACGACCCCGACAAAGCAGCCTGGATTCCATCAGACAACGGCGTCATCGTCAAGATCCTGAGCATAGCCAACGGCATGGCGACACTCGACACGGACGGCAGCGGTCAGG
>CAZRPI010000181.1:0-2689 GCA_964601865.1 uncultured Pelobacter sp. | reverse complement strand
ATCCTGAGCATAGCCAACGGCATGGCGACACTCGACACGGACGGCAGCGGTCAGGCGGCCGACGCCGCGAAACTGGCCGCGCTGGGCATCACCGACGAGGAGAGAAGCCAACTGGCCGCGCTCTACGGCCAGGACCAGAGCCTGTGGCGGTTTGCGACCAGCCATTTTTCCAGTTGGGACTGCAACTGGGGGTGGGGACCGCCCAGTGACGCCAACTATCCAAATCAGGCGGCGCCATCGTGGGAAAAGGGAAGATCGATAAAGAATACATGTAAAAAGCGTGGCTCCATAATTGAGTGTCAGAACCAGACCCTGGGCGAATCACTGCCTATTACCGGCACGCCTTTCTCCTTCAATTACAGCAGCAGCCGGGTTCCCGGAAGGTTGCATGAAAACACTGCCGTCATCCCGTTAAGTGGCTCATCGGTTCCCGCGAGCCTGCAAACCATTCTTCTCAACATAAGCATCGCCGGAAGAACCTTCAGCCACACGTATAGCCCTTCGGCGAATCTCAGCTACACCTTCACGTGGGACGGCCTTGACGCTTACGGCAGAACTCTCAGCGGTTCTCATACCGCCAATATCAGTATCGGTTATGTCTACGGGGGGTACTACGGGTACGTAGACCGCTTCGGCTATAACGGCAACGGCCAGGGCTCCATAACAGGCGACAGAAGCACCCTTGCCGTAACCCTGTGGCAGAACTCGAGTGTGGATCTTGAATATAAGGATGATGTCGTCAAAGGAATGGGCGGATGGGAGTTTGATCTCCACCACACATTGGATATAAATTCTGCGATTCTTCATACCGGAGATGGTCAAAGCCGCGATGTACCCCTGTTACACCCAACAAGCGAGAGCGGAACGATTACAACCATCGCTGGCACTGGCGAAAGCGCTTCTTCCGGTGACGGTGGATTGGCGACCCAAGCGTCCCTAGATACTCCGGTAAACGTGGCAATCGGACCGGACGGCGGTGTTTACATCCGTGAAGCGAACTGCATCAGGAAAATTGGGGCTAACGGAATGATCACAACCATTGCGGGTAATGGTGAAACGGAAACCGCCGATTCAGCCCTAGGAGATGGTGGCCTGGCAACTGCCACGGCTCTTTCAGGTGGTTATGGACTTGCGGTGAGCGACGATAATTCCATATTCCTTGCCGATCCGGTAAAGGGGCGCATCAGGCGCATTGGAACCGATGGCATCATACATACCTTCGCCAGCGGGCTGACAGATCCCTATGCCGTTTTGGCGCCGAAATATCACGACGTATATTTCACGGAAAAAAGTCAAAACACCATCAACTGCGCAAGCTATTTTGGAACTATAGGCACATATCGTGGTTGCTGGTATGTCCCCACTGCTCTTTTGCATTCTCCACATGGGCTTGCCGGGGATTTATCCGGCTTCTATGTCGCCGATTCCGGAGCCAACCGGATTCTGAGTATCAGTTCTCAAGCATCACTCAACTATTCCGGTAATGGTAACTCTACTTATAATGGCGATTTCGGATCAGCGTCTGGCGTCAGCTTGAATTCACCTGAAGGAGTGACTATTGGACCTGACAGACGAATCTATATTGCCGATACCCTGAACAACAGAATCCGACGGGTGGACCGAAACTACAATCTGATAACCATAGCAGGTAGCGGTGACCAAGGTTATAACGGCGACGGCATGTCCGCCTTGTCCGCAGCCCTCAATAAGCCGACCGGTCTCGCGGTTGCCGGCGACGGCAGCGTTTATATCGCCGACAGCGCCAACAACCGGGTGCGTCGGGTTTCGTTTGTCTCAACCACATCACAGGATTACCTTGTTGCCGCTGAAGACGGCAGCGAAGTATATGTATTCGACAGCACCGGGAGGCATCTGCGTACCATTCACCCCCTGACCGGCGCCACCCTTTATCAGTTCGGCTACAATGCCAACGGCCTTCTTACCTCCATCACCGACGGCAGCGGTAACGTGACCGCCATCGAACGGGATGCGTCCGGCAACCCGACCGCCATCGTGGCGCCGTTCGGCCAGCGGACAACGATCATGCTCGATCCGAACGGCTATATCGCCAGCGTCACGAACCCCGCCGGAGAAACCACATCAATGACCTACGCCACCGGCGGTCTTCTGGCTTCACTTGCCGACCCCAGAGGAAACGCGAGTCAATTCACATACGATTCCAGAGGATTCCTCACTCGGGACCAGGACGCGGCAGGTGGATTCTGGTCGCTTGCGCAAATTGAGTTGTCAAAAAGTTCCCAAGTGACAATGTCGTCAGCCCTGGGCAGAAGCACCACTTATCTTACGGAACAACCGGATGACAGCTATCAGATCAGAACCATCGCGTCACCCACTGGCTCGCAAACAACGCAGTACATTTACAGTGATGGCGCTGAGAAGGTAACTGGTGAAGACTCGACGGCAACAAACATAACCAAATCACCCGACCCGCGCTTTGCCATGCAGTCACCTCTTGTATCATTAACAATCACAACTCCGGGAGGCCGTAGCCTGGCGCTGAAATCCCAGCGTTCCATCTCTCTTTCGGTTCCCGGCAGCACCCTATCAAAACTTGACCAAACGGATTCAACCATAGTAAATAACCGGACATACACCACGTATTTTGACGGTGTCCTGAACAAACTTACAATGACTTCTCCCGAGGGCAGAACCGCCGCCAGTCTCATCA
>CAZRPI010000180.1:0-5200 GCA_964601865.1 uncultured Pelobacter sp. | reverse complement strand
TATTCGACCTCCATATCTTTAACCCGCATTTCAAGACCGGCTATGATCTCCATTCTGTCGCTTCCACAGAAAGGGCAGACACCATGGAATCCCTGCAGGGCAAATTCTGCTGCGCAATCACGACAGCGGCCCCTTGCTCCGGTTTGTTCGACACGGAGCAACGCACCTTCAACGGCGGTCCCGCGCGCGCAGTCATCAAAACAAAACTGAACCGCGGCCGGCATGATCCCGCTCAACTCGCCGATCTCCAGGGTCACTGCGAGAACTTTCCGCCCTGCCGCATTCTGTTCGCAGATACTCACCACATCTCTTGTCAGTGACATTTCATGCATACCCCTGTTCCTTTCGTTCACGGCCCGGACATACGGTAAATTTCATTGCTACCCGCTCGCAACGTCCATGCAATCGAACCGGATTGTGGGACAAAACCGTTGTTACTTTTTAGCCAGGAGCCTGGGTTTCATTTTGGAGATGTCGAACTGGAGCATGACATAGCCGTAATCGACGTCCTTCCCCTGACCGCCGGAGTCACGGAAGAACCTGCCGGTAAAGAAGTGGTCATACCCCACGATGACCGAGAGGTTGTCGTTCAGGACGTAGCTCAGCGTGAAATCGGTTTCCAGGCCAATGCGCCGACTCACGCCGTCGGCAACGGCATTGGCGTAGAAGTAACGTCCGGCGGAGGAAAAGCTCAGGTTTTTCATAAGCTCGACGCCCCACCCCAGATTGAAAAGCTGGATACCGCTGGCATGGAGGGAACCGGCGTCCACGCCGGACAGGTCGCCGATCAGGCTCATATCGCCCGTGAGCGAAGTATCGGTGCAGGGGTTGCGGAATTCATGCCGGCCACTCACGCCGTTGGCCGAGCTTTTGCTGCCGGAACCGTAGGCATAGCTGGCGAAAAAGGTGTTTTTCCTGCCCAGCAGTTCCGTTTCGTACGTCACATCGGCATGCCCGCCCCAAGCGTCGATGGTGTCGTTTCTCCCCGAAACCGAGTTGAGGGTCTTGCCGCTCTCGTACACCGGTTCGATCTCCAGCGTTACCGGACCGAGCTTGGCGGTCCCGCGAAGTCCCCAGATATTGAGGCGTTCGCCGTGGTGATGGTCGTCGGAACCGATGTCGTTGAAGGCGTAGGCTTCCAGCGCATTCCCCTCACTGAATGCATAGCTGGCGTATCCGCCCGCCATGTATCCGCTGACGCCATCGGACCAGGGGTGACTGTACCAGCCGCCGAGGAGGTCGATGGTCAGGTTGTTCAATGGTTTTAAACGAAGCCGGGCGGCATCGAAGGTCAGTCCCTTGTAGAACCCGTCGGCGCCCAGGATGAACGCACTGCCGTACACCAGTTCCTGACGTCCGACCTTCAGGGCGAGGAGGTCGCTTCCCGGAAGCCGCCCCTCCACGAAGCCCTGGTACAGGGAGACGTTGCCATGATGCTGGCTGCTGCCGGTATAACCGTATCCCTGCCCCTCAAGATGGATGTCAAGATAATCGGTGGGATGCCAGTAGACATAGGGCAGGACGCGATAGAGAAAACGCCCTTCCGCGTGTCCCGGATTGTAGGAGAACTCGGGAAGCCTGAAATTGCTGATGCCCTCACCCCTGAGGAAGCCCTTGGCTCCCGCCTTGAGTTCGAACGGCGGTTCCTCCTCCGGCTGAGCAGGGCCTTTTTCGGCGCTTGCCTGATCAGGATTCTGCTTTACCTCTTCCGCCGCGAAAGCAATATTCAGGGAAAGCATCGAAATCATTGCCGACAAACAAAGAACGTAAAGAAGCTTTTTCATAAAACAATCCCTTTTCTTCTGAAATCATTATGTTCGTGAAACAGTCCCGGTTGAATGAGGCCGGGTTATTTCTTCATGGCCGACGATTCTGAAGGAAAACTGATGACATTATTCCCGTTGTGCGGTTCATGCTCCTTCCCGAAATATCCGGACATGTCCGTTTCATGCTCGTGGAGGATGTTTGCCTGATGGAGGAGCTGATGATCCGCAATAACCTCTTGCGGAGTTCCGTCGGCTGTAATGGTGTGCTCTTCGTTCAGCACCAGGACTCGCGAGGATATCCTCGCGGCAACGGACAGTTCATGGGTCGTGGTGACGATGGTTTTTCCGGCCTCCCTCAGTTGCCCTATCAGTTCAATGAACCAGTAGCGGGTACGCGGGTCAAGGGCGCTGGTGGGTTCGTCCATGAGCAGGACCTGGGGGTTCAGGGACAGTACCGAGGCAATGGCAACCTTTTTCTTCTCTCCGCCGGACAGATGGTTGGGAGTCCGGTCCTTAAGGGAAGCTATGCCGAGCATTTCAAGGGTGTCTTCCACCCTTCGTGTAACCTCTCCCGGCGGCAGTCCAAGCTGTAGCGGGCCAAAGGCCACTTCATCGAAGACGGTCGGGCAGAACAGCTGGATATCCGGGTTCTGAAAGACATAACCGACCCGGCTCCTGAAAAAGCACCGGAATGCGTCCGTTTCCAGTTTTTCCTCGGTCAGGATCTCGTCAAAAGCCTTGATCGTTCCGGAATGGGGGAATACCAGCCCGTCCAGCAGATGCAGAAGCGTCGATTTTCCTGATCCGTTCGCCCCCAGGAACGTCACCGACTCTCCGGAATAAATTGAAAGGCTTATTTTTTCCAGGGCTGTGATGGAGGTGTGATATCGATAACTTACATCCGTCAGCTCATAAATCGGGTTCATGTTTTTCTTTCAGTGGTAAAACGCCCCATGATCTGCTACCAGCGCGACCGTGCAGATGACTGCAATAAACAGGAGCCAAACGTAATCGTAATTTCTTGCCCTGAACACCGCAAGCGCCCTGACTTCTCCTGAAAAGCCGCGCGACAGCATGGCCCGGTGCACCTCCCGGCTCATGAGCCAGGTCCTTTTGAAGAGGCAGCCAATCCGTGAAGCTACCCAGCGCTGCTCCGTACCGGTCGGGCCGTAGCGGAGCGTCCTGCTCTTTCGGGCAACGTGGATATCCCGGACCGTTTGCACCAGAATAAAAATGTACCGGTAGGTCATGCCGAGAATAAGGATGAAAATCTGGGGGATACGAAGTACACCTAACGCCCGCAGCAGGTCGCTCCACCTGGTTGTAAGCGTCAGCAGCACCGCCAGGGAAACCGAGGCCGCCACCCTGCCGATGAATATGGCCGCGGTAAGCAGGCCCTGTCTGGTAATGAAGATGGCTTCGGGAATATGATAGGGACCAAAATCAAAATTCCGGCCAAGATGCGCAATCGTCCAGAGCGGTTCGCCCGGGGTGACGACATTGAACAGCGCCGGAATGACGATAACCGCCGAAAACAGGGGGATGAAAAGCCAGACTCTTTTGATGAAAAACAGCAGGGGCACGGAAGATGCGGTAGCCAGAAGAAGGACAAAGAGATACATACCCCAAATGGCGCCAGGCGACCTCATTAAACTGACAGAGACAATCAGGGCGAGGATGGTCATGAGCTTCACACGGGGGTCCAGGGCCTGCAAAAGACCGTGCCGCGTGGCGACAGTCTCGGAAAGGATCGCGTCGCGAAGAAATCCGGCGGCAGCGTCGATGGTTCTCTCCGCAAAACCCTTTCCTCTATTACGTGTCCCGGAGGCAAAGGGTACCGCCGTATTTTCCCGGGTGAGCCAGTCAGGGATCACTGCGGTTCCTGCTGTTCATTCAGTTCCTGCTGTTCCGTGATCAACAATTTGCCCAGCAGCATGGTAACGCCAACAATAATGGCGATTCCCAATGCCGCCGAGACAACATAGGCAATGCTCTGCATGCCGAGTCCCAACGAGTCCCACCCCTTGAAGGCATAATCGGGCATGGGCGCCTGCCATAGTTCGGCGAGCTTTTTCATCCCCTGCGGAACGTACCCCAGCATTTTTTCGATTTCGTCCGGCCCCCATTCGCCCCAGGCGGCGCCCGCCTTGAATCTGTCGGGGAGTATCAGCCCTACGGGGGACAGGATTGCCAGGACGGCAAGCCCCAGCCACATCTTGTTTATCGTTGAAAGGTTTTTCATTTCACACCTCCGCAGATCGTCAGGAGATCGCTGTCCGTTTTCTGCAGATACTTGATGACCAGGGCGGTGACCAGAGCCTCCACGAATCCGAAAAGAATCAGGTGCTCAATCGCCATGGCCGGTACCGCGACGGAAAGCGGATAAGGCGCATAGAGGGGATGCCCGTCAGGCGCCGAGGCTATCATCGGCTGGATGCCGAATTCGATTCCCGCGCAAATTGCCGCCACATTGATCGCCAGGTAACCAGCGACGGCGCCGGCAATCCAGCGGCGTGGCGAGGTAATTTCGGATTTCCCGGAGATTGCCGTGTATGCGTAGTAACCGACAAAGGGTATCACGACACCCATGTTGAAGCAGTTCGCGCCGATTGCGGTTATTCCGCCGTCACCGAACAACAGCGCCTGTACGATGAGGGCGATGGAGACGGCGATACTCGCGGCCCAAGGCCCCAGCAGGATGGCTACTATCACACCGCCAACCGCATGACCGGTGGTGCCGCCCGGTATGGGCACGTTGAACATCATGATGACGAAGCTGAAGGCCGCGCCCAGCGCCAGGAGCGGGACATGACGGGAGCGGACAGTATCCTTAACCTTGCGGGTCGCCACGGCCAGGTAGGGAATAATCAGAGCATAAAAGGGAACATAGGTTTGCGGTGATAGATAGCCGTCAGGAATGTGCATCTTGCGCCTCCATCCATTTATTGGATACTGCCCCATCAGCACTCAAACAGCGAAGACAAGTCCTCCGCCAGAGCTTCAAACAACGGTGCTGAAACTCATTAGTTTTACTAATACAAAATTCGTGTTACGATTTGTAGCACGAACAAAAAAATGATGCAACCCATATTTTGTCTTTCCGGTCGATCTAAAAACACGATGAGACCGCCATCAATGCTGTTGCAGAGATGGACAGAAGAAATTTGAATATCAAATCAAATGGTTCGGGAGCTGGAGCAAACGGGGAGAAAAACGAGGCCATCTGCGGGAGAAGAAACAGTTACGACATAAACTAAATGGAGCAGCCGGTCCTCTGGCTGCTCCATTTGTGTGTTCAAGACCTTCAGATAAAATTCAGAACCTGATCAGCAGACCTCCCCACGAAAGTCCGCCGCCGAAACCCATGGTAAGTACCAGATCGCCCGGCTTGATGGTGCCGTTGTTCATGTTTTCCGCCAGCACCAGCGCGACCG
>CAZRPI010000179.1:0-5356 GCA_964601865.1 uncultured Pelobacter sp. | reverse complement strand
TTGATTTAAAAAGAGCATCATTTTCTGTTGACAGATGGATTATAGAATGTCCCGCAAACAGCACCCTGTCGAAACATGGTGTACATTTTCACGACACATGTTATAGTCCCCCCAAAACCAGGGAAACATCAGACCCGGCAAGGGAGAAGAAACATGGTAAAAAAACTGCTTCAGGCATCAATCGTGGCGGGAGCCTTCTATCTGAGCCTGTTCGGAGCGCCCCAGGCGTCGGCCGCCAATGATGGGGTTCCCTCGACCACAACGGAAGATACTGCGGCAACAAAGGCTGCTTCCAAGTACACGAAGGCAACCGGTGGCGATCGACTGGTGGCGATCATCTCTCCGTACTATGAGGCGTCCGGTTATGTGATGCGCGCCAAGGGAGTCAAGGATGTCACCCATCCAACCGACAACGGCAAGGGGTACTGGTGCATAAGACCGTCGTCCTCTTGGGACATATCCAAAGTGGTTCCGGCGGTCAGCGTGGAAATCAGCGCATCATCAGCGACAGTACCACTTGCATATTACAATGCTGGTGGGGCAAACTGTCCCGCCAAGTATATTGAAGTTGACACCTACGACCTCGTGGGCGGAAACCGCGTCCTGTCCAATGAAGTGGCCTTTACCATCGTGATCCCCTGATTTCATGTAACAAAACAGGCCGGGATTGCCACACAAAACAGATAGTTCGATACCAATGACAGTTACAAGCTGAAAGCCGTGTCCGGGAGTATACCCGGTCACGGCTTTTGCGTTCAGATGCGCCGAAGATTCGACCCCTTTTTACCGTTGAGCCTATACTGCCAACATTGCACACCTGCTACAGCGGCATGAAACACGGCCAGGCAGGACAAACCGACCGCAGGACGCACCACGCGGAAGGCAACGGAATACTGCGACAAACGGTACACCTATTGCATAGTGAGTATATTCCCGGTTCCACCAGCACTCCCAGTACATGAAGGTCACATGACAAACACGCCGTTCATTCCGGGTTGCGGAAGATCCCCATTTTCCCCCTCCCCGTCAGTCAACAGCAGCCCTCGGGGCGCCGGGGATCCGTTCGGCGCGGTCCTGGAGGCGTCGCTATCCCAGGACAAGACAGGACCCGCCGCGCTTTCCGCGTCCTCACCTGCCGTGGACAGGCGGAGCGAACTCCACAACTTCATTCCGGGCAACCATTCGACGCCTCCATCCCCCAGACAGGTCGCCATGGCCTACGGCCGGCCGACCGGGCAGAACAATGGCGCATCGACCGTCGGCACAAGCCACAAAGCCCCATCTAATCAGCTAGTTACCCAAGGCATGGACGCCGGCGCCGCATCATCACCCCAACTCCAGAGCCGGATTTCATCCCCTCTACCCCGGAAGGAGCCGTTGCCCGCCACAGTTCGGCTTGCCGAACTATCCAGGGAAGAACCAGCCTTGCTCAGCGGCTGGCGGAAATACAAGGATGATCAGCTCCTGCGCAATCCGGGCGGAGATTACTATTACCTCGACGAGAAGAGGGTGTCGGATGACCCCGGAGAAAGGGAATCGTTCCTGAATCGCCTGAAAAAGGACCTGTCCGATTCCTTCGACAATGTCAAAAATTTCTTCGGCAACCTGCTGATGGGGTCAAAAATCCGATACCGGGATGAAAGCAACGGAATCAGGGAGGCTAGCCAGCGGGGCATCGTGGGCACATGCGTCGATTTTTTCAAGGATCTGGGAAGCGCGCTCTCCCTGGGTTTCTGGCGTCCCGACGACAACGGAAAGGAACCGGTCGGGATCATGGATCATCTCTCCTATGCCGGCTCCAGACTGAACAAAGCCCTGCTGAGCGACCTGGCTGAGGGAATTCCGCAGAGTGTCAATCACATGGCAAAGAACCTGGTTCTTGCCGGCCTGAACCTGGTCCAGGTTATTCCCGACGCCACGGTCGGGAATCTGGAGGCGGGCAGGAAACTCACCACCACCATCTTCGACAACGGCCAGGTGATGGTGGAATATTTGACCGACGTCATTCCAACGGGTGACGCCTGGTTCAGAGTCCACGCATCCAGTCTGCTGGAGGGCAATTTTCCGATCCTCTACAACCTGAAAATGCCCGAGTATGCAAAGGGTGACGCCCGATGGCAGTACGTGAGAAACACCCCTTTCCGCAAGACCATCGAAACCGTGGGTACGCTCCTCGCCGATGCCGCCACCATGGCCCTGACCGGGCAATCCGCCATTTCCACCAACCAGAACGGGGAAAAACACAGGCTGCTGAACAGTCTGATGAAACAATAACCCTGATTCAGGACAAACAAAAATGGGGCGGAACCGGTTATCCGGTTCCGCCCCATTGCGTTCCAGCCCCCCTTCTGGAGGCTGACAAACTACACTATCATCTTCTCCATCGCCCAAACGCCGCACGGGCAGATGCCGGCGCAGATGCCGCACCCGATGCAGTACCGGTCATCGGAGGTGTATTCCACCGAGCCGTCTTCCTTCTCGTGACGCACGATGGCGCCCTCGGGACAGGTTTCCAGACACATGGAGCAGTCGCGGCAGGTTCCGCAGGAGATGCAGCGGTTAACCTCGTTCTTGGCGTCCGAAACCCGGAACCGGCCGCGGTTCTTGGGCATGAACAGCTCACGGCTGAGCATTTCCTGGGGGATCATCTCCGGCTTCTTCTTGGGCACCAGTTCCCAACCGTTCAGGTAGGCGTCGAGATATTCGGCCACCTCGCGGCCGCTGGCGATGGCGTGGGTCAGGAGTCCGGGCTTGATGGTATCGCCGATGGCGAACACCTTCGCGCTTTTCTGTGACTGCCAGCAGTCGGTAACGTCCATCATGCCCCGGTCGGTGAGCCATTCACGGGGTACGTAGGAGAGGTCGGGCCGTTCGCCGATGGAGATGATGACCATGTCGGCCTCGATCAGGCGTCCGTCCTTGGTGTGGAGCCCGTTCTCATCGATTTTCTCGGTGAAGACCGGCCACTGGATGTCGCCACCCAGGGCGGTGAAGTGGTCGATCTCCTTCTGGTATGCGGCGGGGCGCTGCAGATCGATGGCGGTGACCTTCTCGGCCCCCATGGCGTATGCGCCCAGGGCCACGTCCATGCCGGCGTTACCGGCGCCGATTACCACCACCCTCCGGCCCACCTTCGGCTTCTCGCCGCGATTGATCGCCTTCAGGAAATCGAGGCCCCTGACCATGCGCTCGTGGCCGGGGAAAGGAATGACGATGGGGTTGTGGGCACCGCTGGCGATGACCACGGCGTCATGGTCGTCCTGCAGCTTCCTGAAGGTCTCGGCGTCGATCTTCTGCTCCGTGAGGATCTCCGCGCCCATCTGCTTGATCCTGTTTATTTCGCTGTCCAGGATCTCACGGGGGAGACGCTCCATGGGAATGACCTGGCGCAGCTTGCCGCCGACTTCCCTGTCAGCCTCGAACAGGGTGACCCTGTGGCCCATGAGAGTCAGCTGCCATGCAGCGGAGAGGCCGCCGGGACCACCACCGATGACGGCTACCTTCCTGCCGGTATCGGGCTTCTTCTCGGGCGGCGCGGCTTCCTGGGACAGGCGCCCCAGCTCCTGCATGGCCACCGGGTGGTCGATGAACTGACGGGTGCAGGCGTCCTTGCACAGGTTGGGACAGACCTGACCGCAGACGCTGGCGGGGAACGGCGAATAGGTAAGCACCAGTTCCAGCGCCTCCCTGACCTTGCCCATGCGCAGCAGATTGATGCGGTCCTGGGTGGGGATGCCGGTGGGGCAGGCGGTCTGGCAGGGGGCTCCGTAAAGCTTGTTCTGCCAGTGCGGCACCTTGAGCCTGTCTTCACCGGTGTTGACGAAATTGACAATGCGTTCGTAATCGTCCTCCACGACATCGGAGAAGATTCCGCCGGGAACCCACTTCTTGGTGCGGAATTCCTTCATGGTGATCCGGTGCCGGCGCTGGCGCTCCTCCCAGGTCATTGCCACGATCTTCTTCCACTGGGAGAGGTCGGTCAATTCGGCCAGCAGTTGGGGCCGCTCGATCTTCTCCAGGAAGACCGGCATGTTGGTGAGCAGGAATTCCCGGTCCGCCTCGTCCAGATCCAAAAGCCAGACCTGCTTGGAGAGCCCGTGGACCGGACCGCGGACATAGATGGTCCCGCCCACCATACCGATGCAGGCCCGGTCGCCGAGGACCGATTCGAACTGTTCCGAATCCCAGCCACAGACCACGGCGGTACCGCCGCCCATGAACTCGAAGGAGAAGGAGCCGGTATTCTTGAGGATCCAGAGTTCCGGCACATCATAGGCCGGGTCATGCTTCATGAGCGAACCGGTGCGGGTACCGGCGCGGCCGCCGACATAAATCTTGCCGCTGGCCGAGCAATGGCCGGTGGTATCGCCGCCGTCCCCCTTGAGGGTCAGGGTGGCGCCGGCGTTGAGCCAGCCCACATCGGCAGGAGCGGGACCCTCAACGATGATCTCGGTCCCTTCGAGACCGAATGACCCGACGCGCTGGCCGGGATTTCTCACCACGAACTTGAGCGGTTTACCGTCAGCGGTCCAGAGCGGGCCGCCGATGTCGTGATGGCCGGAGGCCAGGACCTCGAACTCGGTTTCCCCCTGATCCAGGGCGGCGTATATCTTCTGCAGCAGTTGCTGGGTAGAGATGCGTTTGTTCTGCTCATCAAATCCTGAAATAAAAGCGGGCATTGTATATGTTCCTCCTTAGCAGACGTATTGGACCTGGAGACGGTCCGCTACGGCCTTGTCGGTGGAGATCAGGCAGTCGGAACGGCCGATCGGCAGCGAAGAGTTGCCGATGGGCGCCATGAGCTTGCGCAGTTCCTTGTCAACCCCCAGAAAATAATTGACGATATTTTCCGCAACCCTGTCAGGGTTGAGACGCCGCACCAGGAGCGGCTCCTGGGTGGTGATGCCCGCCGGGCAGAGGCCGGTGTTACAAGCGTTGCAGCGGCTGTGCTCGTTGCCCAGGCAGCCGGCCATCTGCAGGATCAGCTTGCCGGTGAAAACGCCGTTGGCGCCGAGACAGAACATCTTGAAGGCGTCGGCGGCCAGGTTCCCGGTCTTGCCGATACCGCCCGCCGCCCAGAGCGGAATCTGGCCCTGGCGTCCCTGGGCGCAGGCGGCCAGATAGCAGTCGCGCAGCTTGCTGACCACCGGATGTCCGGTGTGATCGAGGGAGATGTCATGGGCCGCACCGGTGCCGCCGTCGATGCCGTCCAGGAAGAAACCGCCGACGATGTTGTAGGGGTCGCGGACCAGGTTGTTGAAGACCGAGACCGAGGTGGCGCTGGCCGCAACCTTGATGGCGACCGGCACCCGGAACTTGAAGGCCGCGTTGAAGGAGAGGAACATCTTCTGCACGC
>CAZRPI010000178.1:0-5460 GCA_964601865.1 uncultured Pelobacter sp. | reverse complement strand
CTACAGATCCCGCAGAGTCGCTTGCCACGCTTCCTTCAGCTCATCCAGGCCGGCCCTGATCACCGCGTTTCCGGCCAGGCCGGTGATGGTCAGGACGGGATCCGCCGTCACCTCTCCAACCTCGGCGTAACAGACGCCGGCCATGGCGGCCTCGAATTCCGCCTTCCTGTCCGGATGCACCGTCACCAGATGCCGGGACGCGGTTTCTGAGAAGAGGAGCGCCAGATCTGACTTTTCCGCCGCATCTCCCCGCCAGAGGGCGCGGGCAAGATCGACGAACATGCCGAATCCGCCGGCAAAGGCCGATTCGGCGGCAGCCACCGCCAGGCCGCCGTCGGACAGGTCATGGCAGGAGGCCACCGCGCCGGCGAGAACGGCCCTATGATAGGCCTGGTAACGCTTGTAGGCCATGGCCGGCTTCACCACCGGAATCCGGTTGCCGATGAACCCCTTGAGGGCGAAGTATTCCGAGGCGCCCAGCTCGTTGGCGGTGGCGCCCAGGAGGTAGACGATGTCTCCGGGCCGCTTCACATCCATGGTGACCGCCCGGCGGGCATCCTCGATCTTGCCGATGATGGAGAAGAGCAGCGTCGGCGGGATGGAGATCTTGACCTCGCCGTCGTAGAAATCGTTCTTCATGGAGTCCTTGCCCGAGATCAGCGGCAGGTTGTACGCCGTGCAGACATCGTACAGGGCCTGGTTGGCGCGCACCAGCTGCGCCATCTTGTAGGCGCCGTCCGGCGTCTTCTCCGACAGCACCGGGTCGCACCAGCAGAAGTTATCCAGGCCCGCCACCAGATCCAGGGAACCGCCCACCGCCACGTAGTTGCGCAGCGCCTCGTCCACCGCGTTGGCGGTCATGTGGTAGGTGTCGATGTCCGAATAGCGCGGACAGATGCCGTGAGCCACCACCACCCCCTCGAAGGAGTCCAGGATCGGTCGCGTCACCGCCGCGTCGGAGGGACCGTCGTTGGCCGCGCCGGAGAAGGGCTTGACCACCGATCCCCCCTGCACCTCATGGTCGTAACGCCGCACCACCGACTCCTTGGAGCAGACATTGAGAGCCCCCAGCAGGGCCACCAGATCGGCAGTCTGGTCGCCACAGGCGACGATCTCCGGCTCCTCGTACCGTGGTGGAGTCCATTTGGCAGGGAGCTGCAGCGGCGGCAGCCCCTCGTGCATGAAGGACATGGGGAGCCAGGCCACCGTCCGGTCGCCGTAGAGGATGTGGAACACGCCGCTGTCGGTGAATTCGCCCAGCACCGTGGCCTCGACTCCGAAGCGTTCGGCCATGGTGAGGAATTCCTCCAGCTTTTCCGGCGGAATCGCCAGGCTCATGCGCTCCTGGGCCTCGGAGATCAGGATCTCCCACGGGTTCAGGCCGGGGTATTTGAGGGGCGCCTTCGAGATATCCATGCGGCAGCCGCCGCATTCACCCGCCATCTCGCCCACCGATGAGGAAAGGCCGCCGGCGCCGTTGTCGGTGATAAAACGGTACAGCCCCCTGTCCCTGGCCCGGATCAGGAAGTCGAACATCCTCTTCTGGGTGATGGGGTCGCCAATCTGCACGGCGGTCACCGGGGAGTTCTCGTTCAGCTCCTCGGAGGAGAAGGTGGCGCCGTGGATGCCGTCCTTGCCGATGCGGCCGCCGGTCATCACGATGATGTCACCCGGTTTGATGGACTTGACGTGGGACGGTTCTCCGTTCAGCTCCGCCGGCATGATCCCGGCGGTACCGCAGAAGACCAGCGGCTTGCCGGCATAGCGCTCGTCAAACACCAGGGAACCGTTCAGTGTCGGAATGCCGCTCTTGTTGCCGCCGTGCTCGACCCCTTCCACCACCCCGTCGTAGATGCGGCGCGGGTGCAGCAGACGGCTGGGAAGCGGCTTGGCGTAGAAGGGATCGGCGAAGCAGAACACATCGGTATTGAAGATGAGCTTGGCGCCCTTGCCGGTGCCGAAGGGATCGCGGTTGACGCCGACGATGCCGGTCAGCGCCCCGCCGTAGGGATCCAGGGCCGATGGGGAGTTGTGGGTTTCCACCTTGAACACCAGGGAATGGCTGTCGTTGAACCTGATGACTCCCGCGTTGTCCTTGAAAACCGACAGGCAGAAGTCCCGGCCGCCCATCCTTTCCCGGACCTCTTTGGTGGTGGCCTGGATGAACGACTTGAACAGGGATCTGATCTCCCGCGTATCGCCGTTTTCATCCTCGTACTGAACGGTTCCGGAAAAGATCTTGTGCTTGCAGTGCTCGGACCAGGTCTGGGCCAGGCACTCCAGCTCCACGTCGGTGGGTCTGGCGCCCAGGCCGACCTTCCTGCGTTCCTCCAGCACCGATGGCTCCCGGTAGCGGGCCTGGATGATCTTCATCTCGTCCAGGGTCAGGGCCAGGACCCCTTCCCTGCTGATACGCATCAGTTCCTCGTCGGAGACTTCCAGATCGATCTCCCGCACCTCCGCTTTTGCCTGGCCCGTAACCCTGGGTACGGTTGCGGGGAAGCCGCGTTTCGCGACGAACTCCGCCACAGCCAGGATGGCGTGGCGCTGGATCAGGGGGTTGCAGAGGAGACCGGTGGCGATGCGCTCCACATCGGCTGCGGTCAGAGTCCCCCTCAGCAGGTACTGGACCGAGTAATAGACCCCCTCCCCTTCGACGAGGGGACGGCCGATCAGGTAGGATACTGCCTCACGCCCGGTGCGCCCCACGTTGTCCGTGACCCCGGGCCGGAAACCGATTTCGACCGCGAAATCGAAGCCGATGGCCTGGGGAAGATCGATACTCCACCGCTGGATGACCGGGTCGCTGAACGGGCCGTCAGCTACCTGCTCCAGCTGTTCCCGGGTCAGACCGGCGTCAACCGTATAGACATCGATGGTGCGAACCTCGTCAATGGAGAGGTGGAGAAAATGTTCAATTTCCCGTTTGACACGCTCGCCACGGGCATCGCGAACCCCTTCCTTCAGGGCAATTTCAATTCTGTTGGCCATATCAGTCCAGTCCTTTTTCCATAATCACCGTCCGGGTCGGGAACGGTATTTCTATGCCGTTTTCGGCAAAGCGGCGAAGAATCAGAGTATTGAGTTTATCGGTTGTCGAGAACAGGGTTTCATACGACTCCACCCAGAAGAACAGTGACATATTCAGGGCGGAATCGGCAAAGTCAACGAGGTAGGACTCGGGAAGCGGGTCGGCCAGCACCTCGTCCAGCTCCAGGGCCGTGGCTTTCAGGATCTCCTTCACCCGCTCCACGTCACTGCCGTAGGACACGCCGACGTTGATGCGCCCTTTGGCCCGGATATCGGGAGAGGCCAGGTTAGTCAGCATGGTGTTGCATAGATCCGAATTGGGTATAACCAGAAGCTCGCTGTTCAGGGTCCTGATCTTGGTGCTGCGCAGGCCGATGTCCAGCACGTCACCGGTCTGACCGCCGGCCAGCCTGATCCGGTCGCCGATCCTGAACGGCCGGTCCAGCATCAGGGTAAAACCGGATATCATGTGGGCCAGGGTGTCCTTGGCGGCCATGCCGATGGCCAGGGAGCCGATCCCCAGGGCAGTCACAAGGGAGAAGATGTCGTAGTTGAAGTGTTTGAGGATGATGATCAGGGCCATGCCCATGAGCAGCAGCATGGCCACTTTTTCGGCGATGGGAAGCATCTGGCGGGAGATCAGGGCATCGCTCCGTTCCCGCCTTCCGGCGATGTACCACTGGGTCAGCTCATCCAGGGAGTGGTAGAGCAGCATGAAGAAGGTAGCAACCAGAACGATGTAGAGAATACCGGACAGGACCACCACGACCCGTTCGCCCAGCGGGAGGGAGCGCATGGCGAGGTACAGCCCCAGGATGGTGAGAAGACGGGAGATGTGGGGAGTGACCCTCTGCAGGATCCTGTCATCCAGGTCGGTCCGGGTGAAAGAGGCGAGTCTCCCTCCCCACCTAGCCAGAAGCCAGCAGAACAGCTGGGCCAGCAGCCAGAAGAAGGTCAGGATGAGCAGCGCTCCGAGCAGTTCCTTGGCCCAGAAGACGAGGATGCCGTCGCTCTCCCTGGAGACCAGAAAATTCCTGAGCATGCCGAACAATCCGTTACTCACCGAACACCCGTCTGAAAATGGTGGCCACATGCTTGAGATGGTAATCCAGGTTGAACGCCTCCCGGATCCTGTCCTCACCAAGGGCGGCGACAACCTCCCGGTCCGACAGGAGTTCGGTCAGGAAATCCTTGCCCTGCTCCCAGACCTTCATGGCGTTACGCTGGACCAGACGGTAGGAATCTTCCCGGGACACGCCCGCCTGGGTCAGGTCCAGCAGAATCTTCTGGGAGAAGACCAGGCCCTTCATCTGGTTGAGGTTTTTGAGCATGTTCTCGGGATACACCACCAGCCTGTCGATGAGGCCGTTCAGGCGGCGCAGCGAGAAGTCCAGGGCAACGGTGGCGTCCGGCGCGATGTAGCGTTCCACCGAGGAGTGGGAGATGTCGCGCTCGTGCCAGAGAGCCACGTTTTCCAGGGCCGGGATGCAGAGGGAGCGGATGTAGCGGGCCTGGCCGGTGAGATTCTCGGACAGGACCGGGTTGCGCTTGTGGGGCATGGCCGACGATCCTTTCTGCCCCTTGCTGAAGAATTCCTCCACCTCCAGCACCTCGGTGCGCTGTAGATGACGGATCTCCACGGCGATCCGCTCCATGGAGGAGGCGATCAGCGCCAGGACGCAGAAGAATTCGGCATGACGGTCACGCGGGATGACCTGGGTCGAGACCGGCTCCGGCTTGAGGCCCATCCTGGCGCAGACGAACTCCTCCACGTACGGATCGATATTGGCGAAGGTGCCCACCGCTCCGGAAATGGCGCCGGTGGCGATGTTCTCGCGGGCAGCTGAGAGACGCCGGTGGTTGCGCTGCATCTCGGCATACCAGGAGGCAAGCTTGAGGCCGAAGGTTACCGGCTCGGCGTGAATGCCGTGGGAACGGCCGATGCAGACCGTATCGCGATGCTCCAGGGCTCGCCTCTTGATCGAGGCCAGAACCAGGTCCAGGTCGGTCAGCAGTTGATCCGATGCCTGAACCAGTTGCACCGACAGACAGGTATCCAGGACATCGGACGAGGTCATTCCCTGATGGATGAAACGGGCCTCCGGACCGACGAATTCGGCCACGGAGGTAAGAAAGGCGATCACGTCGTGCTTCACCTCGGCCTCGATGGCGTCGATGCGGGCGATGTCGAAGTTGCCCTTCTCGCGGATAACCGGAACCGCTTCCTTCGGGATTACACCCAGTTCGGCCTGTGCCTCGCAGGCCAGGGTCTCTATCTCGAGCCAGATCTTGAAACGGTTTTCCGCGGTCCAGATCCGGGCCATTTCAGGTCGGGTATAACGTTCAATCATTTTGTGCCTTTCTGTGCGCTGGGGATTAGGAAAAGAATCTTCCCATTTCCTGTTGCCCCGTCCCTATCCAATTTATTTT
>CAZRPI010000177.1:0-5494 GCA_964601865.1 uncultured Pelobacter sp. | reverse complement strand
ATCCTGCGCAATGCGCCGCATCTGATCATCGCCCACGGCATCGCCAACGATTCGGCTGCCAATTACTCTGCGATCATCGCCCTGACCACCCTGGAACTGGCCGCACCGTCCTACGGCCTCGGCGCCTGCTGGGCGGGATTTCTCTTCCAGGCTGCCAACAAATACGAGGAGCTTTACGATGCCCTGGCTCTGCCGCCCGGACACATCATGTTCGGCGGACTGATGTTCGGTTACCCGGAGTTCGAGTACGCGCGCATTCCTACCCGCAAGCCGGCAAGGGTGACATGGAGGTGATTACGGACGCAGTTAACCGCCAACTGCAGCCATATCAGATGCCTTCAAACAGCGCGGTGGAGAGGTAGCGCTCGGCGCCGTCGGGCAGGATGACCACGATGGTCTTGCCGGCAAATTCGTCCAGCCTGCCCAGACGTACCGCGGCGGCAATGGCGGCCCCACTGGAGATCCCCACCAGGATCCCCTCATCTTTGGCAAGACGACGGGCAAACTCCAGAGCCTCATCACTCTCGACCGTCTCCACCCGGTCAATGAGTGACAGATCAAGGGTATCGGGAATAAATCCGGCGCCGATGCCCTGAATCTTGTGGGGCGCGGGATGAAGAGGCTTGCCGGCCAGATGCTGGGTGATCACCGGACTCTCCCTCGGCTCCACCGCTACCGAGATGATCTTCTTCCCTTTGGTGTTCTTGAGGTAACGGGAGATGCCGGTGATGGTGCCACCCGTCCCCACCCCCGATACCACCACGTCAACGGCGCCATCAGTATCCTCCCAGATCTCGGGACCGGTGGTCTTCTCATGAATCTCGGGGTTGGCGGGATTCTTGAACTGCTGGGGAATGAAATATCTCTCCGGATCGGAGGCGGCGATCTCCTCGGCCCTGGTGATGGCGCCCTTCATCCCCTCCGATCCCGGCGTGAGGATCAGATTGGCGCCCAGAGCGGCCAGCACCCGGCGCCGCTCGATGCTCATGGTTTCCGGCATGGTCAGGGTGAGTTTATAACCGCGGGCTGCCGCCACGTAGGCCAGGGCGATGCCGGTATTGCCGGAGGTGGGCTCAATGATCTCCACACCCGGCTTGAGCACCCCCCGCTTCTCGGCGTCCCAGATCAGGTTGGCGCCGATACGGCACTTGACCGAATAGGCCGGGTTACGCCCCTCGATCTTGCCGAGAATGGTCGCCCTCCCCTCCCCTCCGATACGGTTCAGTTTGATCAGCGGCGTGTGACCGATTGACTGGGAATTGTCCGCATAAACCTTGCTCATTACCTTTACCTCCTTTTAACGTTGCCCCCGCAGAATTGACAGAATTTCCAAACAACCAAAGACGGAACACATAATCTACTTTAACTATAGATATAATAAGCTATTATGTTTGTCAAGTTAATTTTTGTGACAAGACGCATCCGGATTAATTTTTGGTAAACACCACGAAAGGTCTTATCTGTTTCAATGGGACAGCGCCGTATACGGGCGTGACAACGACCATCAAGGGCGTACAGACAGTAACCGTAGACATTAGTTGTAAGGCTGCGATGCCGACGAGGGAGGCGGGACCCCAACCCCACGATGTGTGACGGCTTCCACTCTTTCTTTACATCCGGCAATCCTCTGTGGTAGCCTCATGAAAAACAGCCGGTCCCGTGGGACGGAACCTCGATTTCGTGATAGTCCGCGCCATGGCGCCACAGGAGATCTTTATGAAACGCAAAGCACTCGCCCTCCTCTCCGGAGGGCTCGACTCCACCCTTGCGGTCAGGATGATGCTCGACATGGGCATCGAGGTGGAGGCCCTCAACTTCACCTCCCCCTTCTGCACCTGCACCGGCAAGAACGCCGGCTGCAAGTCGGAAGCGGTCCGGGTCGCCGAGGAATTCGACATCCCCATCAAGGTCATCCACAAGGGTCTCGACTACCTGGAAATCATCCGCAACCCGAAGCATGGTTACGGTAAGGGGATCAACCCGTGCGTGGACTGCCGCATCTACCTGCTGAAAAAGGCCAGGGATTACATGGCGGAAAGCGGCTCCCACTTCGTCATTACCGGCGAGGTGCTGGGACAGCGCCCCATGAGCCAGCGCCGCGACACCCTGAGGGTGATCGAGCGGGAAAGCGGCCTGGAGGGACTGCTGCTGCGGCCGCTGTCGGCCCACCATTTCGAGCCGACAATTCCGGAACGGGAGGGATGGGTGGACCGGGAGAAGCTCCTGGCCATCAAGGGACGTTCCCGCAGGGAGCAGATCCAGCTTGCGGACGACCTGGACGTCAAGAACTACCCCTGCCCGGCGGGCGGCTGTCTTTTGACCGAGACTTCCTTCGCGCCCAAGGTGCGGGACGTCTTCGATCACAGCGATGAGCTGAACCAGCGGGATTTCCGGCTGCTCAAGGTGGGGCGCCACTTCCGCATCGGCGAACGGACCAAGCTGCTCATCGGCCGGGACGAGAACGACAACCGGTTGCTGGAAGCCGCCATGAAGCCGGATGAGACATCGCTGCAATGGATGGACGGCGGCAGTCCATTCGGGTTGATTACGGGAAGACAGGACGGGGAACTGCTCGACCTTGCCAGCCGTCTGCTGCTGCGTTACACGCGTGCCGCTGACGGCGACGACTGCCGGATTCTCGTCACCGCTGACGGAACGGAATCCGTCAGGGTGACTCCCCACACCATTAACGAGGTCGAGGTGGAGCGTTATCGCATCGGGTAACCGGTCAAGACTGCAAGCCACGGGACCCATACGCCGGCTCACCACGGGAGTTCCGGGTGCGATGGGAACATGACCGGTTCTGGCCGGAAGACAAGCTTCTAAATTTATTGAGATACACCATTTTCAAAATGGCAGGCGAGAAGTTAATCTTGAACAAGGAAGGGTTCCAGCCCTTCCTTCCGGAACACATAGGTTTCCCCGCCAACCTCGACTCTGGACGCCAGGTGTTTTCCGAGAGCGGAGATAGCCTCATGTTCAACTTCCACCAGGGTTCGGGTTTTTTCCCACAGTTCATCGTACAGCGACCTGACAGCCTCCCGGAAGAGGACGTCATCGGCAATGTCGCGGCACCGAATATTCCCAAGGAGGTGAACGAGTTCCTCCGCCCTATGCCGGTCTTCCCTCCCCTGCCCGGTTCTCATGGCAGCATTTGCCGCGTCGGGGTCGGTTTTCCCCTCCACCAGTGACTGGGCAATTGCTCCGGAAAGCAGAACCTGCGTCCTCTTCACAAGAAAATCATCAAGTTCGGAAAGACTGGTCAATCGCCGCGCGGTGTCCACCGCTACCGAGCAGTCGAAATTGTCAAATATATCAGCCAGGCGGATCCTGATCTCTCCGACTTCAAACCCCAGTTTTCTTGCCACCACATAACATCCCGCCTCATGCATCCCCATCTTTTCAACTTCACGTCGCTGACCAATCGAAATCTCGAACCGTGCTAGCGGCATCCAGTCACACTCCTTTTCAAAAGCAAGGGGTAGGCCCTTGAGAAAACGGACTCCCGGTCTCAGAAAGTCAAAACAACAGGCCAGTATCACTGGACAGCACAATACCACATTTTTTCCAGCGCAAACAACAGGATACGCATCCACACGATACACTCCCGCGCCCCAGTGCCACACTCTGCAACTTGAATCATCAGGAAAGGAGTGTCGAAAGCAGGGTTACCCCCTTCTTATCGAGGGAAGAGATGACGGGAATGGGCTGATTGAAGACCGGTAAATAAATGGCAATGATAACGGAGAGTTACTACAGAACTGACAACATCCGTTCCAGTTCCCCCCAGAACAGAGATATCCGAGTTGTCAACATTGTGGCACGGACAATTCAAGCGTGCGCCAGACAATGAGGACAGCCGCCCCCTCAAACTGGCACGCAAAGGCCAGACCCTTTTCCGGTTTTCCCGGACAGCCAGGTCTGGCCCAGTTACCTGCAGCTCAATATTTTCCGGAATCTAGATCGAGAAATCCAGGATCTCCAGCCGCTTTTGCGCGGCCAGCTTGCTTCTTTCCACCATGTCGGCCAGGGTCAGGCTGTCGAGCGCCTGCATCAGGGCCCGGTTCACGTCCACCATCACCAGCTTGATGCCGCAGGTCTCCTCGTCGGAACACTCCTCACAGCAGACGCTCTTCGCCTCGCCCAGGCAGGGCACCGGCGCCAGGTCGCCCTCCAGAATCCTGAGCACACTGCCGATGGTTATCCTGGCTGGCTCCAGCGCCAGCGAATAGCCGCCCCCCTTGCCGACCCGGCTCTGCAGAATGCCCCCCTTGCGCAGGGAAAGCAGGATGAATTCGAGGAACTTCTTGGGGATGTTTTCGGCCCGGGCCAGTTCGGAAATGAGCACCGGTTGCGAGTTGTTCAGCTCGGCAAGGTGAATCAGGGCCTTCAGGGCATATTTTGATTTCTTGGAAACTAACATATATTTCAAATATAGATAAAATATGACCCTGTCAAGAATTTTTGAAATACCGCTTCTTGAGGCACCGAAAAAAAGAAGACAGCAAAGAGGATTACCATGTGCTAGGCTACCCCCCTGGCAGAGCGCCGTGCCTGGGGTGGCAATGGCCATGAAAAACCAGGGTATCAATGATGCTGAAAATCACACCGGCGCCCGCTGTTCCATGTTCACGGACAGATTTCACGCCAAAGAAGGCTCACAGATGAAAGTCAACGAAATCCAGGCGAAAACCATCCTTTCCGCATCCAGGATCTATGACTACGTCATCAATCCCTATGTCGGCTGTCAGCATGCCTGCAGCTACTGCTATGCCCGCTTCATGAAGAAGTTCAGCCATCACAGGGAACCCTGGGGCGAGTTTGTCGACGTCAAGATCAATGCCCCCGATTTACTGCAAGTGGAGATAAAGAAGAAGAAACCGGGAAGTGTCTGGATAAGCGGCGTATGCGACCCCTATCAGCCCCTGGAGGCAAAATACGGTCTGACCCGGAAATGCCTGGCAATACTCGCGCAACACGATTGGCCCGTCTTCATCCAGACCCGTTCTCCTCTAGTACTGAGAGACATGGATATCCTGAGAAAGGCAAGAAATATTGAAGCAGGATTTTCGATCACAACGGCCGACGACGGCATAAGGGAATTATTCGAACCCAAGGCGCCACCCATCGAGGATCGTCTGAAAGCCCTCGATGCATTGCATCAATCCGGGATCAGAACATATGCCATGATTGCCCCCATTCTCCCGGGAGCAGAGCTTCTTCCCGGAACCTTGCAAGGCAAGGTGGACTACATCCTGATTGACCGGATGAACTATCACTATGCGGACTGGGTGTACAGAAAAAACGGGTTACAGAACAAGCGCTCCGACGAATTCTTCTGTCAGGCAGGTCACAAAATCGCCGATGCCTGCATGAAATTGGGGATCGACTGCAGGCTGGTCTACTAACGCACTACGACTTGGAGAGGAAAGGGGGGAGGCCCAACTTCGACACCTACAGGCATAAAAACAGTGTAAAAACAAGGCATTAATTT
>CAZRPI010000176.1:0-5555 GCA_964601865.1 uncultured Pelobacter sp. | reverse complement strand
ACATGCGGTTTCGTACGCTCAAATTTAGCCTTCGCCATGGTAACAGGCCCTCCTTATTCCCTATATTATTAGCCCTTAGCTTTTGCAACAATCTCTTCTGCAACCGATTTTGGTACCGGCTCATAGTGATCAAATGTCATGGAGTATGTTGCACGACCCTGAGTAGCGGAACGCAGATCGGTAGAATATCCGAACATGGACGCCATGGGAACCATAGCGGTTATGATCTGGGCGCCGGCCCGCGTGTCCATGCCCATGATACGGCCGCGCCTCGAGTTCAGATCGCCGATGACATCGCCCATGTATTCTTCCGGGACCACAACCTCAACCGAAACGATCGGCTCGAGTATTATCGGAGACGCTTTCTGACAACCTTCCTTAAACCCCATTGAACCGGCGATTTTGAACGCCATTTCGGAAGAGTCCACCTCGTGGTACGAACCATCAATAAGAGTTGCCTTTATGTCAACGACCGGGAAGCCGGCAAGAACTCCGTTCTCGGTAGCTTCCTGTATACCTTTGTCAACTGCGGGAATATACTCACGCGGCACAACGCCACCCTTGATTGCATCGACAAACTCATAACCCTTGCCAGGCTCCTGGGGCTCAAGTTCAAGCCATACATGCCCGTACTGGCCGCGGCCACCCGACTGTCTGACGAATTTCCCCTCGACCTTTACTTTTTTCGAAATGGTCTCGCGGTATGCCACCTGAGGCTTGCCAACATTCGCCTCAACTTTGAACTCCCGCATCAGCCTGTCGACAATTATTTCGAGGTGTAGTTCGCCCATGCCTGAAATTATTGTCTGACCAGTCTCCTCATCGGTCTTGACACGGAAGGACGGATCTTCACTGGCAAGCTTCTGGAGACTAATGCCCAGCTTTTCCTGGTCAGCCTTTGTTTTCGGCTCGATAGCAATGGATATCACCGGTTCCGGAAACTCTATGGACTCGAGAATTACCGCATTTGCCTCGTCGCAGAGAGTGTCACCGGTAGTTGTGTACTTCAGGCCAACAGCGGCCGCGATGTCGCCGGCATAGACTTCTTTGATCTCTTCCCGCTTGTTAGCGTGCATCTTGAGGATGCGGCCAATACGCTCCTTCTTTCCCTTGGTGGAATTGTACACGTATGAACCGGAGCTTATAACGCCAGAGTACACCCTGAAGAATGTGAGCTGACCGACAAAGGGGTCAGTCATTATCTTGAATCCAAGCGCGGCAAAAGGTACATCATCCGATGCCGGTCGCTCGATTTCGTCGCCGCTGTCCGAGTCGATACCCCTGATCGCGGGGATATCCAGGGGGGACGGCATATAATCGACCACTGCGTCAAGGAGATTCTGCACCCCCTTGTTCTTGAATGCCGTGCCGCAGATTACCGGACAGATATTCAGATTGATCGTACAGGCCCGGATCGCCGCCATTATTTCGTCGGTGCTCAGCGCTTCGCCACTCAGATACTTGTCCATCAGAACGTCGTCGTGGCTTGAGATTTCCTCGATCATTCTCTCACGGTACTCTTCCGCCTCTGCCAGAAGATCAGCCGGAATCTCTTCCTCATGGTACTTTGCGCCCAGGGCCTCATCATCCCAGATTACCGCTTTCATGCTGACAAGATCGACGACACCTTTAAAGTTCTCCTCCCTGCCAATCGGGATCTGAATCGGCAGCGGATTGGCCTTGAGGCGGTCTTTGATCATCTGCACACCACGGAAAAAGTCGGCGCCCACACGGTCCATCTTGTTGATGAAGGCAAGGCGGGGAACACGATATTTGTCGGCCTGCCTCCAGACCGTCTCAGACTGCGGCTCAACACCACCAACGGAACAAAAGACCGCAACAGCGCCGTCAAGAACGCGCAGGGAGCGTTCTACCTCAACCGTGAAGTCAACGTGGCCGGGAGTATCGATAATATTGATATGGTAATCGCGCCACGAGCATGTGGTGGCCGCCGATGTAATTGTTATGCCCCTCTCCTGCTCCTGCTCCATCCAGTCCATGGTGGCTGTACCCTCATGGACCTCTCCGATCTTGTGCGAGACTCCGGTATAGTAAAGAATTCGCTCTGTTGTCGTGGTCTTGCCAGCGTCAATATGAGCCATAATTCCGATATTTCTGTATTTTTCAAGTGATGCTAAACGGGGCACTGATTCCTCCAAAAACTATTAGAAACTACCAGCGATAGTGGGCAAACGCCCGGTTTGCCTCCGCCATCTTGTGGACATCTTCGCGCTTCTTGACCGCCGCGCCACGATTGTTGTACGCATCCAGAATTTCTCCGGCCAGCTTATCCCTCATGGTTTTCTCGCCGCGGGCGGTGGAGTACTTGATCAGCCAGCGCATGGCCAGCGAAACCCGGCGGTCGTGGCGCACTTCAATTGGAACCTGGTATGTTGAACCGCCAACCCTTCGTGACTTGACCTCAAGAGACGGTTTGATGTTATCGAGGCTCTTCTTGAGGACCTTGACAGCCTCGTCATTAGTCTTTTGCGCAACGATGTCAAGCGCACCGTAGAGGATCGATTCGGCGATACTCTTTTTACCGGCGAGCATAAGTACATTTATGAGTTTTGCGACGGTCTTGTCCTGAAACTTCGGGTCCGGAAGTATATTTCTTTTTGGAACTTCTCTTCTTCTTGGCATACCAATCCCCTCAAATAAAAAAGCGAGTATTATTTCGGCCGCTTCGCGCCGTATTTGGAACGGCTCTTCTTGCGATCCTTAACTCCCACGGAGTCAAGGGTTCCACGCACGATATGATAGCGTACACCCGGAAGGTCCTTGACCCTGCCGCCACGAATCAGAACCACGGAGTGTTCCTGCAGGTTATGACCAACACCAGGAATGTACGACGTCACCTCTATACCATTCGTCAAACGCACCCTGGCAACCTTGCGGAGCGCTGAGTTCGGTTTTTTTGGTGTCGTAGTGTAAACCCTTGTACATACGCCACGTTTTTGAGGGCAGCATTTGAGAGCAGGCGCAGTCGACTTGTCACGCTTGTTTTCCCTGCCTACACGAATCAACTGATTAATCGTTGGCATAATCTATCTTATCTCCCAGCACAAATATTAGCCCCATCCCTTAACGGAACAGTTTAAACCACAGATTCCCGCCCGAGACCGGGATACAATCGCCCAGAAAGCGCACCCGGACGGCATATCCACCAGATCCTCAAACAAACAGCTTATAGGGTACTGCATTTTCTTATTGTGTCCAGCTACTTAAAAATCTGTGCCATCTGCGCCTAACGGTACGCTGGTTATGGTGGGGAATGGAATAGGTGTAGGGCCGTATCAGTAACGGCATCTCCATTCGTTACGCAAGACATACTCTGTCTTGGGCATCAGATTTTAAAGAGACAAGAACAATACAAGAGCATCGGCGGCATGTCAACAGCAAATTATCATTATTTCGAAAAAAAACCGCAGACCATGCCAGTCAGCCCCTGCGCCATGGATCCGGAAGCATACCGGCTGGCAGGGAGTGTGTATTCTACCGCCAGCCGGCTGCCATGCCTAGGCCGCCTCCTGAACCTCTTCCTGGTTATCGTCGGGAGACGGGGATTCGGGTTCAGCGCCATCCGTAAGCATCCGCATATTTCTGTAACTGGAGAGTCCGGTGCCGGCAGGAATCAGCCGTCCCATGATTACATTTTCCTTGAGCCCCCTCAGATAGTCGACCTTGCCCTCAATGGCGGCCTGAGTGAGAACCTTCGTGGTTTCCTGGAACGAGGCGGCCGAAATGAATGACTCGGTGGAAAGTGAAGCCTTGGTGATGCCCAGCAGCAACGGTTCTGCAATCGCGGGCCTCTTGTTCTCGCTCATTGCCTTATAGTTTTCAGCCTCAAATACCCAGCGCTCAACCTGGTCATCAACCAGCAGATTCGTATCGCCAACATCCCTGATCCTCACCCTCCGGAGCATCTGGCGTACAATGACTTCGATATGTTTATCGTTGATCTTGACGCCCTGCAGGCGATAGACCTCCTGAACCTCGTCAACCAGGTACTTGGCAAGTTCCTTGACGCCAAGCACCCTGAGAATGTCATGGGGATTGGAGGAACCATCCATCAACGGTTCACCGGCGCGCACATGATCACCCTCATGGACGCTGATGTGTTTTCCCTTGGGAATCAGATACTCTTTGGGTTCGCCCATTTCCGGCGTGACAATTACCTTGCGTTTGCCCTTGGCGTCTTTACCATACGAAACACGACCGTCGATTTCCGAAATAACCGCAAAATCCTTCGGTTTCCGGGCCTCGAACAACTCGGCGACGCGCGGCAGACCACCGGTAATGTCCTTGGTTTTCGTTGTCTCCCGTGGAATTTTGGCAATGATATCGCCGGCGCTGATAACCGTCTCGTCCTGGACCGTAATATTGGCACCCACCGGCAGGAAGTACCTTCCTATCGTGCCGCTCAAGGCATCGGGCGAATCTCCACCCATCCCCTTGATGGCAATGCGCGGTCTCTTGTCGCTGTCCTTGGATTCAATAATAACCTTGCGGGAGAGACCGGTGACTTCGTCGAGCTGCTCCTCCATGGTTATACCTTCAATGATATCCCCGAACTTAACCTTTCCTGCGAATTCGGTAAGAATCGGCATGGTATAGGGGTCCCATTCGGCGAGAATCGATCCCTGCGCGACCTTACCGCCCGGGGCGATCTTTATCTTCGCGCCGTACACAACCACATACTTCTCACGTTCGCGCCCCGTTTCATCGATTACGGCAATCTCGCCGTTGCGATTCATGACAATGTGGTGCCCCTCGGCGTTCACAACCGTATTCAGATTGATGAACTTGAGAACACCGTCGGTCCTGGATTCGAGGGAGGTCTGTTCGGCGCGGCGTGATGCGGTACCGCCGATATGGAAGGTACGCATTGTCAGCTGCGTTCCGGGCTCGCCGATGGACTGCGCGGCAATGACGCCGACGGCCTCACCCAGGTTGACGCTGTGACCACGCGCCAGATCACGGCCGTAGCACTTGGAGCAGATACCGCGACGGCTCTGGCAGGTCAGGACCGAACGGATCTTGACTTTTTCAAGTCCGGCGTCCTCGATCCGTTTCACCAGCGTTTCATCGATTTCCTCGTTGGCCGCCACCAGAACATCACCGGTGAGCGGATCGAGGACATCGTCGAGGGCGACACGACCAAGAATCCGATCGCCGATATGTTCGATTATCTCGCCCCCTTCCGTCAGTGAGGAGACAACCAGTCCGTCCAGGGTACCACAATCCTCTTCCGCGATGATGGCATCCTGGGCGACATCCACCAGACGGCGGGTAAGATAACCGGAGTTTGCCGTTTTGAGCGCGGTATCCGCCAGACCCTTACGGGCGCCGTGGGTGGAGATGAAGTACTGCAGCACCGTCAGCCCCTCGCGGAAATTGGCCGTAATCGGTGTTTCAATGATCTCTCCGGATGGCTTGGCCATCAGTCCGCGCATACCGGCCAGCTGGCGAATCTGTTGCGCGGAGCCCCTCGCCCCGGAATCGGCCATCATGTGAATGGCGTTGAATGACGCTTCCTCCGAGATACCGGAACC
>CAZRPI010000175.1:0-5733 GCA_964601865.1 uncultured Pelobacter sp. | reverse complement strand
ATGGAACACGATTACCTGGAAAAGCTGAAACAGACCCACCCCGCCCTGCGGCTCCTGACGGCCGACAATTCCCCTCTCATCATCAGCTTCCTGCACCGGGTGTTCATCCAGTCCAACCGGCGCTCCCTCCCCCAGTCCGAAATCAGCTCCCGCCTGGATGATTACCTCTTCCACCTGCGGGAAATCTACGGCGAAGGGAAGTATCCGAAAACCGGGTCCCAGTACCTGGATGACTGGGCGAACGGCAAGACCCCTTTTTTGCGCAAATACTACACCAGCGCCAGCGATGAGCCGGAATTCGATCTCACCCCCGCCACCGAGAAAGCCATTGAATGGCTGCAGAGCCTGGAGGAACGGCAGTTCATCGGCACGGAATCGCGCCTGCTGGCGATGTTCAACCTTCTCAAGGAACTGGTGCGTAAGACAAGCCTCGATCCGGCTGAGCGCATTGCCGAACTGGAGAGCCGGAAAGAGGATATCGACGCGGAGATCGAGCGGATACGGCTCGGTATCGTCGATACCTACGATTCGACCCAGGTGAAGGAACGTTTTTTTCAGGTGGAAGAAACCGCCCGGCGACTCCTGGCGGACTTCCGGCAGGTGGAATACAACTTCCGCAGTCTCGACCGGGCGATTCGTGAACGGATCGCCGTCAGCGACAAACCCAAGGGAAAGCTGCTGGATGAAATTTTCCTGGAGCAGGATGCCATCAGGGACTCGGACCAGGGGAAGAGCTTTCACGCCTTCTGGGAATTTCTCATCTCTTCCCCCCGCCAGGCGGAACTGGCCGAACTGCTTGAGGCCGTCTACAGCCTGGAGGAGGTCCGCTCGCTCAGTCCCGACCCGTTCCTGGCCGGCATCAAGTTTTCGCTCATGGATGCCGGGGAAAAGGTGTACAAGACCACCACCATGCTGGTGGAGCAGTTGCGCAAGTATCTGGATGACCAGAGCTACCTGGAGAATCGGCGCATCATGGAACTGGTCAGGGGGATCGAAAAGAAGGCGGTGGCGATCAAGGACAATCCTCC
Organism: uncultured Pelobacter sp.; assembly: GCA_964601865.1. Taxonomy (GTDB): domain Bacteria; phylum Desulfobacterota; class Desulfuromonadia; order Geobacterales; family Pseudopelobacteraceae; genus Pseudopelobacter. The sequence goes on along the minus strand of CAZRPI010000175.1, from coordinate 4,705 downwards.
CCATGAACGGGACTTCGCCCTGCTGGATGACATCCGTCCCGACCTGGAGCTGGTCATGGCCCGCGGTCTCTTCGCGCCTGCCAGAAGCGCCTCCATCGGCGACTCCCGTGTTATTGTGGGTGAAGCGTCGATCGAAGTGGACGCACTGTACCGCCAGAATTTCGTCAACGAAGCGGAACTGCGGGGCAATATCCGCATGGCGCTGCAGACCCGCCCTCAGATTTCCCTCCGCTCCCTGGTGGATCTCTACCCCATCAGCAAAGGGCTGGCCGAGGTGGTCACCTACCTGGAACTGGCCCACAGGGGGGGTGGCCTGGTAGCCGATGACGCCGATGAGCTTTTGACCTTTACTACGGAAAACGGCGCCGTCCGGCGGGTCAGGCTGCCACGAGTAATATTTGTCAGGGGGTAAGGCTGAAGGCTGAGGAAAGAAAAAGTCCCCCTTTGGAAAAGGGGGATTCAGGGGGATTTTGACGGCAATGCCAAGCATCTCAAATGATATCAGCGCCCGTAAATCCCCCCCAGCCCCCCTTTTTCAAAGGGGGGAGTTGTCACCGTAAGTAGTTACATCACGACAGGGAAAAACATGCCCGAATCATTCAATCTTCCCAGGGCCGCGTCAATCGTCCTGATCCACCTGTTCAAGGGGGTTATCTACCAGGACCAGAGCCCGGAATCGTGGCGCGACCTGCTGCAGAACCGGGCGGCTGTCGGCGACTACGTGGCGGTCATCGGCCTGCAGCTGTTCCTCGACGAACCGGAAGGGTACGCCTTTCTCCGCCAGCGTTCCGAGGCAACTGATGAGGAGGAGGGAACCGAGCCTCTCCCCCGCCTCATTCAGCGCCGGGCCCTGAGTTATCCGGTGAGCCTTCTCTGCGTGCTGCTGCGCAGGAAGCTGGTGGAGCTGGACGCCGGTGGCGGCGAGACCAGGCTGATCCTGAGCCGCGGGCAGATCGTGGAGATACTCCGCGTTTTTCTCGGCGAGCGGAGCAGCGAGGCCAGGCTGGTTGACCAGATCGATAACCATATCGCCAAAGTGGTGGAATTCGGATTCCTGCGGCGCCTGAAAAAGGATGAGGACCAATTCGAGGTGCGGCGGATCATCAAGGCCCTGGTGGACGGCGACTGGCTGGCGGATATGGACCGTAAACTGGAGGAATACCTGAACCATGCCGACGCTTCCGCCTGATTTCGCGGCCGACGACACCCTTGCCGGTTTCCGGCTCCACCGGTTCGAGGCGCTGAACTGGGGAACCTTCAGCCGCAGGGTCTGGGCCATCGACCCGGACGGCCACAATGCGCTTCTGACCGGCGACATCGGCTCGGGCAAATCCACCCTGGTGGACGCCGTTACCACACTGCTCGTGCCGCACCACCGGATCGTGTACAACAAGGCCGCCGGCGCCGTGGGCAGGGAACGGGATCTCTATTCCTACATCCGCGGCGAGTACAAGAGCGAGAAGGACGATTTCACCCAGGCGGCCAAGGCGATACCGCTGCGGGGCGAGGATACCTTTACCGTGCTCCTGGCCAGGTTCCGCAACGCCGGGTTCGACCAGGAGGTGAGCCTGGCGCAGGTGTTCTGGCTGAAGGATCAGAAACGGAACCCGGAGCGCTTCTTCGTCGTGGCGGAGACGGCGCTCACCATCGCGGAGCATTTCGGCGACTTCGGCAGCGACATCCTTGACCTGAAAAAACGGCTGAAGCGCCTGAAGCGGGTGACGGTCCTGGACAATTTCAAGGAGTACAGTTCCCGTTTCCGCCACCTCTTCGGCATCCAGAACGAGCAGGCCCTGGAGCTCTTCTACCAGACGGTGTCCATGAAGTCGGTGGGCAACCTGACCGATTTCGTGCGCAACCACATGCTGGAAAGCGCGGACATGGAGACCCGTATCGATGCCCTGCGCCGCAACTTCGACAACCTCAACCGGGCCCACGAGGCGGTGCTCAAGGCCAAGCGCCAGATCGAGCGCCTTACCCCCCTGGTGGCCGACGGTGAGCGTTACGCGGCCCTGGTTGTCGAGATCGGGGAGCTGCGCGGCTGCCGCGAAGCCCTGGCGGCCTGTTTTGCGTCACTGAAGGCCGGACTGCTCTTCGCCGATATCGACAGGGCTGAGCTGGAGATGGAGAAGACCGTCTCCCGGCTAGCCTCGGTGAAGGAAGAGCTGATCCAGCTGCGCCGACGGGAGGGGGAGTTGCGCGCCGGCATCGACGACAGCGGCGGCCGCAGGTTGCAGGCGCTTGCCGATGAAATCACCCTGCTGGCGCGGGAGCGGGATGAAAAGCTTCGCAAGGAGGAGGAATACCGCAGGATCGCCCTGACCGTGGGGCTTAAGCCCGCATCCTCCGAAGAGGACTTTTACCGCAACCGGCGGGAGGGCGAGGAACTTCTGGCACGCCTGACGGAGGAGTTCGAGGAATCAAAGAAGGCGGAAATCGACCTGGGGGTGGAGCTGCGGGCGCTGGACGGGGAGCGGGACGGCCTGGCTGAGGAGCTGGATTCCCTGCGCCGCCGCACCAGCAACATTCCCCTGAAAAACCTGGCCATCCGCCGGGAGATGGCGAAAATCCTGGGGATCGGCGAAGAGGAGCTTCCCTTTGCCGGCGAACTCCTCCAGGTGGATGACCGGGCCTCGGTCTGGCGGGGCGCCATCGAGCGGCTGCTCCACTCCTTCGGCCTGAGCCTGCTGGTGCCCGAAGCGCTGTATGGACAAGTGAGCCATTACGTGGAACGCACCAATCTGCAAGGGCGGCTGGTGTATTTCCGTACCCGTGATGTTGCCGGCAACGGCGCGGCGCCCGGCGTGGACCCCGATTCGCTGTTGCGCAGGATGCTGGTCAAACCGGACACCCCCTTCTACGGCTGGCTTCTGGAGCAGTTGGCGGAACGCTTCGATTACATCTGCTGTGAAGAGCTGGAGATGTTCCGTCGTCTTCCCCGGGCCATCACCCGCAACGGCCAGATCAAGTCGGGCGGCCAGCGCCACGAAAAAGATGACCGGCGCTCCATCCACGACCAGAGCCAGTATGTCCTGGGCTGGAGCAACAGGGAGAAGATCCGGGCGCTGGAGAGCAAGAAGCTCCAGGTGGAACGGACGGCGCAGGAGATAGCGGGCCGCCTTGCCGGGCTGAACAAGCAGCAGCGGCAACTGTCCGGGAAACGGGACGCCGTGCGCGACCTGCTCAACTTCTCGGACTACGGCGCCATCCGATGGGAACCGCTGACCGAACGGATCCAGATTCTGGAGGAGGAACGGGCCGAGCTGGAGCGGAGTTCCGACACCCTGCGGATGCTGCGCGAACAGTTGCAGTCAAACCAGGAGGAGATCGCCGTCAAGACGGCGCGGCAGAGCAGCCTGGACAAGGAGGCGGGCCGGCTTGAGGAGCGGCTTGCCGGCCGCCGCGCCGAGCGCGCGGAGGCGGAAGCCCTTGCCGCCACTCTTGGCGAGGAGGGGGTGCGCTCCTTCCTGCCGAAGATCGGCGCGATTCGCCGGGAGGCGCAAAAAGAGGCGGCGTTGACCCTGCAGAACCACGACCGCATCCAGCGGGAAACGCGCGAACTGCTCCAGGCGCGGCTGGACGCGCTGGACAAGAAGCATCAGCGGCTGACGGAAAAGATCCTCGGCCAGATGAAGGACTACAAGCACGCCTATCCGGCCGAAACCGTGGAGGTTGACGCCGGTCTGGAAGCGCTCCCCGAGTTCGCCGCCATGCTGAAGGGACTGCGGGAACAGGATCTTCCCCGCCACGAGGCCCGTTTCAAGCAGCTCTTGAACGAGGAAACCATCAAGGACATTGTGCTGCTGCAGAATCAACTGGAGAAGGAGAAGCAGCGGATCTCCGGGAAAATCGGCGCCATCAACTGCTCGTTGCGTTCCATCGAATATTCAGCCGGAACCTTCATCGAACTGGTGATGGACCGGACGACCGACCCGGAGGTGCGTGATTTCCAGCAGGAGCTGAAACAGTGCCTCTCCCACACCCTTGCCGACGCGGAGATCTACAACGAGGCGAAGTTTCTTCAGGTTAAGGCCATCATCGACCGGTTCAACGGGCGCGAAGGGTTTGTGGAGCTCGACCGGAGATGGACCCGCAAGGTCACTGACGTGCGCAACTGGTTCGCCTTTTCCGCCAGCGAGCGGTGGCTGGAGGACAACGGCGAGAAGGAGTACTACTCCGACACCGCGGGCAAATCGGGCGGCCAGAAGGAAAAACTGGCCTACACCATCCTGGCCTCGGCCCTGGCCTACCAGTTCGGGCTGGAATGGGGGGCGGTCCGGTCCCGCTCCTTCCGCTTCGTCGTCATCGACGAGGCATTCGCCAAGGGTTCCGACGAAAGCACCCGCTATGGCCTGGAGCTGTTCAGGAAGCTCAACCTGCAACTCCTCATCGTCACCCCGCTCCAGAAGATCCACATCATCGAGGAGTACATCAACTCCGTGCATTACGTGTACAACGACAACGGCGCCGACTCCATGGTGCGCAACCTGACCTTGGCGGAATACCACGCCGAGAAAGAACGCTACCGCGCGGGAGCGGCGGCGTGATCTCCCCTGAGGCGGTCAGGGAAAAGGCCCTGAAGATCTGGCAATCGGGCCGCGTTCTTTCCGCGTCCCTGACCGGGGAATCCCTGTTTCCGCTGGACGTGCCGTTCCGCAAGGCGACCGCCCGGGAGGCGCTGGAGCGTTTCGGCGAGGTGCGGGAG
>CAZRPI010000174.1:0-5758 GCA_964601865.1 uncultured Pelobacter sp. | reverse complement strand
CAGAGCGACCGTCTCACTTCCGGGACCGGAGCGCAGCTTTCGGGAACGCGCCCCTCGATCCCCGTTGGAGACGAACTCCTGGGGAGAATCGTTGATCCGCTGGGTGCGCCGCTGGACGGGATGCCTCCGCCGCGCGACTGTGCCCGGAGAGACATCTTCGGCCCGTCGGCCGCCATCACGGCCCGGACCTTCGTGAACGCCCCGCTCTACACCGGCACGACCATCGTGGACACCATGATTCCGGTGGGCAAGGGGCAGCGCCAGCTCATCATCGGAGGCGCATCGACGGGGAAAAGCTCCCTGGCCCTGGACGCGGTTATCAGCCAGAAGGGGAGCGGCGTACTCTGCGTCTACGTCCTCATCGGCCAGAAACGCTCCAAAGCCGTTGCCATCGTGGACACGCTCCGGGCAACCGGAGCGCTGGAGCACACCACGGTGGTGGTGGCCGAGGCGTTCGAACTCCCGGGCCTGAAATACCTGGCGCCGTTCGCGGGCTGTGCCCTGGCGGAGGAATGGATGCGCCTGGGCCGGGATACCCTCGTGGTGTACGACGACCTGACCCTCCACGCCCAGACCTACCGGGAGGTGTCCCTGCTTTTGCGGCGGCCGCCGGGCCGGGAGGCCTATCCAGGCGACATCTTCTACCTGCACGCCCGTCTCCTGGAACGTTCCACCGTCCTGTCCGGAAGCCAGGGGGGGGGGAGCATGACCGCCCTGCCGGTCGTGGAGATCCAGCAGGGAGAACTGGCGGCCTACATTCCCACCAACCTGATTTCCATCACCGACGGCCAGATCTACCTGGATCAGCAACTCTTCGCCGCCGGATTCCTCCCGGCCATAGACATCACCAGATCCGTGTCCCGCATCGGCGGCAAGGCCCAACATCAGCGAATCAAGGAAGAGGTGGGACGCATGAAGCTGGACTATCTCCAGTTCCTGGAGCTGGAGATCTTCACCCGCTTCGGCGCACGCCTGGAGGCCTCCGTGGAAGCGCGCATCAGGCGCGGCCGGATACTGCGCGAAATGCTCCGCCAGGAGCGGCGGGCGCCTCTGCCGGTGGAGTACCAGCTCGCCTGGCTCATCGCCTTCAACGACGGGATGCTGGACAACATGAGTCCGGACGGGATTCCGGAGGTCAGGGCACGGATCAGGACCGCCGTGGCCGAAGGGAACTGCACGCTGGAGAGCAGCCGTGAGGAATGGCGGGCACTGGTCGGAGAGGCCCTGGGGAAGGAAGGAGCTGGAGATGGCGGGCAGGCGTGAACTGGAGCGGAGGCTGCGCGCCCTGGAGGAGATCGGCGCCATCCTGGGGGTGATGAAGAATCTGGCCCTGATGGAGACCGCCAAGCTGTCCCGCGTCCTCACCGCCCAGCGCGGGCTGGTGGAGAGCCTGGAGACCATCGGCGGCGATTTTCTGGCCTTCCACCCCCAAAGAAGCCCCGCCCCGGAAGAGGTCTTCGGGGTGCTGCTGCTGGTCGGTTCCCAACGGGGCTTCTGCGGCGATTACAACGACCGTCTGATCACGGCGCTGGAGACCGCCACGGCTGACGCCGGGATCGGGATGCGTCGCATCGCCGTGGGCGCCAAACTGGTGGACCGGGTTGAGGCCGAACTCCATCTTGACGGCGCCCATGCGATGGAGGAAATCGGACAGGTGATCCACGGGGTGATGGACTCCCTTGCCCTGCTCCTGAAGCGCGCCGACACCGGGCGTTTCCTGCGGCTCGCCGCCCTGTACCACGATCCGGACAGCGACGGAATCACCCTGAAAACACTCGTCCCCTTCGACGCCCAGCCGGGCCGGACGCCCCCTTCCCTGTTTCCGCCCCACCTCAACATGCCGCCCGACGCCTTCTTCGAGCAGTTGCGGGAGCAGCATCTGCTGGCCGCCATCATCGAGGTCTTCCACCGTTCCCTCATGGCGGAAAGCCGTTTTCGTCTCAACCACATCGAGGGCGCCTCGAAGCGCATGGAACGGCAGATGGAAGAGCTGAAGAGAAAGCAGAACCTGGCCCGCCAGGAGGAGATCATCGAGGAGATCGAGGCGATCCTGGCCGGAGCGGGTATGGACGAGGCCGAACCAGCGGGGCTCGCGCCGACAGCCGCGCCGCGGGAAGCCCGCACGGCAGCGGCAGGCGCGGATGCATGAGCACGTTCGCCATCGCCTAATTTTCTAACACACCACGATATCCTTCCCCCTACTCCCCTCCCACATTGCCCCAATAGTCCCGAATCTGGCAGTTGGATGCCGCCTGCGATCGCGCGGCTCCGAAGTTTGACACTTTGATTGACGTAATGTTTTTAATATCAGTAAGTTATCTTATTAAGAAGGTGCCGTTTTTACACTACAAAACCCATGGTCGGTAATCTTTCGCGGTATCGGTTTTGCGCCCAACTTCGCCAACAGCTCTTTCTGCTCTTCTGTTGGTCTCGTCGCCATTTTGACTGTTTTCCCGTTCACCTGTAGCTCACCCATTTTGATTCTCTGCAGTGATGCGAGCGCCTTTTGCACTGATACCGACTCCAGTCGGTTGCGCATCCATCTCTCGACCTGGAGCGCCAGGGGCACCCCGCCGGGGTCACCTTCCAAGATGCCAAGATGGACATTATATAGGTAGAACATCAACTATATTGGCCGACAAGATTAAAAATCAGACGATCCCCCTTTCGATACTCCTAACAAAAAAGGAGGAACAAAAAAACAGAGGGGTCACCCTTGAAAAAGAAAATATGAGAGAAAGTTCCCTACCAGCAGGGCGTATACCCCCCCGCACTAAGAAATCGGGCGTTGCGAGTCCCCCTGGCACCCCGTCGAACCACCGCCATTTCCAAAAAAATCCGTCAATGCAGAAAACGGTTTTTCCCCTTCCCTTCCCCGTCAATCCGGGCGCGCGGATTTCAGCCTCGCCGGTACTGCGCTTCCCCCACGGCGGGACCAAGCGGCATCCGTTGCCAGTCCCCGGAATCACCGCATAAATACAAAGCACACATATGATGTACATATGAAACATTTTTGCATTGAAAACACGTTTTGTTTCACATACAATGCATTTATGTTATTCGAAATTGGAAATGAAATTCGCGCCGAGCGGAAAAGAAAGAAAGTAACGCAGGAGCAACTGGCCAGGGACCTTGGGATGGGCAGAACCACCATTGGCCAGATAGAGTCGGGGATTGTCCAGGAAATCGGCGTTCGCAAGCTGATCAGGGTACTGGAGTACCTGGGGCTGGAGTTGCGGGTCAGGAAAGCGGGCACGCCCCCAACTCTGGATGAACTCCGGAGCGAGATGGAAACATAAATTACGGCCATGGCAATACCATCACCACATACCCTTGCCGTTTGGGCTGCCGGACACAGGGCCGGCCTTCTGGGCCGGGCGGATGACAGGAGCCGTTACATTTTCACATACGATCCGGATGCCAGGACACCGGAAGCGCAGGTTTCGCTGACCATGCCGGTCCGGCTGGAAAGCTGGCTGAGCCGCAACCTCCACCCGATATTTCAGATGAACCTGCCGGAAGGGGCGCTTCTGGACGCGATCCGGCGGGCGATTTCAAAACTGGCCGGCGAGGACGATCTGACGATCCTTCGCGTGACCGGTGGTAACCAGATCGGGCACAACCGGTTCTCTCTGGTGACCGATCCGGCGCCCGGAATCGTTGAAACCCGGGAGTCCCTGGATGACCTGCTGTCGTATCCGGACACTGAGGAGCTGTTTCGAGATCTGGTGTCCCGTTACGCCCTTCATTCAGGCATATCAGGGATACAGCCAAAAGTCATGCTCGATGCGACGGAGCGCGGGACTGCGACTGTGGGCGGCTATATCATCAAGACCTGGGGACGTGAGTACCCCCAGTTGGCGGCGAATGAGTTTTTCTGCATGACCGCGGCGCAGCGGGCGGGGCTTCCGGTGCCGGAGTTTCACCTGTCGGAGAGCGGGGGACTGTTCGTGATGAAGCGGTTTGACATGGAGAAGGATGGGCAACAGCTCGGTTTTGAAGACATGTGTGCCCTGCAGGCGGTCGGCACGGCCCAGAAGTACGGAAGCTCATATGAACGGGTGGCACGAAGCATCAGGGATTTCGTGTCTCCCGATTTGCTGCAATCCGCACGGGAACAGTTTTTCAGCGCATTGGCGCTGTCGGTCATGGTCCGGAACGGCGATGCCCATCTTAAAAATTTCGGGGTGTTATATCATTCTCCCGGCTCTCCTGTCCGCCTCGCCCCGGTGTATGATGTGGTGACAACCACGGTGTACATTCCAAAGGATGTGCCGGCGCTCAGCCTTGCCGGAACCAAGAAGTGGTGGCCGCGCAGGATGATGGAGCAGTTCGCCGTGGTGCACCTGGCCTTGCCGGTTGGGAAGGTGAGACATATTCTAGAACAGGTGGCCCAGGCCGTGACCGAAACCCGCAACTTGCTGTCGGCATACATGGAGAATCACCCGGAGTTTCAGGATGAGGGAGAACGGCAGCTTGCGGCATGGGATGAGGGAGTGGCGCATCTGATGTCGCAAGGGAAGTAAAGAGAGATCCTCGCAGGGGCCGGGCGCTGATTCACCGCCCGGCAGGTTGCCTCCAGCATACATCTTACTGATTCGTCCGCGTATATCCGCATCTTCCCCAATATTATTTTACATACAAGGGGGTACACGCGGGACTCTCTCCATATATCTGTTTCCAAGGGAAAACCGGTTTGGGTCGATCCATTCGACTGGTGACCGGTCACATGGAGGACAATATCATGAGATTGGCCGTTGCGTCGTTTCTGTGCTGTTTGATGATAAGCGTGCCCGCTGTCGCCGCCCCGCCTTCCTTTGCCGATCTGGCCAAGGTCCCGGTCATCCGTTTCGGGGAACCGGCGCCCAAGGGCGACTTCATTCTCCAATTCCCGGCCGGCAAGCCGATCGCGATCGCGGTGGCGGTGGAGGGGAGCCTCTTCACGAAAGGAACAAGCGCAGAACTGGAGGTCACGCCGAAACGGGAGTTTTATGTTTTCGGCGAATGGGCGAGCCTGGACGGGGTAAAATGGATGCCGCGCAGCGAACTGATCAAAAGCGATGTGCTGCTCAAGATCCCCGGCTATAACCACCCGCTGCCGGGAATCATCAAAATACGTATGGATCTGGTCGAAACCAGATAGGTGGCGCGTCCACAAACTGACAAACAGAGGCTTGTAAAAAAAGGGGGGGGCAGACCGGTACAATTCATTTGCAGGCTTGCCCCCGTTGTTTCACTTTTTTCCGGTCCGTATTCCGACAGGCGCCAAGCGCCTGCTCAAGACACCCCTTTTTCTTTGAGGAAGGGACCGTATTTCATATCATCACCTTTAATGTGATTTGAGAGCCAATCCTTCAGAAACGACATCACCGTAACGCTCAACGCCGTTTTTTTGGTCTGATACTGCTTTTGCAAATCGAGGACCTGTTTGGTCAGTTTGTCATGTTCAACCTTATGCCTGGCGAAATCAGGGTAGCAGTGCTGTTTCATAACTTTCTCTTCGTCCGCGAAGTGTGACGCGGTGTAACTGATCAGTGAATCGAGTGTTGGACCGAGAACCTCAGCACCTTTGCCAAGTTTCATTGCATCATGAAGCTGGTTGACCATGGCAACCAATTTCTTGTGCTGATCATCAAATTGTTTGATTTTGACACTGAAATCCGGACTCCAGTCCATCAAAGCCATAATCGATCTCTCCATACAATTAATTAGAAGCTGCGCCAGCACTATATTCGATGGGTCACTTCAGAGTCAACAA
>CAZRPI010000173.1:0-5805 GCA_964601865.1 uncultured Pelobacter sp. | reverse complement strand
AGTGCATGTACTCCCATGGAAATCAGATACCCGGCTATGAACCCCGTGCGGCAGCGGCACAGCAGCCATCGGCCGCTCCGCCGCCAGTTGAACCGCCGCAGGATGCGCCGCCAGCCGACGCGCAATATCCCGATGTGCAGCCGGCTCCGGAACAGTACCCGGCTCCTCAGGAGGTGTATGTGGACGAGGCGCCCCAGTTCATCTACTCGCCCAACCTCAATCTGTATGTCGCCATCGGTGTCCCCTACGACCTGGTCTATACCGGTTCCGAATACTTCTACTTCTACGGCGGCCGCTGGTATCGCGGTCCCTACTACAACGGTCCTTGGGTGATCGCCCCCAGAAGATACTATCCACCGGTATTGTTCAGCTATCGCATCGACGGCATCCGGCATTACCGCGACCTGGAATTCGGACGCTACGAACATGACCGGGCCCATTACAACGGAAGATTCCACCACCCCGAGTTCAGGGGAAAAACAAGGAGATGAAGGTAAACTGTTCAGTTACAGAAACAGCACAGAAGTATATGACTGGACGGGAGATGTGAAGAATTACGGGTGAGAACGGACGATGGTTGATCTGGCTGTCATGATGCTCATAGGTTTCATTCTGTTGATCGCCCTGCCGTCAATACTCTGGCTTTACGCCCTGGCAGACGTGATTCGCAATGACTTCAGACTCTTTTCCACGAAACTGGTCTGGGCGACCGTTCTCTGTCTGTTCCCTCCCCTGGGCACCGTCCTCTATTATCTCATCGGCCGCAACCAGAGAACCACCTTCCATCCCGTCGGCAGACTGGTGTTCATCAGCATCTTCGCCATACCGCTCCTGATGATCCTTTTCTACGTGCTCTATTCGCTGGGGCATCTGACGTTCATTCCCGAACCGCCACGGGAAATACAGATATAGTGGTGACCGCGGGGGTGCGGAGAACAGGAGATTGGTGGGAATGTCAATCTGGGAACCGCGGCAGACGGTTAATCAGCGCCCTGGGTTTCCGTCTCGGAAGAGATGTAGTACGCGACAAGGAGAAGAACAACCGCAATCAGCAGGGTGATGCAACCCACGGTGTATGCCAGCATTTTTCCCTGCCACAGACCATTGAACCATTTCATGAAATTCACGGCCATGACGTTTGCCTTCCCGCCGTACAGTTCCAGATCCCGCATGTATTTCTTGGTGTTTTCGAAATCATAATCCATGAGCGGTGGCGGCGCATCCCGTGCGGTCAGATAAATATGAATCGAGCTGGCCAGACCGGTGAAAAGCAATATGACACTGCTGACATTGAGCAACGTTCGTGAGGTCATATTTTTCTGGCTATGTATGTCCATTCAGACCCGATCCCGCAAGATTTGCCGTATGCCATGGATTTGTATGAATCAGACGTGAATACGGCGAATATGGTTACAAAAAATCACCCGCCCGCAACGCCATACGATCAGACGCTCCCGGTGACATCACGGGTTGTTTCGGCCCCATAATCGTTGAAAGAGTAACGACAAACCTGAAATCCCCCAAAACCACGATCCGTAAAGGGCCTGACTTCGGAGCGCAACAGGAGATGCCGTTCCGCCTCAGTGTCTAATATAGTTCAGATACTGCCCAACCAGTTTGGTATTCCCCTTCAGTATCAAGAGCTCTTCGATATTTTTCCCGTTTTCAGTTCCGTTAAAATTGAACACTCCGGTTATGAGTGTGGAACCGTCAATCACCATGGTTTTGTAGCGGGCCTTGACTCGTGCGCTGCCGTTCAGGACAGGGACACCGGCACGGCTCAGAAAGGCCGCCATAGACTCACCTGAGATTTTCCGGTCCCTCTCCACAACGGTGCCGATTCTTATCCCGCGTTTGCGGGCATCGGAGAGAGCCGCGGCAATTGCCGTTTCGGTGAACGTATTCGCCGGAATCAGTATTTCTTTCGTAGCCCCCCGTATCTCGTTGACGATGGCATCGGAATCCGCCCCACGTGGGTAGAAGCTGATCTCGGTCGCTTCGCCACCGGCAGGTTCGGAAGCAGGAAACGCAGACGATGCGCAAGAAACGAACAGGAGGAAAGGTATCAGGAAAAAGGCAATTTTCACTATCGAGCCTCCGGCTTTGAAGATGACGGATGGGACAAGGCGTACCGCTCCATTCCAGCCGCCCGACCATCCACGTTTGCGCGATTCGGGAGAGCACCGCATGCTTCAGCCATCTCCCCCTCCCCGCAGGATGAACGGCGCAAAAGCCGCCAGAGTCGCCCCCATGAGGATGGCGCCGATCAGCACCGCCCGCGGCGCTCCGCTGATGCCGCCCAGCAGTTCGGCCACCGCTCCGCTGCTGAGAGCGCCCAGTGCGGGCAAGCCTATGATGCAGACCGTATAGAGGCTCATGACCCGCCCCCTGAGTTCATTGGGAGTCTCAACCTGGATATAGGTCGCCACCAGGGTGCCGAAAACGGTGGTCGATACCCCGGCGACAAACAGGAACAGGGAGCCCTGGAAAAGCGTCGGGCTGACGGCAAAGAGGATCAGGGAGAGGCTGAAGATCAGTCCGCTGGCGATCAATAGCCGTTCCCGACGTCGCAATTCCCTGAGGGAGGCCAGGCCGAATGCCCCCACCAGAGCGCCGGCGCCAGAAGAGGAGAGGAGAAAACCATACCCCTTCGGACCGCCATGCCAGATGTCGCGGGCGAAGATCGGCAGCAGTCCCTGGTAGGAGCGGCCGAAAACGGCGCTGAATGCGAAGAGGACGAACAGTACCCGCAGGAAATGGTTGTTCCAACCATACGCGATTCCGGCAAACATGGACGCGGCAAAGGATTTCCTCTCAGCCCCGCCGTTTGCCGGCACATCCCTCAGGAAGAGCAGCGAGCCGATCATGGCGAGGAAGCTGACGCCGTTCATGAAAAATAGCCAGGCAGCCCCCAGGGGCACCAGAAGAGCGCCGGCCAGCGCCGGTCCCACCAGGGCGGCGCCGGTGAAAATGGCGCCGTTCAGCGACAGGGCGTTCATCAGGTCCCGCCTGGGGACCAGATCGGGGATCAGGGCGTTGCGAGCCGGATTGTCGAACGCCAGGAGCGTCGCCCCGATGAACGAGGCGGCGAGGATGTGCCAGACGGTCACCAGCCCCAGCCAAGTAGCAAGCGCCAGCGCTAAGGCGTTCAGCATCTGGCAGGTCTGGGTGAAAAAGAGCAGTCGGACGCGATCCACCCGGTCAACCACCGCACCCCCGACCAGCGGCAGCGCGATCATTGGCAGTGCGAAACTCAAACCGAGCAGGCCCAGCCAGAGCGGCGAGTTCTTGAGCTGCAGCACCAGCCAGCCGGTGGCGACGTTCTGCATCCAGGTCCCCACGTTGGAGACGATCTGCCCGGTCCAGACCAGCCGGAAGTTGCGGTACTGCAGGGCCGAAAAGCGCGCACCGGCGGAAGCGGTTCCCGTCATGTCATGCTCCCGTCACGTTCACAGTTTCTCCCGCACGCTCCTGACCTTGTCCTCCAGACTCTGTTCCCGGTCGATCCGAGTACCGACCTTGATGGTGGCGGTGATGCGGGGCGCCCCCATCTCATGCAGGACCTCATGACACTTCTTCACCGCGGCGAACACCTCGTCCCACTCCCCCTCCACATTGGTGCCGAAAGAGTGGAGCGACGTCTTCAAACCCGTACCGGCCAGCACCTTCTCGCAGGCCGCGACGTACGGGGAAAGCGACACCCCCACGCCGACGGGCACGATGCACAGATCGATCATGACTTTCATGGTCTTCAATTCCTTTCTCTCCAGTTGTTGTCGCAGCATACTCGCCATGCCATGGAGTCCGCAAGCGGAGATGTGTCGGCGCACCGGAACAAATGCCGCTCTGATCGGCCGTTTGCCGGCAGATCCGCTGAAGAAATCCGTCACCGGCATTCCTCTCCGCCCGCAGGCTGCGACCTGTTCCACTGAATCAGGACTGTAGGTTGCCTGAAATGTGACCCGCAGGATATTCATCCGGTATTTACCGGGCATCAATTTCCTGAAATGAGGTATTACAGGGATGAATTGAGTGAACGTTCATTCCGCACCATTTTCAGTATTTTCCCTAACCTATTAAATTTGCGGTTAATTTTCACTTCTCCAAGTTGGCATGTGCGATGCTATTAAATCAGCAGACGTAAAAATTTCCCAGGAGGTACGCTGAAATGAAAAAAGCTATCCATACCATCGTTGCGGCAGGATTGATTTCGGGCATGCTGGCCACCTCAGCCCTTGCCTGTGATCGCCCCGAGAGCCCCATGACTCTCCTCAACCCTCTCTGGCTTCCGGCAGCCATAGCCCAGTCAGTGGTTGAGAACGTGGAAGCGATCACCCATCCCCCGGTCATCTACGAACGCAGGGAATACCGGGAACCGGGACCGACCATCATTTACGAGGAACCGGGGTATTACCGCCATGACCATTATTACCACCATGGACCGGGAGACCATCGCCATGACGATGGTGACCGTCCCTATTATCGCGGATGGCGTTAGCGGGAGTCTGGCAACGGCATGATGAGGCGCTTCCGCCGGAAAACCTGCGGAGGCCTGAATGGAATGCTCCGCTGACCCCAACGAGAACTGACAGGCATACCAGAAAAGGGTAATCCTCACGTGAGAAACAAGCCCATCGGACAAACCGGTGGGCTTGTCTCTTTTGTGCGTTCATGCAGCGGCAACAGTGGTATCAATCCTCTCCCAGCCCACCGCATCCGTCCCGTAGACAGCCGAAAAAACCGGTGACAACCAAGGACAAAAAAGATAAAATAAGTCTACTATGAAACCCGCACTTATACTCATCGATCTCCAGCATGACTTTCTGTCGGAAAACGGGCGTCTTCCCGTGGGATGGGAACAGGCCAACGCCGTGATCGTAGCCGCCAACCTTCTGATCCGATGCTTTGAAGAGCACAGGTGGCTGATCATCGACGTGGTGAGCCGTTTCAAGAGGGGCAGCTTCATCGGCAATTATCTGCGCAACCATGCCGCCATGGATGGAAGCGAGGGAGCCGGGATGGACGCCCGAATTCATCTCCACGACGCCATGGGTTTTCCCAAATCCGGGAAAAGCGCCTTCGCCAACCCCTATCTGGTGGCTTACCTGCAGCACAAGGAGATTGAAGGCGTCGTACTCTGCGGGGTCCAGGCGGTGGGCAGCATCCGCGCCACGGCCCTTGACGCCTGGCGGTCCGGCCTTCAGGTCACCCTCATCTCCAACGGGGTCGCCTTCAGCCGGGAAGACCGGTATCAGCGGACGGTCAGCGGGTTGCTCAGCCTGGGGATCGGCATTGTCTCCCTGGAAGAGTATCTGGAATCCGTCTCCCTCCCACCGACCCCAACAATCAATTTTGCCGAGAAATACACCCCCACACTCCACGCCTGACAGCCGGTTACGCAACGCTTTGTTCAATCCTGCCTCCACAAACAGGAAGCCGACGGTAGAAGTGCAGACGAAGCCTGGTGAGATGATACTTTAGCCCGATTGAGGGTCCAGTTCCCAAGCCGGTTTCGATGCTGGCGGGAAAAGGTGAGTATTTGCGCTCACGCCACCGGACAACCGGCCTGAATCGCACAGGAGCGACCGAGCCTGAAATGAGTTCCTCTCACTTCGACAATCCCTCTAAGCAGAGAGAAGTCCACGCCCTCTCCGGAACCATGGTTGGGCTGGCCGCGGCGGATGGGACTATCGCCACTTGACGGGCCGCCGAAACATCCCCGTTGGTTTCGGCACCATCCAGGTCGTGCTCGTTCGGCGGTTTCTGCTGATAGATGGTGTCTGGAACTTAAAATAGCGGCTCGTC
>CAZRPI010000172.1:4837-5955 GCA_964601865.1 uncultured Pelobacter sp. | reverse complement strand
ATTGCCATGCAGTTCCTTACCATCATCCCCCTCCCCTTCAGCATCCGGTGGCGCAAGGATGATCCGGGCCGTTCACTGGCGGCGTTTCCCCTGGCCGGCCTCACCCTCGGCGCCCTTCTGGCCGGACTGAACTTCCTGCTTGCTCCCCTCCTGACGCGCCCCCTAACGGACCTCCTGCTCATCACCGCCCTGGCGGCCGTAACCGGCGCCCTGCACATGGACGGCCTGGCCGATGTCTGCGACGCCACCGCGGCCCGTGGGGACCGGGAACGTTTTCTGGCCATCATGAAAGACTCCAACGTGGGAGCAGCGGGCGCCCTGGCAATGGTGCTGGATGTGCTGCTGAAATGGCAGGCGCTGTCGGCAGTTCCGGATGAACTCAAATGGAAGGCCCTGCTCTTCTTTCCCGCCGTGGCCAGGTACTGCCAGGTACAGACCGTCGTCAAGGCCAGAAACGCGCGCGGCGGGGGGCTGGGCGCCGCCATGGCGGCAGGCGCCGGAACCGGATGCCTGCTGGTTGCGGCTCTCGTGACTCTGGCCAGCGGCTGGTTGCTGTTCCAGCTGAGGGGAATCGTTGTCCTGGCCGTCGCCATGGCGGCAAGCTGGCTCGTGAGGCTCTGGTTCAACCGGAAAATCGGTGGCATAACCGGTGACGTCATCGGCTGCGTCAACGAACTGATGGAGATCCTGGCGCTTATCCTGATTCCGGCTTTGTCAAATCTGCCGTGGACAACCACATGACGGATCAGGTTGCGACCCCACCCACCGTCCTGCTGGAATCCTTTTCGGAAGGATCTTTCCCGCATTCCTTCGCGTTCGAGGAGCTGGAATCGGTTGTGACAACGCATTCCCTGGACCGGGTTCTGCCGGCGCTGGAGGAAGTACGGCAGGCGGTTGAGCGGGGCAGGCACGCGGCAGGCTTTGTGGCGTACGAAGCGGCCGCGGCCATCAACCCGGAATTGACCGTCAGGGAGAGTCACGAACTGCCGCTGGTGTGGTTCGGCATCTTCAGGGAGCGGCGCCCTTATACATCAGGGGAGAAAGATGCAGGAAACGCCCGGCATCTCAGGCAATCAGCACGGATATCCAGTTTGTCGGGAAACGATTCTCCCCCCTTT
>CAZRPI010000172.1:0-4737 GCA_964601865.1 uncultured Pelobacter sp. | reverse complement strand
CCCCCTTTTTCAAAGGGGGACTTTCTATTTATGAGGCGCCAGATGAAAATTCCATTAAATCAGATTATCTTATAACATCGCCAATGCCGGAGATCCCGCGCGGGGAGTACACCGCCGCGGTGGAGGCGATCAGGAGCCGCATCGGCGCCGGGGAAACCTACCAGGTGAACCTGACCTTCAGGCAGCGTTTCAGCGTCAGGGGCGACCACTTCTCCTTCTACCGCGCACTGTGCAACAACCAGCGGGCCCCTTTCTGCGCCTGGCTGGACCTGGGGACCCACCGCATCATCTCTGCCTCGCCCGAACTCTTCTTCTCCCTGAGAAACGGCCTTTTGACCATGAAACCGATGAAGGGAACGGCGCCCAGGGGAGCAAACGAAAGTGATGACAGGACCAGGCGGGAACTGCTGGCCGCGAGTCCCAAGGAGCGGGCCGAAAATCTCATGATCGTCGATCTGGTGCGCAACGACCTGTCACGCATTGCTGAAACCGGAAGCGTTGCTGTACCCAACCTGTTCGAGGTGGAGAGCTATCCCACCGTCCACCAGATGACCTCCACCGTGACCGCCAGGCTCAGGCCCGAGGCGGGACTGGTGGAGATCTTCCGGGCCCTCTTCCCCTGCGGTTCGGTCACCGGCGCCCCGAAGCGGCGCACCATGGAGATCATCGCGGATCTGGAACGATCGGCAAGAGGAATCTATTGCGGCGCCATCGGATTCGTCTCCCCCGGCGGGGAGGCGGTTTTCAGCGTGCCGATCCGCACCGTGGTTCTGGAAACTGCGGCCGGCGCCTGCAGCATGGGGGTCGGCAGCGGTATAACCTGGGATTCCGATCCGGAGGCGGAATACAGCGAATGCCTGGCCAAGAGCGCCTTCCTTACCGCCGATGCCGGCGGTTTCAGCCTGATCGAATCGCTGCTTCACGACCGGGAGGGATACCTTCTGCTGGAACGGCATCTGAAACGTCTGGAAGAATCGGCGTCACATTTCGGCTTTTGCCTTGCCCTGAAAGAACTGCGCGACCGTCTTGAGCAACTGGCTAAAACGCTCTCCGGACGGCACAAGGTGCGGGTCCTGCTTGCCCAAAACGGCGAAATCACCCTCTCATCGGCTGAAATCGACGGCCCGGACATTTCCGGGCCACCGCTGCAGGTTGCCGTCTCCCGACATAGTGTCGATTCCTCCGACCCGTTTCTGCGCCACAAGACAACCCGCCGGGACCTGTATGACACCGAACTCCGGGCCCACCCGCACTGCGACGAAATTATTCTCCTGAACGAACGGGGTGAAGTGACCGAGGGGTGCCGCACCAACATCGTGGTCTCTCTGGGAGGGGAACTGCTGACTCCCGCGCTTGCCTGCGGCCTCCTTCCCGGGGTGCTGCGTGAGGAACTGCTTGAGGTCGGCGCCATGCGCGAGGCAACCCTGACCCTGGACGACATCATTAGAGCAGAACGGCTCTGGCTGATCAACTCGGTGCGGGGCTGGCGCGAAGGAAAATTAATCCTGAATCCGTGACGCCGGAATGTCGTAGTGCCCGGAAGAGCCGGGGCCCATACGCCGCCGTGCCGCGGCAAACCACTCACTCTGTCGGTCCATCGACGGTTAGTCTGTAATCTCCTGAAACGCAGAGGCAGAGGCCTTCCGGGCTAGCGGAGACATGGAGGCGTCGCGGATTCAGGTTAATAACATGAGTCAAGGAGAACGCATGCTTACCCAGATCGAATCCGCCCGCCAGGGCATCCTTACCCCCCAGATGGGGGCCGTCGCCGCCGCCGAAGATGTTACTCCCGCCTACGTGCTGCGGATGGTGGCGGAGGGGAAAATCGTCATCCCCTGGAACCACAACAGAAAACCGAAGGTTTGCGGCATCGGCAAGGGTCTGGCAACCAAAGTCAACGCCTCCATCGGCACCTCGTCCGACATCGTGGACTACACCGCCGAGGTGCGCAAGGCCAGAGTGGCCCAGGAAGCGGGCGCCGACACCCTGATGGAACTCTCCGTGGGGGGGGACCTGGACCGCGTCCGGCGCGAGGTGATCGCGGCGGTTGACCTGCCGGTGGGCAACGTGCCGCTCTACCAGGCCTTCTGCGAGGCGGCCCGAAAATACGGCAATCCCAACAAACTGGACGAGGAGATGCTCTTCGACCTGATCGAACGGCAGTGCGCAGACGGCATGGCCTTCATGGCGGTTCACTGCGGCATCAACTTGTATACCATCGAGCGCCTGCGCAGGCAGGGGTACCGCTACGGCGGGCTGGTGAGCAAGGGTGGGGTCAGCATGGTGGCCTGGATGCTGGCCAACAACCGGGAGAACCCGCTCTACGAAAAGTTTGACCGAGTGGTATCCATCCTCAAGAAGTACGACACCGTCCTCTCCCTGGGCAACGGCCTGCGCGCCGGCGCCATCCACGACAGCTCCGACCGGGCGCAGATCCAGGAGCTGGTCATCAACTGCGAGCTGGCGGAGATCGGCCGCGACATGGGCTGCCAGATGCTGGTGGAAGGCCCCGGCCATGTACCGCTGGACGAGATCGAGGGGAACATCCAGCTGCAGAAGCGCATGAGCGGCGACGCCCCCTACTACATGCTGGGGCCCATCGCGACCGACGTGGCTCCCGGTTACGATCACATCACCGCCGCCATCGGCGCGGCCCAGTCCAGCCGCTACGGCGCCGACCTGATCTGCTACATCACCCCGGCCGAACACCTGGCGCTGCCCAACGAGGAGGATGTGCGCATGGGGGTCAAGGCCGCCAAAGTCGCCGCCTACATCGGCGACATGAACAAATACCCGGAGAAGGGACGCAGGCGGGACAGGGAGATTTCCAAGGCCCGCCGCGACCTGAACTGGGAAAGGCAGTTCGAGCTGGCCCTCTTCCCGGAAGACGCCAGGGCGATCCGCAACAGCCGGACCCCGGAAGACGAGGCCACCTGCACCATGTGCGGCGACTTCTGCGCCTCGCGCGGTGCGGGCAGACTGTTCGCCGGAGATCTGAAGGGTGACAGGATCTAGGACCGGCCGTTCAAAAACCTGGACCGGTGACGCCGGAATGCCGCAGTGGCCGGAAGAGCCGGGACCCGTACGCCGCAGTGCCGAGCACACCGCTCTCTCCGCCGGTCCTCCGTCGGGTTGCTGGGTCTCTCCTGAAACGCAAAGGTAGAGGCCTTCCGGACTAGCGGAGGCATGGAGGCGTCACTGGTCCAGATTAGCAGAAACGGTACACAGACTTCTCCGCGTGCCGCTTTGCAGCTGCCGATCGTCAAATCATCACCTCAGCTTCGACAGCGCCTGATCCAGATCAGCGATGACATCGTCCGGATGTTCGGCCCCCACGCTGAGGCGGACCAGGTTCGGAGGGATCTGGGCAATCGACCGCGCCATTTCTCCCTGCTGCTGGTGGGTGGAAATGGTCGGTATGGTGGCGACGCTCTTGATCCTTCCCAGGTCGGTAGCCCGCCATATCCGCTGCAGGGCGTCGAAGAAGAGACGGGCCTTTTCCGCCCCACCCCTGACGCAGAACGACAGGAGATGGCCGTAGCGGTTCACCGGCTTCCCGTAGAGTTCGTCGTGCTCGGCGTCCACCAGCCACATGTACCTGCTGGCAAGCTCGTGGCGAGGGTGATCCGGGAGTCCAAGATACTGGACACTTTCAACCTGCGGATGGACTTCAAGGAACCGGGCGACTTTCAGGGCATTCCTGCTCATCAGGTCCATCCTGGAGCGCAACGTCCGCATGTCGTTCAGGGTCATGACCGCCTGCATCGGGTGGAGGTTGGGACCGAAGTCACGGTTCTGCTGGTACTTGATGTGGAGGGAGAAATCGCTCTTCAACTGTTCGTCGTCGATGTTGGTCACCAGATCCTTTCTGGCAATCACCGCCCCGCAGACGCCGAAACCGCTGCTGGTGAGGCTTTTCGTGGCGGACTGGACCACGATGTCGGCGCCGTGGCAGATGGGCCTCAGGAGCGCCGGCGTGGCGATGGTGGAATCGCAGATGAGCGGGACATTGTGGCTGTGGGCCAGGTCGGCGACGGCCTTGATGTCGAAGAAACCCAACTGGGGATTGCTGGGGAGCTCGCCGTAGAGAAAGCGGGTATGTCCGTCGATCTTTGATGCCCATTCATCCAGGTCCGTCGCGTCCAGGACCCAGCGGCACTCCACGTTGTGCTCCCGCATCAGCCGGGCCGTGAACTGCTGGTAGGTGCCGCCGTAGCACTGGACCGTCGCCACGAAGTTGCGCTTCTCGCAGACCTCCTTCCGTATCTTGAGAAAAGGGTTCACCGCCGTCATGATCGCCGCCATCCCCGACGAGGTGGAACAGCATGAGGTCTCCCCTTCGAAGCCGTACCCTTCCAGAAGCGCCAGGGTCCATTCGTAGTAATAGGTGGACGGGTTGGCGATCCGCGAGTAGCTCCAGGATGGTATCAGGTAGGCGAGCGCCGCCGCCATCTCGTCGGAGTCCCGGAACGCCTGGGCGGTGCTCATGAAGATCGGCTCGATGATCGATCCCTGGTAATCCTCGATCGCGTCCTGCACCGTATAGAGCCCGTGCACCGCGATGGTGTCGAACCGCCACTTCTTCACCACTTGGTGGATATAGCGATCCCTCTCCTCCAGATAGCTGTTGTTGCGGTCGATGTACCTCTGCATCCCTTCCGTGATCACGACACCTTTGTCATTTGCCATGGCCGTCTCCCTGAAATCGCGATAAAGCAAGTTTAATCGCCCCGCGGC
>CAZRPI010000171.1:0-5981 GCA_964601865.1 uncultured Pelobacter sp. | reverse complement strand
ATGTCTGCAAAAATCATCAAGTTTGACCAGGAGGGGCGCAACTCCATCCTGAAGGGCGTCAATATTCTCGCCGATACCGTTAAGGTCACCCTGGGCCCCAAGGGTCGCAATGTGGTTATCGACAAGTCGTTCGGCGCCCCGCTGATCACCAAGGACGGCGTTACCGTTGCCAAGGAAATCGAGCTTGAAGACAAGTTCGAGAACATGGGCGCCCAGCTGGTCAAGGAAGTTGCTTCCAAGACTTCCGATGTTGCCGGCGACGGTACCACGACCGCGACGGTCCTTGCCCAGGCCATCTATCGTCAGGGTTCCAAGCTGGTGGCCGCCGGTCACAATCCGATGGAAATCAAGCGTGGCATCGACAAGGCTGTTGACGCCATCGTCGAAGAGCTGAAGAAAATCTCCAAACCGATCGTTGATCACAAGGAAATAGCTCAGGTAGGCACCATCTCCGCCAACAACGACAGGACCATCGGCGGCATCATTGCCGAAGCCATGGAAAAGGTCGGCAAGGAAGGTGTCATCACCGTTGAGGAAGCCAAGGCCATGGATACCACCCTGGAAACCGTGGAAGGTATGCAGTTCGACCGCGGTTACCTCTCCCCCTATTTCGTCACCGATCCGGAGCGTATGGAAGCCGCTCTTGAGAACGCCCTGATCCTGATCCACGACAAGAAGATCACCAGCATGAAGGACCTCCTCCCCATCCTCGAGCAGACCGCCAAGGCCGGCCGTCCGTTGCTGATCATCGCCGAGGACATCGAAGGTGAAGCTCTGGCAACCCTGGTGGTCAACAAGCTGCGCGGCGTGCTGAACGTAGCGGCCGTGAAGGCCCCCGGCTTCGGCGACCGCCGCAAGGCCATGCTTGAGGATATCGCCATCCTGACCGGTGGTTACGTGATTTCCGAAGAAGTGGGTCACAAGCTCGACCAGACCACTCTCGATATGCTCGGTCGCGCCAAGCGTATCACCATCGACAAGGACAACACCACCATCATCGATGGCGACGGCAAGGAAGAGGCCATCCAGGGCCGCGTCAAGCAGATTCGCGCCCAGATCGAGGAAACCACCAGCGAGTACGACAAGGAAAAGCTCCAGGAACGTCTGGCGAAACTCGTCGGCGGCGTGGCCGTCATCAAAGTCGGCGCGGCCACCGAAGTCGAGATGAAAGAGAAGAAAGCCCGCGTCGAGGATGCGCTGCACGCAACCCGCGCCGCCGTTGACGAGGGCATCGTCCCTGGTGGTGGCGTTGCCTATATCCGTGCCATGAACGCACTGGACTGCCTCAATCTGGAAAACGAGCAGCAGTTCGGCGTTACCGTGGTCAAGGCGTCCCTTGAAGCGCCGATCCGCCAGATCGCGGAGAACGCTGGTATCGACGCTTCCATCGTTGTTGACAAGGTCAAGAACGGCAAGGATGCCTTTGGTTACGACGCCGCATCCGATGAGTACGTTGACATGCTCAAGGCCGGCATCATCGACCCGACGAAGGTATCCCGTTCCGCGCTGCAGAATGCTTCCTCCATCGCCGGACTGATGCTGACCACCGAAGCCCTGATCGCCGAAAAGCCGAAGGAAGAAAGCCCCATGGGTGGTATGCCCGGCGGCATGGGCGGCATGGGTGGCATGGGCGGCATGGGCGGTATGATGTAATTTGTCGTCAGGTGCACTGATGTCGAAGTATTAATCGCATGGCCGGGAGAGTACAGCTTCCGGCCATGTTTCGTCTGAAATAGTCAAGGTTTTGTGGGGTATATTTGAAAACGCAACGGTCAGGCTGAAAGGGGAGAACAACGTGGAACTGAAGGGAAAAGCGCTCACATTGCACGACCTGATTGCATATCAGGAAGGTTCGGTGGTAAGCAAGACCCTGATCGACAGGAAGATTGGGACGGTAACGCTGTTCTCCTTCGATGCCGGTCAGGGGCTTTCGGAACATACGGCGCCGTATGACGCCATGGTCCAGATCGTGGACGGAGAGGCTGAGGTAACCATTGACGGCGTACCCCATGTCGTCATGGCAGGTCAGATGATCATAATGCCGGCCGACCGGCCCCATGCCTTGAAGGCGGTCAAGCCGTTCAAGATGCTGCTGGTCATGATTCGCGCCTGAGTCGATCAGTCGTTGATTTCATTGGTTTACCGTCATTGGTGCTGGGCGTGTCGTATGCCCTGTGTAATTGTCTGCACTGCGTGACGGCGCAACTGTGGCTTCGGGAGTTGCAATGAGTCGAATCCGTTGCTCCTTCGGATTCCGGACCGTCCCCAGACTCTTCAGGTAATCCCGGAATGCGTCATTGTCTATTATTCCGGTATCATGTCGGAATCCGCGGGACTTTTTGATCGGGCTGAAACCATCCCCGCCATTCGCCACAAAGGAGTTCACCACCGCATGGTACGTCGAGAGGGTGTCGATTGCCCGCCAGACCCCCTCCCCCTCTTTTATCCTGATGGAAACAATCCGGTTCCCCCGGGGATTTGAAGGCGCCACCTCCAGGCTGATGCCGGCGATATAGGGGAGCTTCGTAGAGTTTCTGCCGTACTTGGCCTGCAGGAAATCGATATCCTCCTCAAGGGCGTTCTTCAACTCCTCTCCGGTCAGATCAACCAGGACGAGAGTGTTG
This sequence comes from uncultured Pelobacter sp., assembly GCA_964601865.1. Lineage (GTDB taxonomy): Bacteria > Desulfobacterota > Desulfuromonadia > Geobacterales > Pseudopelobacteraceae > Pseudopelobacter. The sequence continues at coordinate 3,357 of CAZRPI010000171.1, read as the reverse complement.
CCGAACGGCATCACCTCCAACGTGTCGCTCACCGAGATCACCCCTGCGGTCAGATCCCTGCGCACGGCTCCATAGTTGAGCAGAGCAAACTGCGCTTTCGGCGCAGCCGCAAGCATGGAGTCGGCTCCCAGGACACCAGGGCCTCCATTGATGCTTCGCCGTAACACCTCCGCCGCCGTGGCCACCGGCGTCGTGCGAAAGAGCTCCATCTGTGCGCTGTAGGGGGCAAGGGCCGCCGTGGTTTCACGGTCTTCGGCCACAACCCTGACCACGCCGGTTGACTGCAACGCCCGCGAAATTTCCGGATAGTAAGGGGCGCCGGGTTTGACCGCTGCCCCGTTTATGCTGAAACTGTCTCCGACCGGAATCACGGCGCCGGAAACATACCCCCTGATCCTGCCGGCCTCATCAAACGTAACCCGCAGATTTCCCAGCATATCCCCCCACTGCCAGGCCTGCAGTACCAGGGTTTTTCCGCCGTCGGGTGTTGATACCAGGGTGGGGTAGGGCCTTTCCGGTGAAAGGCCAATGACTCCCAGCTTGACGGGATCACCCTGAAGAGTGTGGCTGTGGCCTCCGACGATGACATCGATGCCATTCACCGCTTCGGCCAGCCTGATGTCTTCTTCACTTCCCAGGTGGGTCAGGGCTATGATCTTGTTGATTCCCTCCTCCTCAAATTCGGCAACCTGTCGCCTGGCAACCGGAACGACATCGAGAAACCTGGCGCGCCCCACATTCAGAGCGCTCTGGGGGGTCGTTTCGGTTGTCAGGCCGAAGATCCCGACCCTTTCACCGTTAACCTCCCTGACAACACTCCGCATGACGCGCCTGGCAATCTCCGGTTCTCTGGAAAAATCGATGTTCGAGGAGATAAACGGAAATTTTGCCCGATCCAGAAATCGCGGTATGGCGGCCGGGCCCCGATCAAACTCGTGATTGCCGAAGGTCATGGCCGTGACCCCCAGCCGGTTGAGAAAATCAAACTCCACCTCCCCCCCAAACAGCGTGAAGTAGAGAGTACCCTGAACCGCGTCGCCTGCGTGCAGCAGCAGCAGGTTGGGGTCCTTGCCCCGCATTTCATTCACCAGGGTCTGCAAGCGGGCAAAGCCGCCCGCCTGGGCCGTGATGATGGCGCCGTTGATGTTCAGGTTGAGCGGTACCGATTCCAGATGCGAGTGAGTATCGTTAAGGTGGGCGATCGTCAGGTTGTATCCTGTGGAACTTGCTCCGCTGCAGGACTGCAGTATCAGTACGAGCATCAGGATGAGGAACGGGTAGAGTTTTTTTCCTGAAGCGCTGATGGATTGTTTTGCCATGAATCCTGTCCTCCACGGTGGAGATGGCGTCGTTTCTCGGCCACGAGTTTTTATGATCCGGCTCTTTCCGGACCGTTCTTTCAGGAATGGGTCAGTGTGGGCATTCTGCGCTGACCACGAATCCGGGGAATGAAGCCTCTTACAAAGTCGTATTCCGCCCATAGGCAGGCTCAGGGCGAACGGACATGGAACCTGATAACACGCTGATATTCCGTTCGTGGTGAGCCCTTCGACGTTGCTCAGGACAGAGCCTGTCGAGTCATGAACGGAATACTTTTGCTGGAAGCTCTACTTGTTTCTGTATTTGATCCCCAGCGAGTCCATACCGCTTTGCAGGTCCTGGAGAGCCGCGAGCAGAAGGGCCTTCAGTGTGTCCCGGTCGCTGCCCACCGCGGTGAGAGTTATGTCGATCTCCGGTGACTCCCCAAGCGTTGTCGCCAGGGATTTAATATAAATTTCGGGATGTCTGGCGCTTACCGGGCTGAGCACCGGCTCCATAACGGACTCGTCGTTACACAAAACCGATAGCGTGTGGGTGACGGAAATTCCGCCGTGAAAAGTCTCCTGAAGAAATGGCTGGAGGGATGAGGAAAAAATTCCCTTCAGTTCCGATGGGACGCCGGGCAGGCAGATGATGGTTGTATGCGTGGTTCGCAGCAGGACGCCGGGAGCCGTGCCGACCTGGTTTCGCAGCGGGGAAGCGCCGTAGGGGAGCCAGGCCATTTTTTCTCTCGCCGGATTGAGCCCGCCCTGAGCGAGTATTCCCCTGGCAGCCATGGCGTCATACTGATCCTTGACCATTTGCAGGGCCTGTTCGTGCAGTCGCGTCTCCAGACCCGCCCCCTGTGCCGTTGCGGCAAGCGTCAGGTCGTCGGCGGTTGGGCCGAGACCGCCGGAAGTAATGATGACATCGATCCCGCGGCTCAGGGCGGCGCGTATTTCAGCTGCTACCACATCGCTTATGTCGCGCAGGAGGGTGACCCGGGTTACGACACCTCCCATGCGGTTTATCTCGTTGCAGAGCCAGTTGGTGTTGGTGTCCAGAATATCTCCGTTGAGGATCTCGTTTCCAATGATGAATAATTCCACGCTGACTGGTATTGACATGGTTCCTCCTCCATTGATGATGGGCATATGGATCCGCAGGATTATACAGATAAACATGATCGATAAGGATATGCAAAATGTTTTGATGTGGGGGTTGCAATTTCATCGTTCCTTGCGTTGGTTATTCTTCCGGTTGAGCCTGGATGCGCGGCATCGGTCACAGTTCCGAAAAAGTCCACTGTCATGAGATTGAACACGTGGTGCGCTGTTATGGAACAGTACCGGCCGGTCGCAAAATGAGGGGCGATGGTTGAAAATAAATAAAATTCTTTCCTAAACAAGCTGTTATCCTGAGCGTTAAAAAAAAGATCCGATTCGGCCGTATCATTGCATGAACAAAAAAATAACACCATTTGCCTGGATGCCGGAATGTGCAAGAGGTCACAGCTGAATATGAGCATAATAACATTATTCGGGTTTTTGGCGCCATTTGTGGTTTTATACTCATACTAATTTTGTGTGGATGCATAGGTCTTTTCCGGGATGATGATAATTTTGTTTTGTCCTCTTGACGCCGTTATAATTTCTGGTAGAGTCTTTAACAGTTTAAAATCAGTGTATTCAACCGGTTGTCAGTTCAGGTGTAAGCTGTATTGTATTTCACTGACAGCCTTTTTTGTAAGACGGGTGAGGAAAATTTTCCCCCGCGGGACAGGTGCGAAACGGAGGGTGGGGGGGTGAAAAAAATAAAAATAACTGTTGCAAATTTTTTGAAATGTGTTAAATCAGTAAACAGAACTAGGTTTTAAATTTTGCGGAAAGGAGATTTTACAGACCTAGCATTCGGATAAATTCTTTTGAAATCGAGGTTGCCAGCTTCTGGCAAATTTATCAGGGTGGTGACATCCTGAACAACACAACAAGGAGGAAGTACACATGGCATTAGCAGATCAGACTTTTGGCTTTTTCATTCCTAGCGTAACTCTGTTGG
>CAZRPI010000170.1:0-6106 GCA_964601865.1 uncultured Pelobacter sp. | reverse complement strand
TCCAGATGTTGACCTTGTGGAAGTTGTTGTTGATGGTGTATTTGCCGGCATACTGGGGATCCCAGAAAATATTCCAGCTGTTCGGGACATCTTTGACTGCGTTGGTGTTGTACGCCAGGCCATAGGGGCCACAGTTGTAGGGAAGTCCATAACGCTTCCCTTTCACCTTGAGCGACTTGTCGGCCTTGAAGAAAGGGAGCATATGTCCGTAATTGGGAATGTTTTTCATGTTGAGCGGAGCAAGAATAACCTTGCCCTTCTTGAACGCATCGAATCGCGGGGTTTTGGCCATATCGGCCGGAGGAGAGATGAGATCGGCGGTGCCGTTCTTGGCGGCGTTATAGAAATCCTCCTGGCCCGTCGCGTAGGAGGGTTGCACATCCACATCAATGCCGTATTTCTTTTTCACCAGTTTCTTGAACTCTTCAATAACCGGCTTGTTCGAGTAACCTTCCCAGCACATGATCCTGATCGTTTGCTTTGCGGCCATCGCCGTACCGGTCCCGGCAATCACAACGAAGGCCATCAGGATGCTGAAACAGAGAACCATTTTCTTCATAAAGTATCCTCCTTTCAATTGACCGCCTAAGGTTGTACTCAAATCCAAACAAACACTGTTCGGCAGAAATCGTTAACTATTCTGCATACATTCAACCTCAGGTGCGGCAGGCGAAACGCCTTTCAGTGGTGGTGCTCGTATCAACCACTACCGTTGGAAAGAATATGCCCCTTCCCAATTCCAGGGCATCAGCAAACGACAATTGCGATGCATAAATTGTAGGCACAAAAAACCGGATTTGTTCAATTTTTCATCAAAGATTAACAAATGATGCATCAGTGTCAACAGACTTTTTATTATTTTACTGTTAGCATCAACATTTTATAAACAAAGAGCAACACATTGAATCTCATAATAATTTATACATATTTTGTCTGACAGCCGTTGAGAAAATTGCGGAATCCTGATTCAACATGGCGATTGCATTAATATATCTTCAAAATACCGTTTCGGCAGGTTTATTAATCCCGCTGCTTCACCTCCGCTTAAACCGCACCATTAAGCAATCACGACAAATCCCGCGTTCCACTACCGGAGGTTAATGGGGAAAATCTGCGAACTAAAGCTCTTCGCAGCCATGGCATGGTTTTATAAGCGGAAATACCGTTTTATATTTTTGGGGCCGGACGTTTTCATATGTGCTTGAAGCCCCCAGTGATGTATGCTACATAAATTCACAGGTATCCCGAATACCACATACACAATGCGCCGCGAACCACTTGAAGCAGCAGGGTTTGGTTGATTGTACCCGTTGTTTTTTTGGTGTTTGCCCATAGTCAGCCCTGGGGAATTCGTCACCCCGGTTTTCAGGCTGAAGATGGGTATTTTTATGCCGGAACCGCAGACTTTGCACGGCGCCGGTTAATCCGGCGCAAATTCTCAAGATCTGGTCAGAATCATCGCAAAGGTAGTTATCCATGTCACGCCTCACAACAGCCACCATCATCGTCATCGCGGTATTAATCCTTTACCTGACAAAAGGCCTCTCCACCGAACCGGAACTCAGAATCGGCAAATTCAGCGCGGAAGAGCTCACCGGCTGGCAGGAGCAGACGGTTTTCAATTCAAAGAAAACAGGCTACAGCTTTATCAGGGACAACGGCAGGATCGTTCTTCAGGCCAGAAGCGTAAATGCGGCCATGGGCCTTGTTCACAAAACGGACATCGACCCCAGGACCCATCCCATCATTACCTGGTCATGGAAAATCGACCATACCGTCAAAAACGCCAACGAGAGGATCAGGGACGGACACGATTTCGCGGCGCGAGTCTACGTTGTGTTCAAGGGAGGGATCTTTTCACGCACCCGAGCCATCGAGTATGTCTGGGGGAATGTGATGAACAAAGGTGAAGTTGTTCACAATCCCTATTCGAAAAGAATGGTCATGATCGCGGTGGATGCGGGAGACGAACTGGCGGGAAAGTGGGTTTCGCACAAACGTAACTTCGCCGAGGATTACCGCAATGCATTTGGCGAGGAACCTCCCAGGGTCAGGGCCATCGCCATCATGACCGACAGCGACAACACCCATGAGTCCGCCACCGGTTGTTACGGGGACATCTCGGTTCTGCCTCTTTCGAGGAATGGCGAGCAGAGGGTGAGGGAGAAGAAGAACAGGGAGCAGCCTGGCAACGGTCGGACGGTTACTGAACCGGTGCTCCCGCCGGCGCCTCCACAACCCCCTAACAGCCATTGACGGGGGCTGCGGGTCCGGAGCGTTCAACCGGCGTCGAGGCGCAACGTTTTCGGAAACGGGTCGCGCCACGGCAGGCCGAAGGCGTTCAAATGATATGCCTCTCCCTGGCTCTCGCCACCGCCTCGGTGCGGTTCCCCACCCCCAGCTTCTTGAAAATCCTCTGGACATGTGTCTTGACGGTCTCGATGCTCACATAGTTGATCCGGGCTATTTCGCGGTTGGTCTTTCCCTCAGAGATGTTGCGCAGCACCCGTACTTCAGTCTTTGTCAACTGCTGTAAAGAGCCGACATCACCGCCATCATCCGCCGGTTGCCACTTCACCGCCAGATTGAGCAGGTAGGGAGAACAGGATTCACCGGCATCGACGAAATCCTCGATGATCTTTATCAGTTCGTCGATTTTGGTATTCTTGGCCACATAACCGTTGGCCCCCTCGCACATGGCTTCCTGGATATACTCCTTCTTCGTATAGGTCGAGAGTACGATGATTATCAGCCCAGGCCGGGTTCTCCTGAGGACCCGGATGGCTTCGATCCCCGAAAGCCCGGGCATGTCGATGTCCATCAGCGCCACATCCGGCCCGGTTTCGGCGATGGCCCTGACCGCCTCGAACCCGTTATCCGCCTCCCCGGCAATGCGGATGCGGCCATGCTTTTCCAGGTACATGCTCAGGCCGATGCGCAGAATGGGGTGGTCATCGGCGATAAATACGGTTATGGGGCGTTCCTTACCCATTAGTCGCCTCCCCGTGAGACAGCCGTCCCGTCAGGCGGCGCCGGTATGCGGAAACGGAAGCTGCAACCGTTGACAACCATGCCGCAACGGTCGGCATAGGGTGATTCCACCCAGATCTTCCCGCCGTGCGCCTCCACCACCATCCTGCTGAAGGTGAGCCCCAGACCGACACCGCGGCGCTCGGCCCTCCGGCGGCCATCCGCGGTGTAGAACTTCTCGAAAACCAGGGTCTGTTTATCAGGCTCGATGCCGATCCCATGGTCTTCTATGGCCACCACCAGGCACCTGCCCCGGCCGTCCTCATTTTTCAGACCCGCTCTGATATGGATGTCTCCACCCTCGGGGCTGAACCTGATGGCGTTTTCCAGCAGATTGACACAGGTGCGCTGGAGACGGCTCCAGTCAGCCTGCATCCTCAGGGAAGCGTCTCCCGAATGGAGATGTATCGCGACATTTCTGTCGCCGGCGGAAAAGCCGACCTGTCGGATGCATTCCCGCAGTGTACTCTCCATGTCCCCTTCCACCAGGTTCAGGGTCAGGGCTTTACTCTCGTCGAGAAAAATATCCAGAAAATTCGAGACCATGCCGGAGAGCTTGTGGGTCGAGTCCAGCGCCAGCGAGACCAGATCGTTTCCCCTGTCGTTGAGCGTTCCGATGTGCCCGTCCAGCAACAGCTCAAGAACACGCTGGGTGGAAAGGATCGGATTCCCCATGTCATGGGTCAGCATGCCGATCAGATCCTCCTTCATCTTTTCCAGCCGCTTTTCCTCAGTAACATCACGCAACACCGCCACATACCCGGTGGCCTCCCTGCGAAACCGATAGCACTTCTGCCAGGAAGCCTGAACGTAGAACAGCTCTCCGTCACTTCCAGGAACTTCGAACGTTCCGGGGGGCTCCTGGTGATTACGTCCCTTCCTGGCGGTGAAATGTTTCCGGAAAGCGGGCGGATCGCGGAAGAGGCTGAATATGGGCTGACCGACCAGGGAAGGGATGTCACGGTTGAACATTTCCGTAGCCGCCCGGTTGACAAGGGTTATGATGCCTTCGGTATCGGTTGAAATGATTACTTCCGAAACGCTGTTTATAATGTTGTACAGGTTCTTCTGGCTTTCCTTCTGGGCCAGATATTTCTGGATGGCCAGGGAGCTGATGGTCTTGGCGATGGTGTTCATGAGACGGACCACGGACTTCAGCCGCTGGTATCCCATGACCGGCACCTCACGCAGGGCGCTGAGGTAGCCCGCCACATCCTCGATACCGATGGCACGGGCGCTCTCGATGGCCGCCTCAGGCGACAGGGGTTTTGTAAGGACCTGCCCCATCACCAGAGTGGCCACGTGATACCCCTCGACAACGATGGGGGTGGCGCTGTCCATGAGACCGGCGTTGAGGCATTTATAAATGTAGGGCTTGCCGGTTTTGTTGCCCTCCTCTCCCCCTAAACGGTCACTGGCGTAGCATTTGGACCGTCCCTCCGGGGTCGAACGGCAGAAATCCCTGCAGAGCCGGCAGAAATTATGCTCCCGCGTAATGGGCTGACCGTCGATATCCACCAACACCGATGCGACGCGGGTTGCCCTGGTGAAGTCCCGGACGATCTCCTCCAGCACATCCTTTGCAATCAGATCGAGCAGCTGAATACTTCTTTGAACCATCCATCAACCTCCGTCCGACGGAAGAGAGCAAACCAGCCGTCTCTCGGCCGCAGACCGGTAATAGCACACCCCTCCCCGCCTTAGAACAAAAAAGTACGCCTTCCCCCAGGTGACGCGAAATATCACTATTTCGGGGGACACGAAATGGCGTTTTGTAGCGATTGTTACAGGAATGTTTCTTCTCTATAAATGTAGTGCGCGCAAAACAGTGTTCCTGATACAGCGGAGAATTGAAAACATATGTATTTTAACAGGTAGTGATGCACAAAAACCCGTACTTTCCCAGGGTGACAAGGCGGGTCCTTCTCCATCAGCACGACGTTATTCTGCGTCGGTGACGGCATGGCCGACGCTACCCCGGCGGATTCCCGTCATCCATAACAACCATCGCACTTCCAGGCAGCAGCGAGAACACCACCTACAAGGAGAAAATGAAATGGCTTCCAAAACAACAGTCGATCCATCAGTAGCCAAGCACGGCCCCAGCGAACGCGTCGAACGCATCAAAGCCCGATTCCTGGCAACAACCCCTGAAATCTGCGCGGAACGCGCCAAACTGATAACCGAATCGTACCAGGAGACGGAATCACTTCCCATGAGCATCAGACGCGCCAAGGCCCTGGAGAAGATCCTCGCCGGAATGACCATCTTCATCGACGATGATGAGCTCATCGTCGGCAACCAGTGCAGCAAACCGCGCTCCGCCCCCGTCTATCCGGAATTCTCCTGCAAGTGGCTGGAAGGCGAACTGGACCGCCTGGCCAAGCGTACGGCCGATGTCTTCCTGATTTCCGAAGACGTGAAGAAAAGCCTGCGGGAAGACGTATTCCCCTACTGGGAAGGCAAGACCAACAACGAATATGCCACGTCCCTGATGAAACCCGAAGCTCTCGAGGCCCACAACGCAGTCGTCTACACGGTTGGCAACTATTTCTACAACGGCGTCGGCCACATCTCCGCCAACTATGGCAAGGTCATGCGGGAGGGCCTCGACAGCATCATCGCCGAAGCCGAGAAGGCCAAGGAAAAGTTCAATTTCGCCGACGCAAACCAGATGAAATCCCTGCACTTCCTGGATTCCACCATCATCGCCAACAGGGCCGTGATCGCCTTTGCCAACCGCTTCGCCGACGAGGCGGAAGCCAAAGCCGCCGTTGAAAAGGACGCCACCCGCAAGGCCGAACTGCTGGAGATAGCGCGCATCTGCCGCAAGGTCCCGGCCCGGCCCGCGGAGACCTTCCAGGAAGCCGTACAGGCCTTCTGGTTCATCCACCTGGTGATCCAGATCGAGTCCAACGGCCACTCCATCTCGCCCATGCGTTTCGACCAGTACTGCTATCCCTTCTACCAGGCCAGCAAGGGCGCCCTCTCCGATGAAAAGGCACAGGAACTCCTCGACCTCCTCTGGCTCAAGTTCAACAGCCTCAACAAGGTGCGGGACGAGGTTTCCACCCAG
>CAZRPI010000169.1:0-6216 GCA_964601865.1 uncultured Pelobacter sp. | reverse complement strand
AGGGTCAGGCTTGTATAGTTGCAAATTTGAAATGTAAACTCCCCAGTAGGCTCTGCCAAAATCGCAAGGCAAGCCCAATTTTGAGGAAAATCAAGCGCCGCTGTGTAGTGGTTGGCTTTTTTTGAGACAGGTTATATAAGCAATGAACCGATCCAAATCGAAAGGAGAGGTTCCATGCAGCACCGCACTCGTTACTGCGCCGAATTCAAAGCCAAGGTATTCATTATACGCTGCAATTTGCGCACAAACCTTCGAGTGTCCCGACCATTACACGCCTTTGAGTTTTGACTTTTGCTTTATTTTTCTCTTGCGCCTGCCTTGCGTTCAACCTGTCATGCGGAGAGATGCCGCCTTCTTCCCAAATATCAAAGTCGTCTGTAACCTTTTTACAATCATCCCCGTCTTGTTATAACAACAGCCAGCCCGAACAGTCCCGGAAGCGCCGGCCGCCTCTCCATCATGAGCAGTATCCGGATGGAAACAAAAAAAGGACGTACCCGGAACAAAACGTGTAAAATCAGAAATATATTCCACGCGGACCGCCAACAGGATCAATCCGGATGAAAGGAGACAGGGGCCATGAGAAGACGTTGCGCCGTTACAGGTATTCTGTTGTTTTTCAGTCTGTTTCCGTTGATCGTTCCCCAGGTCTTTTCCGACCAGGCTGAACCCCCAAAAACAACCACGCCTCCGAAAAGCGCCAGACCTCCCATCGCTCAGGAACTGGTGCGGGAGGGCGACTTCGCTCTCAGACTGGCGGATGCGCTGGGTGTGGCATCCGTTGAGGACGAGGTGGAGGCTGAAACCAAACTGGGAGACGTCGGCATCGTCCCCCGAAACGGATGGATTGCCGCTTATCCCGACACACCCGATATAGTGGCAGAACTGCGGGACTCCGTGGCAACGGCCGCTGATGCCCGGAAACTGAAGTTCCCCAGGGATGAGGCGCTGAAGAGGTTCGACCGTGTCAACGCCGACTTCACCCTGGGCATCAGGCCATCCACGGCAGGAGGAGAAAGGACGTCCCAGGGTCAGTCATCCCCCAACCCTTCTGATATGGACGCCTATTACAACGAGGAGGGCCCGCCGGTCATCACCTACTACACACCGCCGGAGGATTACTACTACCTGTACAGCTGGGTTCCGGCGCCATTCTGGTGGTTCGATTTCTGGTTTCCCGGATACTTCATCCTGAACGACTTTCACCGGGTCTGCCATAAACATCACCATCACCATTACCGCTGGCCACACTTCATCTCGAACCATTTCAACGACAACACCAAGCGACGCGTCTTCCGGATCGATCCGGTTGAGCGGTTCAGGGGCCATACCTACGGCGGCATCGGCGCGCCGCGCAGCCGCGAATTATGGAAAACCGGAGTTCCGCACTCCGACAGGACAATATTCAATCCCCCGCGCCGAGGCGCGCCGCGAAGAGACCTGGGGACGGGATCTCCCCCGATCCAGCGGGGGACCATCAGCACTCCCCCGCGGAGCAGCGTCCCCTTGACGCCGCAGGGCGGGATGAGGAACATTCCCGGTGGCGGGATGGGGCCATCACGCGGCGGTGGTGGTTTCAGGGATATGCAGGGCAGATAATCCGATTTTTTGTGTAATGATTGACTGTTGCGCAGGCGGCGCGAGAGGTTTATCATCGCGCCGCCTGCCTTTATCCTGGTTCTATGATATCAGCGCCTTATTCCCCGGTATGGCGTTTTGCAGAGGAGGTCCGATCTCATCACCATGAACAACGACACACCCGAACCGGTTTCCCAGTCCCCATCGCGCAGGAAACGCTGGCCGATCATTCTGACCTGCGTCTGCCTTGCAGCAGTGGGCGCTTATGCGATTTTTACCAGAAACGGCGCCCAGGCCGGAAAGCAGAAGGAAATCGCGGCGAAATCCATGCCGACCGCAGTAGCGGTGGTTCCGGCCCAAAAGAGCGACATCAGCGTCTACCTGACCGGAATCGGATCGGTCACACCGCTCAATACGGTTACGGTCAAATCCCGCGTTGACGGCCAGCTGATGGAGGTGCTCTTCCGTGAGGGGCAGAACGTAGGCAAAGGGCAACTTCTTGCCAGAATCGATCCCCGTCCCTTCCAGGTGCAGCTGACCCAGGCCGAGGGGCAGATGGCACGCGACCAGGCCATCCTGACCAACGCCCGACTGGATCTTACGCGCTACCGCAACCTCTGGAAGCTCAACTCCGTTTCCCGCCAGCAACTGGATACCCAGGAGGCGCTGACGCGCCAGTACGAGGCAACAGTCAAAAGCGACCAGGGGCAGATCGATGCCATCAGACTCCAGTTGACCTACAGCCGCATCACCGCTCCGGTCAGCGGAAGGGTCGGGCTGAGGCTGGTGGACGCGGGAAACATGGTGCACGCCAGCGATACGGGCGGGTTGGTGGTCATCACCCAGGTGCGTCCGATCGCCGTTCTGTTCACCATCCCGGAGGATTCTCTCCCGCGTGTTATCCAACGAATAAAGGAAGGCAAGAAACTGCCAGTCGAAGTGTATGACCGGGAACAGAAGCGGAAACTGGCCGACGGCGCCCTGCTGACCATGGACAACCAGATCGACTCGTCCACGGGTACGGTCCGGCTCAAGGCCATCTTTCCCAACAACGGCAGCGAGCTCTTCCCCAACCAGTTCGTCAATGCCCGCCTGCTGGTGGATGTGAAACGGGACTCCGTCGTGATTCCAGCTGCCGCGATCCAGAGCGGCCCCAAGGGGAAATTCGTCTATGTGCTTAACGCCAACTCCACGGTCCAACTGCGGCCGGTGGAAGTGGGCGAATCCCAGAACGGCGAGTCCGCGATCACCGCGGGTCTGGCAGTCGGAGAGCAGGTTGTGGTGGATGGACTTGAAAAGCTGCGGGACGGCGGCAGGGTGAAGGTCAGGGAGACCGAGGGCCGCCAGAGACAGGACGGATCCGGGACGCCTGGTGGGCAGCGAGGAGCGGGACAGAAGCTGAAGAGTTCCTGAATCAGGCTTTCGTCATCCGATCTGCTCATAACCACTCTTCATCCTGCGCATTTCAACTCTCCCCCTTTGAAAAAGGGGGGCGGGGGGGATTTAGCAAAGCTGACGTCAGAAAAAAATCCCCCTGAATCCTCCTTTTCCAAAGGGGGACTTACAACCAAACAAGGCGTCCCATGAACATCTCCAGAATCTTCATACTCCGGCCGGTAGCCACCACGCTGCTGATGGTGGCCATTCTGCTGGCCGGGGCCGTAGCATACAAGCAACTGCCGGTTTCCGCCCTCCCCCAGGTTGACTACCCGACTATCCAGGTGCGCACCTTCTATCCCGGCGCCAGCCCGGATGTCATGGCCACCTCCGTGACCGCCCCCCTGGAGCGACAGTTCGGCCAGATGCCCGGCCTGACCCAGATGTCCTCCACCAGTTCGGGCGGCGCTTCCGTGATTACCCTCCAGTTCAGTCTGGAGCTGAGCCTGGATGTTGCCGAGCAGGAGGTTCAGGCAGCCATCAACTCCTCCTTCAACTACCTCCCCAAGGACCTCCCCATCCCCCCGGTCTACAGCAAGGTCAATCCGGCCGACGCACCCATTATTACCCTGGCGCTCACGTCGGATACCCTGCCCCTGTCGAAGGTAGAAGACCTGGCCGATACCCGTTTTGCCCAGAAGATATCCCAGCTTCCCGGTGTCGGTCTGGTGAGCATCAGCGGGGGCCAGCGACCGGCGGTGCGCATTCACGTCAATCCCACGGCCCTTGCCGCCTACAACCTGACCCTGGAAGATCTGCGCACGGCAATGACCAGCGCCAACGTGAACCAGGCCAAGGGCGGGTTCGACGGCCCGCGCCAGGCATTCATCATCGGCGCCAACGACCAGCTCTTCAGCAGCGAGCAGTACCGTCCCCTGATCATAGCCTACAGAAACGGCGGCCCGGTCCGCCTCTCCGATGTGGCCGATGTTATTGACGGCGTCGAGGACGTCAACCAGGCCGCCTGGATGAACGGTGATCCGGCGGTGATCGTCAACATCCAGCGTCAGCCCGGCGCCAACGTCATCGAGGCGGTTGACCGGATCAAGAAACTGCTGCCCCAGCTGCAGAACTCGCTCCCCGCCTCGGTCAGGGTATCGGTGTTGACGGACCGTACCACGACCATCCGCGCCTCGATCAGGGACGTGCAGTACGAGATGATGCTGGCGGTCGCGCTGGTCGTGATGGTGATCTTCCTCTTCCTGCGCAATCTGCCGGCAACCACCATCCCGGGCGTGGCCGTTCCGCTCTCACTGGTCGGCACCTTCGGGGTGATGTACCTGCTGGGATTCAGCCTGAACAACCTGACCCTGATGGCCCTGACCATCTCCACCGGTTTCGTCGTTGACGACGCCATCGTCATGATCGAGAATATCGCCCGTTACGTGGAAGAGGGCGAAAGCCCGCTCCAGGCGGCGCTGAAGGGTTCCGGCCAGATCGGGTTCACCATTCTCTCCCTCACCGTATCGCTGATCGCCGTGCTCATCCCGCTCCTGTTCATGGGGGACGTGGTGGGGCGGCTGTTCCGGGAGTTCGCGGTCACCCTGGGCGTCACCATCCTGATCTCAGCCGTCGTCTCCCTGACCCTCACCCCCATGATGTGCGCCCGCATCCTGAAACATGTCCCGGAGGAACGGCAGGGACGTTTCTACCACGCCTCCGGCGCGTTCATAAACCGGATCATCGAAAAGTACGGAACCAGTCTGCGCTGGGTCCTCGGGCACCAGACGGCAACCCTCTGCGTGGCGGCGGGAACGCTGGTTCTGACCGTAGCGCTGTACGCGCTGGCGCCCAAGGGCTTTTTCCCGACCCAGGACACCGGCGCCATCCAGGGGATCTCGGAGGCGCCCCAGTCCATTTCCTTTCCGGCCATGGCCGAGCGCCAGCGGAAGCTGGCGGAGATCATCCTGAAGGATCCGGCGGTCGAGAGCCTCTCCTCCTTCATCGGCGTGGACGGCACCAACACCACCCTCAACAGCGGACGGATCCTGATCAACCTCAAACCACTGGAGGAGCGGGACGCCTCGGCGGAAGAGGTCATCCGCCGCCTGGGGCCGGAACTTGCCAAAGTGGCGGGCATCACGCTGTTCATGCAGCCGGTGCAGGACCTGACCGTTGACGCCAAGGTCAGCCGGACCCAGTACCAGTACACCCTGGAAGATCCCAACTCCCGGGAGCTGTCCTCCCTGGCGCCCGGGATAATGGAGCGGCTGCGAACCCTCCCCGAACTGCGCGACCTGGGGAGCGACCAGCAGGAAAGCGGGCTCAGGCTCGCCCTGGACATCGACCGTCAGACCGCGGCCCGGTTCGGAATCACACCACAGCAGATCGACGACACGCTCTACAACGCCTTCGGACAGAGGCAGATCTCCACCATCTTTACCGAACTGAACCAGTACCGGGTCATACTGGCGGTCAAACCGGACTTCAGCCGGAATCCGGATCGCCTTCAATCCCTCTACCTGAGCGGTCCCAACGGCGCAAGAGTCCCCCTCTCCACGGTCACGCGCGCATCCGAGACCACCGGCCCGCTGGTCATCAACCGGCTGGGCCAGTTCCCGGCGGTTACCGCTTCCTTCAACCTGGCGCCGGGCGTTTCCCTGGGACAGGCCGTTAAATCCGTGAAAAGGGCCATCGCCGACATGAAGCTGCCGGCCAGCCTCACCGGCAGCTTCCAGGGGACGGCCCAGTCATTCCAGTCATCCCTGCTTCACCTGCCGCTCCTCATCCTGGCCGCCCTGGTAACGGTCTACATCGTGCTGGGCGTACTGTACGAAAGCTTCATCCACCCCGTCACCATCCTCTCCACCCTCCCCTCTGCGGGCGTGGGAGCGGTGCTGTCGCTCATGGCTTTCCGCAACGACCTGAACGTCATTGCCGTCATCGGCATCATCCTGCTCATCGGGATCGTCAAGAAGAACGGCATCATGATGGTTGATTTCGCGCTGGACGCCGAGCGTAACGAGGGAAAAAATCCGGACGACGCCATCTACCAGGCCTGTCTGCTCCGTTTCCGCCCCATCATGATGACCACCCTGGCGGCGCTCCTGGGAGCCCTTCCCCTGGCCATGGGGAGCGGCGTCGGCTCGGAACTGCGCCGTCCGCTGGGGATCGCCATCGCCGGCGGCCTGATCTTCAGCCAGATCCTGACGCTTTACACGACTCCGGTCATCTATCTGGCGTTCGACCGGCTGGTTAAGA
>CAZRPI010000168.1:1631-6281 GCA_964601865.1 uncultured Pelobacter sp. | reverse complement strand
CGCTGTGATTGGAGCAGATTCCGCAACTCGCGGTCAACGTCCGCCCGTGGTGCTGTTCTGATGTCGAAACCATCTCTCATGCCTTCACCCCCAAATCGGTGAGAAACTGAGCAAAATTCCGCTCTGGACGGGCTTCGTGGAAATACCCGTACAACTCGTTAAGCTCGGCAACGAGCGCCGCTCCACGCCGGGTTTTGGCGTCCTGATACAATTCAAAAGCCAAGTCCCGCTTGGCCTGCTGGAGTGCGTTTGCTCCGCTGGCTTGCAGGTGTTCCCGTTCAAGCTCCTGCAGCTTGATGGCGGCATCGTCTGCAGCCTTCTGGACCGATGTCAAAGCGAATTTCAAATCATCGTAAACCTTCCGTAATCCCGGAAGTTCCCCGGAAAGATGCCGCTCACCTTTTTCGATCCGCCCCACAGTCTGCCGGTACGCCTCTGCCGCAGCGTCAATTTTCTGACGGTGAACAATGGCGGCGTTCTCAGTCTGGGATTTTTTCAAACGAGCGCCGGTTACTTGCTCGGAATACTCCGCAATTTGCACATGCAACTCTTTAACTCTTGTCTGCAACTCTTTAATTTTGTTCATTTTATACCCTTTCTGTTTCAATTGTGCCGCCGTTTGATAACAGCTCGCGGCGTCGTTTTTCCGCGTCCTCGGCAATCTCAAATAACACGCTCACATTGCTCGTGGACTGGTTACGCTCCAACCGCTCCTTATCGTACAAAACCCCGAAAATTACCGCCTTGTCGCGGGGAGACGCTTTCTCAATATCGGCGGGGTTAAGTTTCGACAGCGTTACAGCCTGTTTGTGCGCCAAGATATCAGCCCGCCGCTGTTTCCAGGTTTCAAGGTCAATATCATCGCCATCGAGATAGGGCTTGAGCGCCTTGTGAACAGCCTGCCGGGAGACGCCGAAACGAACGCCGATATCCTCCAAGGCGACACCCTTCAGCCGCAGCTCAATGGCTTTTTCAAGGTCGATCTTTTTTGCTAAGTCTTTTCTCATAATGCTCCTTTTTCACGGTTGACTATGGGTTGACAATTTCATGGGGTAGGTGAGGAACCGGAAGAGTCCGGGGACTCCCGCCCGTTGGTTGACAAGCCATTTTCCAAAATGGAGGTGACTTTTGCCTTGCCCGTCGCCTGCTCCCTGACCCGCCGGACTCCTTCGAGAATCCAGGCCGGGCAACCACTAGATTTTTTCCGGTACCTCATGCTGCACCCCCACAATTTTTACATTCGTGTGCAAACTCTGGAATCCGGCATGAGCACCAACAGTCACACACGGGGCAATAGGTCAGCTTTTCCCTGCCGTCGGTCAACGGGACCACTTTGTCTTTCAGTTCCGGCACGCACGGCGGGACATCTATGATTTGGCCTATAGGGATTACTCCTTTAGGTGTGGAAATCTCTGCAATGGTTCTGACCATCATGCCGTCACCTCCATGAAGTCCTCTCTGGTGTAGGTAGGGACTTCGGACCGGACAAGGGGCCGGACAACCGGACACTCCTTAAGGAGTGTGTCCGTGTCCGTCCGGTCTGCCCCCGGATATCTGTCCGGACATGTCCGGACATTTAGTGTTTTGTCCGGTGTAACAAGGAAATAATTGTCGTCTTCAACGTGAACCAACCCGGTACTCACAAGTGTTTCTCTGGCTCTGGTGAATGCCTTGCGTTTGGCGTCAGCGCTATCCGCCCAATGTGAACGGAAATATTCAAAGCGCCAATCCATGATACTGGCGAAGTCCCGCCCAGCGTCCCGGCAAACCTTCTGTAGAGTCTCAAGGCCCAGTTGTTCAGATTTATTTAGCTTCTTGTCGCTGGTAATTGTGGTGGGCGCAGCATCGGTCCCGTAATCAATGACGGCAGAGGGCGCGCAAGGCCGCAAACTGTAGGGCAACGGTTCAGGTGGCGGGGCGTCCTTCGTCTTCGTCCAAATCAGACAGTTCCGGCGCGGGTCCACAACGATGATGGAATCCATTGCCGCCCCAAGTGCCGACGAACCGCGCGCCCGGAGTCTGGTTTCTTCACCATGTCCCACGTGGGCGACCAGCAGGACCACACACCCGAATTTGTCCCGGAGCTGATCGATGATACTGACAAACGCCATAATGTCTTTGGCGCTGTTTTCATCCGAATCACATGGCAGGCTTCGTGCGATGGTATCAACAGCCAACATGACCGGGTTCCCGTGCTCCTGGGCAATCTGCTCAATCTCAGTAGTAAGCTGACGCGCGCCAACCGGATCAAGTTCAATGCTGGACTGGGTTATAAAAAAGCGGTTGGGGGGCAATTCCGTACCCCTGTCATTAAGCCACCCCTGGATGCGGCGCGGGATACCGGCGCGACCTTCGCCTGCGACAAGCACGACAGGCCCAGTCTGCTTGATGGTGTGACCAGCCCAAGGCCGATTGGTAGTTACGGACAGCAATATGTCATCGGTGATGAAACTCTTGTAAGAACCAGACGGGCCGGTCAGCAAGTTGGTAGTATTCTTTTCCAGGATGCCATCAATCAGATATTCGGGTTCACAGGGATTAAGGAGAATTTGCGCCATGTCCCGAAGCAATGAGGGCTTGGGGGAAAACTGATCATCCGTGGATTCTTTGGTGTGCTCCCCTTCCCCCTTGAATCGGGGGGGCAGGTCCGGCACCTGATCACCATACCCCTTAGCTCTCAGTTCGCGGGCGGCGGCGGAATAGTCGCCGTTGTGTTGGGTGAGAGCGTACACGGCGAAAGGGCTGTAGCACTTCCCACATTCAAACGGTGCTGCCTCGGGTGCGGAGCTGTGGCAATAGAAACCGCTGTCCAGAATACTACCGCTAACGCCGTGGTTCTTACCCGGCCGTCTATAGTGGTTGCGGTGAGAATGTGCCCATCCTCCCTGCACCAACAATTCATGGAGGTCGGCGCGCTTGTTGAAATCGTCTCCCGGTTTGCTGTGGGGGGTACTTACCGGCTTGAGTTTGTCTTGCTCCGGTGGCGCTGGAAAATCGTTAGGGTCAAGCGGCGTCCCGGATATGTGGCGGCATTGATAATACTCTTCGCCCCCCGGTGGACATGCAGGGGTAAAGTACAACTGCCCCGGTTTTCGACAAGCAGGGTCGATGCCGCCGATACGATCTTCAAAGTAATCAATGATCCGCCCCAAGGTCGGCTTGATTTCGGCTGTAATGGGTGTCTGAAGTAAGATATAAACCCTGAATTTGGGTTTGTCGGGGGAATGGCTGTAGCTGGTAAGAACAACAGATTCTAGCCCTTCCAGCAGATTACAAAGCCCTTCAAAGGTGTGTTGACCGTTATCAAGGTCAAGTGTTACCAAAGACAGGGTTTCAAGCTTGTCCTGATTTCTGGTATTTGGTTGGGAGTATGTACCGGGGATAATGGCTTTGCCGTCTTTTTGTTTGTCCCTGACACTCTTTTCTGCCTGAAGGTACTGGACAAGAGGCAAATCACCTTTGATAACAGGATGCTTGAAAGCTTTCACAAAAGCATCCCATGTCGTTTGGACAGGTTCGGGATTGTTGTCCATGACAGATGATACCTTGCTGATCATCAAGGACACAGAAATGAATGCTGTCATTCTGTGTCCTCCTCAACATCAAGCCGCTCCGCTTCGATCAAAACAAATTGGATGCAATCGGAGATAGCCTGCGTTATCCGCGTGTCCTCAAGGCGGTCAATTTTGCGCTGGAGGCCGATAAGGTTGTCATGAAGGGGCTTGGTAAGGAGGCGGTTACTCATGTTTACCTCCTTGGCAGACTTCCCGAACCTTGCGATACAACCAACTGCGGCAGGCGGCAAAGGTCTTGACATTCAGGCAAAGCGTGCCAGTTGCATATGCAACAATAATCTCCCGTGTAGCTTCGTCATCCGGCAACTCACAGATAGCGAGACGTTTTCCCTTAGGTTGAAATACTGAGGGTTGCTTTCCGGCAACAGCCATCCAAGCGGCGGCAAGGTCCAGATCTGTGGTTTCTGTTGGTCTGGAGGTCATGGTAGCTACACCTCCGCCGAAACTGTCCGGGACTGAAGCCATGCCTCAATGTCAGAGCGGCGATAACCGACGCGGCCAGCTGACAAACGAATTTTTGGAACGAATCCGCCGGATTTTTCCAACCTCCATATTGTCGGGATGGATAACCCCGTAACCGATGGCAATTCTTTTGGCGACACAATTTCTTTGAATGGATGGATGGACATCTGAATAATCCCTTCTCCGGGCATAAAAAAACCCGGACTGCGCCTAGCAAGCCGGGGATAAAAAAGGCCGGGAGCCTAGGCAATTGGTAAAGGATCAACTTGTGTTGATCAGCATCACGCAATTCCCAAGGCCACCGGCCTGTTGAATTGGTCTTACACTTCAGGCACCGCCCTCCATGTAGACAGAATTTAACCAGCTTACCACACTTGGGGCACCGCCCCTCAAATAGTTAGTTGGAAAAATCCTCTATGTCTCTAACCTTGTTGGCACCGCCGTCAAGGTTAATAATATATTACAGCTTTTATTAAATCATACTTTTTCAAAAACATCAAGCCATTTTCATGTGTCTTGTCGTCTGGACTATCCCCGCGAAAGGGTGAGTTACAGCAACCGCCTTTTCATGCCGCAGCCTTCTTCCGTTCCGTGGCCGTCTCAACTGTCAGGC
>CAZRPI010000168.1:0-1531 GCA_964601865.1 uncultured Pelobacter sp. | reverse complement strand
TGTCAGGCTGTGGCGCGTTCACTTCGTTTCTGCCCCAGGTCAATAACCTTGTCACCGGCAAGAATGATTTTCAGTTTGTTTTCCCAGGCTTCAAGGGCCGCTTGCTTCTCTTTGTCGTAGCGATATTGGTTGTAGACCTTAATAACGCCTTGCTTGGCGTGGTTCAGCACGGCGTCAATCACCTCATCCATTTCGCCATTCTTGGCCATGAAGGTTGCTGTCGTCCGACGCAAATCATGAGGGGTGAAATGATCCACTACCAGCCGGTTCTCTGTGGCGGGTTTCCCATCGGCAGTGAATAGAGGCTTGCCGTTTTTGTCGGTTATAGGAATGTTCATGTTCCTGTTCACCGTTACAGCCAATGCAGTATCCCCTATCGGTTTCTCTTTTTCCCTGTGGGGAGTCGGGAAGATGTACCCTTTGCCTTGGGTATCGCCGATAAGAGAAAGCGCTGTATCGGTCAAATATACGCGGTGAGCCTTGCCGTTCTTGGCGCGTTCGCTGGGGATCGTCCACCAGCGGCCGTCAATCTCGCTGGAGTGCATGCCGATCACTTCACCCGGGCGTTGTGCGGTTACCAGAATGAGCTTCAACGCGCGGCGCGATTCAGGGGACATATTCAGGTCTGTACGGCCGAGGTTTTCCCATAGGGCTTTTATCTCGGATTCGGATAGAGTCCTTTCCCGCGCCAGTTTAGGGGAGGGGAGCTTGACGCCGGAGCACGGCGTGTGTGGAAGGATATCCTGTTCAACCGCCCAATTAAACATCTTGCGGATGATCTGAAAGCAGTTGTTTGCCATGGCGGGGGCGTCTCGATTGACAATGCCCTCCAGGACAAGCAGGACATCCCGCTTGGTGATATCCGCGGCCTTGCGTTTGCCCCATGCCGGAACTACATCCCGGTTGAGAATGGCCTCATCCTTCGCCCATGACTTCTTGAAGCGCTTGGCGTGACGTTCGATGTACTCGTTAACCAAGTCGGCAATGGTGGGAGCCTTGCGCCGTTCGTCGCGCTCTGCCTGTTTTTCTGCTAGAGGATCGATCCCGTTCTTTACCTTCACCTTGGCAATGTCGAAAGCTTCCCGGGCATCTGCTAGCGATACGTCGGGGTAACCGCCATCCTTCAGGCGCATATACCGCTTGCGCCCGTTGAATGTATAGATGAAGTACCATGCTTTTTCACCGGAAGGTAATACCCGGATTGCAAAGCCTTGCCCTTCTCGTTCCCAATATTCTTTCTCTCTTGGCTTCAGGTTCTTGATGTGTTTGTCGGTGAAGCGGGTGGTGGTTGCCATGGTTTTGTTCTCCCCGAAAAAGGATACAGATTGTTTCGTGTATCCTCTGGTGTATCCTCTTGTATCCTTGCTAGGGTGAATTTTCCTGAAATAGCCTGAATATAGATATAGGTATAACTTATTCATTTGTCAACAAGTTTTAGTTGTTTTTGGGGTGGGGTGAAACTGCCTGAAAATGCTAGATAAGGTTACTGTTAACCACCTTGTCCGTGGTTCGAGTCCGCGCTGGGGAGCCA
>CAZRPI010000167.1:2373-6491 GCA_964601865.1 uncultured Pelobacter sp. | reverse complement strand
GCGCCGGGGCGGTAGATGTTCTTGTAGCGGAATTCGAACGGGTCGAATCCGGCCTTCCTGGCCAGTTCGTCCACCAGGGATTCGCCGAGGAAGAAGCTCTGGGGTGAACCGTAGGCGCGGAAGGCTGAACCCCAGCCGTGGTTCGTACAGACAGTGCGGCCCACGCCGCGGATGTTCTTCAGGTCGTAGCCCGCGCCGATGAACTGCACGCCGCGCAGGGTTACCAGGTCGCCGAACTCGGAATAGGGACCGTGGTCGCATTCCCAGCTGGATTCGAGGGCCAGCATCCTGCCTTCCTCGTCGCAGGCCAGGGTGCCGCGCAGCCAGAACGGCGAGCGCTTGCCGGTGTAGGTCTGCTGCTGGTACCAGTCATAGCCGAGGAAAACGGGACGGCCGCCGCAGGCCATCGTAGCCGCGGCCACGAGGGCTTCCATGGTGGGGCTGAATTTGTAGCCGAAGGTCGCTCCGGTGGGGTTCTGCACAAGAACCAGCTGGTCCGGCTCCAGGCCGAGACCCGGCGCGATCATGAACAGGTGCAGGTGGGCGCCGATGGTTTTGGAGTGGACAACCACGCGGTTCTGGTCGTCGATGTAGGCGAAACCGCAGTCCGGCTCCAGCGGCATGTGGGGCTGGCGCTGCAGGTAGTACTCGCCGGAGAACTTGTGCGCGGCCTTTTCGATGATCGGTTTGACGTCTTCGCCCTTGTTGTTGTAGCACGTATAATAGACATTGGGGGTGCCGGGGTGGATTTCAATGGCGTCCTCTGCCATGGCAGCCGGCGCGTTCATGTAGGCTGGCAGGATCTCCAGGTCCACCTTGACCTTCTCGGCGGCCGCCTTCGCGTTGTCGCGCGTGTCGGCGCAGACGATGGCTACAACGTCACCGTACTGGTAGATCTTGTCGTCGTTGAGAATTGGCCGGTCCCAGCCGTCACCCTTGTTGGTGGGGAAGGTGATGAGGCCGGTGATGCGGTTGCGCCCCTTGACGTCCTTATGGGTAACGACCTTGAAGACGCCCGGCATCTTTTCGGCTTCGGAAGTGTCGATTCCCTTGATGATGGCGTGGGAAACCCTGGGCTGGACCAGTGCGGCCTGCAGGGTGTCTTCGGGCAACTGGGTGGCCATGTCCTCGCCGAAGTCCCACAGTCCGCACGCCTTGGCGACGAAAGTGGGGCGGGGAATGCGGGTCCCGTATACCCTGCCGTCTGCGGGCGGCTTGTATTCGAGGGCCTGGGCGGTGATTTCGCCGCGCAGGCATTTGGCGGCGTCCAGAACCGCGTCCACGATCATGCTGTAACCGGTGCAACGGCAGGCGTTGCGGTGTTTCTGGAACCAGTCGCGCACTTCCTCGCGGGTCGGATTGAGGTTCTGGTCCAGGAGGACCTTGGTGGAGAGAATGAAACCGGGGGTACAGAAGCCGCACTGGATGGCGTGGTGGAATATGAACGCCTTCTGGATCGGATGGAGGTTGATGGGGGTGCCTATACCCTCGATCGTGGTTATGGTTGACCGGTTTTCGACCCTCTTCATCCTGGTGGTACAGGAACGAGCAAGTTTCCCGTTCAGGATTACGTTGCATGCGCCGCATTGGCCGTTCCCGCAGCCTACTTTTACCCCGGTCAGGTGAAGCTGCTTGCGCAGAACGTCGGACAGGAGCGCTTCCTGATCCACGATCAGGGTCCGCTCAACACCGTTAACATTCAACACTTTCTTGATCATACAGTGTCTCCTCCATCATTATAAAATTGGTGACTGGTGACAGGGGGCCGGGGACCGGCCACAAACCACGAATCACGAGTTACAAATTAAGAATTTACAGGTTTTGGGTACCATTTCCCGGCTTAGGCGCCAAAACTGCAATTGGGGAACCGGCATTCCGGGCATGTGGAGCAGAGACCGCCATGCCCAAGCTTGCTGATGTCCTCGCGGGTTATGGTTTCACCCGCCAGAATTCGGGGTACGATCAGGTCGAAGACCGTTGCCTTGTGGTACATGGCGCAGCCGGGAATGCCGATGACGGGAATTGCTCCGATATGGGCAAGCATGAACATGGCGCCGGGAAAGGTCGGCGAACCGTAGGTTACCACCTTGCCTCCGGCCGCGCGGATGCTGGCCGGAGTGCGGTCATCCGGGTCCACCGACATGCCGCCGGTTGCCACCACCATTTCGGCTCCCTCGTTGATCAACTCGTGGATTGCCGCCACCGTCATGGGAACGCTGTCCGAAACGAGGATCTGCTTGAATACCTCGCTCCCCAGGCTCTTCATCTTCTTCCGGATGATGGGTCCGAATTTGTCCTCGATCCGGCCGTGGAACACCTCGTTTCCAGTCGTAACTATGCCCACCCTGAAGGGTCTGAAGGGTCTGATGTCGATCACGGGGAAGTTGTCCCGTGCGATCGTTTCCACATTTCTGATCCTCTCCTCATCGGTGAACAGCGGGATAATCCTGGTTCCGGCAATGTTTGTGTCCGCCGTGACCAGGCGGTCCGTGTGGAGGGTCGCCAGAACGATCTCGTCGATGGAGTTGATCCGGTTGAGGGCCGCGACGTTGATTTTGAGCAGCCCCCTGATGACCGACTTCATGGTCACCTTTCCCTCGGAAGGCTCGGTCATGCGAATATTGCTTCCGCATACCGCCCTGGCAATCCTCACGGCCGCATCGTTCTCATGGAGGTATCCCTCCTCAAGATCCAGCACATAGACGTTGTCCTTGCCGAGATTGAGAAGTTTCGGGATGTCCTCTTCCAGTATGATATGACCCTTCTTGAAGGCGCGGCCGGCGAATTCACCCGGAACGATGCGGGTGATGTCGTGAAAAAGCACGGAGCCGACAGCCTCCTGGACTGGTATTTCTTTAATCATGGTTTGTACCTTTCATGAATCCATGGATAAACGACTGCATTGTCGTGAATGAGAAGCAAAACATTATCGATGGATTCGGTGTTCAGTGCGGGTTCCGTTTCGCCTGTTCATGACAGGGGACGGAGTGGGCGCCTGTTTCCCACGATATTGAAATATCAATGATGACACTGATGCCTTGTGTGGCCGCATCCGTGGGAATTCCCACTGTCGGAATCACCACTGCCGGAACATCTCCCCTCCAGGTGACTGTCCATGATGACCGATTCGGCCAGATCCCTGTTTTCAAACAGGGTGATGTTTTCCACGATACTCTCGGATTGCGCCTCGAATACCCTGAATCCGCACAGGTGCATGGTTCGCAGCGAATCGTCACCCATGCCTCCGGCGATGATAGCGTCGAGCTGCCTCCCCCTCAGGGCGCAGAAAGGATTGCATCCCTGATACGGGTTATGGGGGTCGCAATTCGGGATGGCGCTCGTTTGGCGTGTATCCGTGTCAACGACAAGGAACAGCGGCGACGAGGCGAAGTGACCGTAGATAATACTTTCCATGCCACTGTCTTTTATTACGGGGAAACATAATTTCACTAACCGGCTCCTCTATTAGACCGGCATGGCTTTGAGCCCCATGCCTTATGTCATCTTCCGTAAAGATTTTTTAGCGTATAGGTGGCGCAGAGGGTGCACTGGGCCTTGTACTGTCCCAGGTGTTTGTAGCAGAACCATGAACCGCATCTGGTGCACTGCTTTACGCGGTAATCGTCCGGATCCACCACCTCTCCGCAGATTGCGCAGGTTTTCCGGGTGGTTGTTTCTTCGATATTCATCTGTTCGGGCTTTGCGGTCATTACTTGAGCGTCTCCGATTTCTCCAGATAGCTGACTCCGCCGTTCTTGAATGAAACTACAACCTTTCCGTTGAATCTTTCCGGTATGATGTGCAGGTTCAGCAGTGTTTCCGACACGGTTTTTTTCCAGGAGTCGGGGGTGGTCAGCTGTTGTTGCAGATTCTGGTCATTCGATCCCTGGGCAGCTTGAAGCGTCATTATCTTCCCCCGTCATTGTTGGCCGTATTCTTTGGAAACAACTGGGTATCAGTCGATCAATGATTTTCACGCACTGTGGAAAGATTTACTTTAGCATGATACGTGCCATGATAACGGCGTTATTATTCCTTTGAGTGATCCGTTGAAATGCGGTTTTACGCGCCTGATCGGTTTTCCGCCTAAACTTAAATACTTTGCCTGGAAGACATGG
>CAZRPI010000167.1:0-2273 GCA_964601865.1 uncultured Pelobacter sp. | reverse complement strand
GGCTACCTTTCCCGTGTGTCCAGGGACGCTGGAACTGGTTGATGGATTTCGGCAAAGTGTAACACAGATTCTGGGCAGCTGTCACATGTGTCACAAAATATAACATGGTAAAGCGTATTTAATTTCGCTGAATCGGAATGTGTCGATTTGGCCGGAAAATCCGGTCGAAAAAATTGCTTTTGGGCACAAAATGTGCTAAATGGTATTTCCCGTTTTTATCTCATTAATGTTGGAGCATTACTGTACCATGCTCTTCGTTCGGACTCCATGATCAAGATCAAACGCGCGCGCAATTTTTTCTTCGCCCAGGGCACCGTTCCGGACGGCCTTGTTCCCGATTTCATCGTCCGCTCATGGCAGCGTTCCGTATTGAACGGCGTTTCGGCGGAGGATGAATCCACCGACTTTCCCATGCTCACAAGCCGGGAACTGGTGACCCTCAGGGAGGAAAACCGGAAGCTGCTGCTGCATGCATTGCCGGTGATGGATAACCTGTACGAGCAGATCATTCACACCTCCAGCAAGGTTCTTCTTGCCGATGCTTCCGGTGTGGTGCTCCACTCGCTGGGTGACCCCGATTTCCTGGGCAAGGCCCGCAGGGTTTCCCTTCTGCCGGGAGGAATCTGGTCGGAAGGAATCCGGGGAACCAATGCCATAGGAACCGCGCTGGTTGAACGGGAGCCGGTCGTGGTGCACAATGCGGAACATTTCATTGTCAGCAACCATTTTCTCACCTGTTCGGCTGCTCCGGTTTTCGATCCATTCGGCAGAATCATGGGGATACTGGACGTTTCAGGAGATGGACGGGTACACCAGCCGCACACGATTGCCCTGGTCAGGATTTCGGGCCAGCAGATCGAAAACCAGATGTTCACAACCGGCTTTGAGCACGACCTGGTGATCAATTTCCATGTCCGGCCGGAATTTATCGGGACCATGTACGAAGGTATTATCGTTTTCTCCCAGGACGGCCGTTTTCTGGCGGCCAACCGCAGCGCGTTTCAGTATCTTGAGATTGATCGCCATCAGGCTGAACTCCATACGTTCTCCTCACTGTTCAATACGCCGCTCTCCGTGCTCTTTGATCAGCCGGGGCAGTTCCACTGGCCGGTGAAGGAACTTCGCACCTGCGCCGGCGTCACCATATTCTGCCGCAGCAAAAGCAACCTGATCACGTCATCCAGGAGTCTGCCCGCCGTTGACAGACAGCCACCATACTGTGCAACGACCGCACAGGGCGCGGACCGGAAACCGCTGCTGGATCATCTCGAACTGGGCGATCCGGGGATGCTGAGGATCATCGCGCGGGCCCGCAAGATCCTCGGGCACGATATTCCGGTTCTGCTCGAGGGAGAATCGGGCACGGGCAAGGAGCTGTTTGCCCGGGCAATGCACAACGACAGTTTGCGGAGGGAAGGGCCGTTCGTGGCGCTGAACTGCGCCGCGCTCCCGGAGGGGCTCATTGAATCCGAGCTGTTCGGTTACCAGGAGGGAGCGTTCACTGGCGCCAAGCGCAAGGGGTATGCCGGCAAGATCAGGCAGGCGGATGGCGGTACCCTGTTTTTGGATGAGATCGGCGACATGCCGGTCCAATTCCAGTCCAGACTGCTGCGGGTGCTTCAGGAACGCACCGTTACACCGCTGGGCGGCGCCGAGTCGTTTCAGGTTGATTTCGCCCTGATCTGCGCAACAAACCGTAAAATGCGGGAAGAAGTCGAGGCCGGAAGATTCCGGGAGGATCTCTACTATCGTCTGAACGGCATGCTCATAACACTTCCCAGGCTGCGGCATCGGATGGACCGTATGGCGCTGGCCCGTTCCATCATCGAGGGGCTTGTGGTCCCGGACAGGACGGTAAGCCTGAGTCCCGGGGTGGTCGAGATTTTCGAGAGACACCCCTGGCCGGGAAATATCCGTCAGATGCACAGCGTTCTGCGGACGGCGGTGGCATTGCTCGGCTATGAAAACGAGATAACCGTGGATCATCTCGCCGAGGATTTTCTTGAGCAGGGGTCGCATTGGGGAGTTCAGCGGGATGCGGCAGCAGGTGAGGGGGGATTTTCATCGTCGTCGGTGAATGGGAACAACCTGGATAACCTGGAAAAAATCGCCATCAGCGAAGCGGTACGGGAGTGCCGCGGAAATATCGCCGCCGCCGCGCGCAGGCTCGGAATCAGCAGGAACACCCTCTATCGCAAGATGCGCACCCCGGAATGGAGCGCGCGTCACAAGCACGGCCGTTCATAGTCCCCTGCCGTGGAGAAACATCAGGG
>CAZRPI010000166.1:0-6574 GCA_964601865.1 uncultured Pelobacter sp. | reverse complement strand
TGTCCGGCTTCGGTTTATTGTCAAACCTGTTTCAGAACGGGCGACGTGCTGGAAGGGTGATAACACAAGAAAACCCGCCACACCTTGTTCAGGTCCGGCGGGTTTTTCGATTGAAATTCCCGGATTGACTTTTCCGGGGAAATGACGCCTATACGGATTCGCCCATTTATTCTGCAGGCTCCATCACGTCAAATTCCAGATGAACATTTCCCAGATGTCTTTCCAGCTCTTGCCGATCTCTTCGACCACGCTCGGCTCGAAACCGCAGTGCATCATGCACTGGGCGCAACGGGGGTCCCTGCCCACGCCGTACCTGTCCCACTGGGTCTTCTCCATCATCTCTTTGAAGGTGGGGTAGTGGGCGTCGGTGATCAGGTAACAGGGCGCCTTCCACCCCTGGGTGTTGCGGGTCGGGTTGCCCCAGGGGGTGCACTCCAGCTTCTTCTCCCCCTTCAGGAAACGGAGATACATGGGGGTCGAGAAGAAACGGTGCTTCTTGCTCATCTCGTACACCTGGGCGAATTTTTTTTCAATCTCGCGGCGTTCCAGGAACAGGTGCTCTCCCACGGCCTCGTAGTCAAACCCGGGCGCCACCAGCAGGCCGTCGACGCCGATCTCCTCCAGCAGGGTGAAGAGCATCTCGATCTCCACCAGGTTGGTTTCCTTGAAGATGGTCGTGTTGGTGCAGACGCGGAATCCCATCTGTTTTGCCTTTTTGATCCCGGCCAGGGCCAGCTTGAAGGCCCCCTTGCGCTCCAGGATGCGGTCGTGGGTCTCCTCAAGGCCGTCCATGTGGATGTTGAAGGTGAAGTTGGGGTGGGGGGTCATGGAATCCAGCGCCTTTTCCAGCAGGATCCCGTTGGTGCAGAGGTAGATGTGCCTGCCTCGGTCCAGGGTCCCTCTGATCAGTTCGTTGACGTGGGGGTAGAGGAGCGGTTCGCCGCCGGTGATGGTGACCACCGGCGCCGGACATTCGTCCACCGATTTCAGGCACTCCTCCAGGGTCAGCATTTCCCTGATGGTGGCGGCGTATTCGCGGATGCGTCCGCAACCGGAGCAGGAGAGGTTGCAGAGATGGGTCGGCTCCAACATCAGCACCAGGGGGTACTTTTCCACCTTGCGCAGCTTGTTGGATATGATGTATCTGGTCAGGTCATAGTTCAGGCGAAACGGGAAACGCATTTAAAAACATCCTTTCATCAGTTCGATGGCAATCGGCCGGTACCCGCGGCGGGCGGCAGTCACGGCATTCAGGGAGTCAGCTTGAAGTTGCCGGGAAGATCCATGAAGGCACGGACCGCGGCTTCGATCCCCGCTGCGTCGATCCCCAGATCCCGTCGCAGCTGGGCCTGCGGGCCGTGCTCCACGAAGCGGTCAGGAATCCCCAGGCGCTTGACGGCAACGTGCCGCCGTCTGCCGTTGTTGAGAAGCTCCAGAACCGCGCTGCCGAATCCTCCCTGCAGCACGTTCTCCTCGACGGTTACGATCCGGCCGCACGCATCGGCTACCGACAGGATCAGTTCCGCGTCCAGCGGCTTGATGAAGCGGGCGTTGACCACGCCGGCGTCAATTCCGTCCCGGCGCAGGGCTTCCGCGGCCTGGAAGGCGGGGTAGACGGTCGAGCCGATGGCGATGATGCAGAGGTCACCCCCCTCCAGCAGCATTTCACCCTTACCGATTTCCAGTGATTTCAACTCACTGTCCAGTTCGACTCCATACCCGGCGCCGCGCGGGTAACGCAGTGAAATGGGAACGCCGCTGTAGACCGCTGTCCTGAGCATGTGGCGCAGTTCGTTCTCGTCCTTGGGCGCCATCAGGGTCAGGCCGGTCATGTGCCTCAGATAGGAGTAGTCCATGACGCCGTGGTGGGTGGGGCCGTCATCCCCCACGAGTCCGCCCCGGTCCATGGCGATCGTGACCGGCAGTTTCTGCAGGCAGATGTCGTGGAAAATCTGGTCGTAGGCGCGCTGGACGAAGGTGGAGTAGATGGCCGTCACCGGCCGGAACCCCTCGGCCGCCAGACCGGCGGCAAAGGTCATGCCGTGCTGTTCCGCGATCCCCACGTCGAAGAAGCGCTTGGGAAAACGCTCCGAAAACGCCTTCAGCCCCGTTCCGTCGCGCATGGCGGCGGTTATCGCCACGATGGAGGAGTCCTGCTCGGCCAGCTCCACCATGGTTTCCCCGAACACCTCGGTGTAGCTCTTGACCGGCCCCTTGGCCGCTCCCTTGCCGGTTTCGAGGTCGAACGCGCCGACGCCGTGGAACCGGTCCGGTTTTTCCTCGGCCGGTTTGTAACCCTTCCCCTTGGTTGTCATGACATGCACCAGGATCGGCCCGTCCGGCTGGTCGATGCCGTTGAAGACCTCGATGAGCTGGGGGAGATCGTGGCCGTCCAGCGGCCCGACGTAGTCGAAACCCAGCGCCTCGAACAGCGATCCCGGAGTCAGGAAGCTCTTCAGGGAGTTCTCCGCCCGTTTGGCGAAGTGCAGGATGTCGGAACCGATGGCGGGTATGTGGCGCAGGAGCCCTTCCATCTCCCGTTTCAGGTCGCGGTAGTACTTTCCGGTCATCTTGCGGGAGATGAAGGTGGAAAAGGCGCCCACGTTTTTGGCGATGGACATCTCGTTGTCGTTGAGGATGACGATGAGGTTCTTCTTGAGATGCCCGGCCTGGTTCAGGGCCTCGAAGGCCATGCCGCCGGTCATCGAGCCGTCGCCGATGACGGCGATGGAGTAGTTACGGGCCCCGGCCAGATCGGATGCGGCTGCCATGCCCAGGGCGGCGGAGATGGAGGTGGAGGAGTGCCCGACCCCGAAGGCGTCATGCTCCGATTCGGACCGCTTGGGGAAACCGGAGAGTCCCTTGTACTGCCGCTGGGTGTGAAAGCGGTCGCGTCTCCCGGTGAGGATCTTGTGGGTGTAGGCCTGATGCCCCACGTCCCAGACGATCTTGTCCCTGGGCGAGTCGAAACAGTAGAGCAGGGCAATGGACAGCTCCACGGTCCCCAGGTTGGACCCCAGGTGACCGCCGGTGACCGAGACGGTGTCCAGCAGGAAACGGCGCACCTCGGCGGCCAGTTCGGGTAGTTGCTCCGGCTTCAGTTTTTTCAGGTCGGCCGGTGAGTCTATATGGGTAAGGTGCTGATACATGGGTTGTCCGTTCTCTGTAATGACCTGTGATGCCCAATTGGTCGGCGGTTCGGTCCCTACTTCGCGTAACCGGTGGCCCTGAACCATTCGACGGCGCGGCGCAGGGCTTCCCTGGCGGGGGTCTGGGGCAGCCCCAGTTCCCTGACCGCCCTGGAGGAGTCGAAGTACATGAACTTCGCCGCCATCTGAACCCCTGCCAGGGGGATCAGCGGTTCCCGCCCCGTGATTCTGGACAGCCCCTCGTTGACGTAGGCGGCCAGCAGGATCGGCGTGTAGGGAAGTTTGTACTTCGGGGCCGGGAGCCCCGATATCTCCTGGAGGAGCTGGAAGATGGCGCAGAGGGTGAGGTTGGTGTTGCCCAGGATGTACTTCGATCCCACCTTTCCCAGCTTTTCCGCCAGCAGGTGGCCGCGGGCGCAGTCCTCCACGGCGATGATGTTGAGCCCGGTGTCCAGGTAGGCCGGCATCTTGCGGTTCAGGAAATCCACGATGATCTTGCCCGTGGGGGTCGGCTTGATGTCATGGGGCCCCACCGGCGTGGAAGGGTTGACGATGACCAGCGGCAGCCCCCTGGCCACGAATTTCTCCGCCTCGCGCTCGGCCATGAACTTGCTCTTCTTGTAGTGTCCCACCATGTCGGCCAGGGTGACCGGAGTCTCCTCGGTTCCCGGCGTTCCGTCTCCCGGATTGCCCAGGGTTCCCACGCTGCTGGTGTAGACCACCTTCGAGAGGTTGTTTCTTAAGGCCGCGTCCAGGATGGCGGCGGTTCCCTCCACGTTGATGCGGTACATCTCCTGGGGGGAGCGGGTCCAGAGGCGGTAGTCCGCCGCCGCGTGGTAGAGGACGTCGCACCCCTTGAGGCCGCTGACCAGGCTGTCCCGGTCGCGCAGGTCCCCCTTCCATAATTCCACGTCCAGGCCGGCAAGGTTGGAGGTGTCCGAGGTGGGCCGTACCAGCGCCCGCACCTCTCTCCCCTCCCTGAGCAGCTCCCGGGCGATGCTTGCTCCTATGAATCCGGTTGCCCCGGTGATGAATGTTTTCATATGCTCCAGGTCTGTCAGGTCCTGACCGGCTCCGACGCGGAAAAACGGCAAAGGGATGTCCGGACCGGCTGAAAAAGGGGAAGCCCCGGATTGCGTCTAACTCGGGGCCCCCCTGCGATACGTTCTTATTGTCCGCCCGGAGGCGTCACTCCTTCGAAGTCAGCCTGCGGTATTTGCCCAGAGCTGTCAAGGGGAAACAGTTGCGGTAGATGTGGTACTTGATCATGAAGAATTTGGGGAAACCGGTCCCCGTGAAGGCGTCCTCGTTCCAGGTGCCGTCGGCATTCTGGGTGTCCAGCAGGTACTTGACTCCCCTGGCGGCGGATTCGGAGTGCGCCTCTCCGGCCGCCATGAGCGAGAGGAGCGCCCAGCCGGTCTGGGACGCGGTGCTGGGACCGCAACCCATCAGGGAGCGGTCGAAATAGGACTCGCACACCTCGCCCCAGCCGCCGTCGCCGTTCTGCCTCGACTTGATCCAGTTGACCGCCTTCCTGATGTAGGGCTGACTCATGTCTTCGCCGATGGCCTCCAGGCCGCAGAGCACCGACCAGGTCCCGTAGAGGTAGTTGACGCCCCAGCGTCCCCACCAGGGACCCTCCGGTTCCTGTTCGCGCTTGAGGAACTCCAGGGCGCGCACGGCAGCCGGATGGGTTCTGGGATAGTCGAAGTTGCCCATGAGCTCCAGCATGCGGCCGGTCAGGTCGGATGTTGGGGGGTCGATCAGCGCCTCCAGGTCGGCGAAGGGGATTTTGTTGAGCAGATGCTTGGTGTTGTCCTTGTCGAAAGCGCCCCAGCCGCCGTTTTCGCTCTGCATTCCCAGGCACCAGGCGATTCCCCGCTTGATGGCCTGTTCGCGGTGTTTCTTGTCGCGGACCCTGATATCCTTGATGGCCAGCATGACGAATCCGGAATCGTCCACATCCGGGTACCAGTCGTTGAGAAACTCGAACGCCCAGCCTCCCGGCTCCAGTTCGGGGCTCTTCACCTGCCAGTCTCCCCTGCGGCGCACCTCCAGGTCCAGCAGCCACTGGGCCGCCCTGACCAGGGCCGGATGGTCCCTCGGCACATCCGCCTCCTGCAGCGCCACCAGGGCCAGGGCCGTGTCCCAGACCGGGGAGACGCAGGACTGGAGCACGATGCTGTGGTCGTCCTCGATGCAGAAGTTGGCCAGGGCTTCCAGTCCCTTGGCCACGGCGGGGTGGTCGTTGGAGTACCCCAGGCAGTGCAGCGCCAGGATGGAGTTGAGCATGGCGGGCTGGATGCCCCCCCAGTCTCCGGACTGTTCCTGGTGCTCCAGGATCCACTTTTCCGCTGCCGCGACCGCCCGTTTCTTGAAGGGGCGGATCGGCGAGGATTCGTAGACCTTGATCAGGTGATCCGCGCCGATGAAGAAGTTCTTCCAGGTCAGAAGGCCGTCCTCGCGGGTGATGGTGAAATCCGTGGGACGGGGCGGGCGGACGTACAGCTCCTGCACACGGGCGCGCGGCGGAAGTTTGCGCACCGGCCGCTCCGACATGACGACCGAAAGCGGAATAATCGTGGCGCGCGACCAGCTGGAGAACTCGTACATGTTAAAGTAGGCCCAGTCAGGCAGCAGCATGAGCTCGATAGGCATGGAGGGCACGCCGAACCAGGCGAATTCCCCGAACAGCGCCAGAAAGATCTTGGTGAAGACCCGCGACTTGATGATGCCGCCGTTGGCCAGAACGAACTCCCTGGCCTTGCGCATGGCCGGGTGGTCGCTCGAATAGCCGGCGAGTTTGAGCGCGAAATAGGCCTCGATCGTCGTGGAGAGGTCACCCGGGCCGTTGTACCAGAGCGTCCAGAACCCCTCGGCGGTCTGTTTGCTCAGGATGTAGTTGGCCAGCTTCCTTTCCCGCTCCTTGTCCACCATGCCCAGGAAATGGAAGAGCATGATGTACTCGGCGGTGATGGTGACGTTGGATTCCAGTTCCGCCCACCAGTAGCCATCGGGCAGCTGCTCGCGGAAGAAGAAGTCCCGGGTGCGCTTGATGGCCGCGTCCAGGGGGCTTTTCTCTTCGGCGACCATCTTCTTCCAGATGGAGGGTGGGAGACGGTGCACCTTCGCTCCCGGCTTCCTGGACGGAAGGGGAACGGGTTCGATGGTGTCGGTATTTAACGATGTCAATGAGCTTGAAATCTTAAACTTGGTTGAATTCATTCACAAAGCTCCTAGTGGACGCTGAATGTATAACACCTGACTGCAAAACTGCTAAATTTTGCTTTTTTAGCATAAACATCAATAAATGTATACTGTTTTTCAGGTTGTTGTTACCGGACGGTAACAGGGGGGGTAGGGCGGGAGCAAGCCCGGGGCATTTGACGGTTTACCGCTGTCATGCCGTTGTGATATATCCTAGG
>CAZRPI010000165.1:2270-6586 GCA_964601865.1 uncultured Pelobacter sp. | reverse complement strand
AGGGGCGCGTTCCCGAAAGCTGCGCTCCGGTCCCGGAAGTGAGACGGTCGCTCTGGCGCAGCAGGATCGCCCCCACCAACTCCCTCCCCAGATGGAAGACCAGCGCCTCGCTCCC
Source organism: uncultured Pelobacter sp. (assembly GCA_964601865.1). Classification (GTDB taxonomy): domain Bacteria; phylum Desulfobacterota; class Desulfuromonadia; order Geobacterales; family Pseudopelobacteraceae; genus Pseudopelobacter. Next base: position 6,471 of record CAZRPI010000165.1, on the reverse strand, counting down.
CTCCTCCAGCGCAATGACATCATCCAGGGCCGCGGAGGGGAGGGAGGTGATCCAGGCGACGCCATCGCCCACCGCGATGACGCTCCCCCGTTCCTTCACACGGGTTTTCGGGGCGTATCCGTCGAGCCTGGCCTCCAGATCCGCCAGAGGTGATGTGGGAACCTCAGTCGCCATTGCTCCCTCCCCGGAAAAATGCCAGTTCATCCTTGAGATTCGCGGCCATGTTCCACGGGCCGGCGATCACGCGGATTCCCGCCAGGAGTGATGGGTCGTCGGTGAAGTTGAAAAGTTGCGCCACCGGGAAGATCTCCCTGAACCGTTCTTTGAACAGTTCGGACGCCTCCGGTGTGAGGGGATGGGCGCTCACGACGTTCACCGCTGTGCCATCCTTCCCGAGGGCTTCGGTGACGGCCTGCCGCTGGTCGTCGGGAAGGGCGGCCATGTCTTCCAGAAACATCTCCACCAGCCTCTCCCCCTGCTCCGGTGTGGCGATGCGGGTGAGAAGACGGGATGCGAATCGCGCGGCATCGGAGATGGCGTGTTCCTCGCTCAGACGGGTCAGTTCCATCGTACGGCGCTCCTCGGCGATCCTGAACTTCTCCCTCATCTCCTCCAGCTCCCCTTCAAGGCTCGCCATGCGGCGTTCCCGTTCGAGGGTTATGTCGCTCTGCAACTGGCTGCGCATCCCGGCCTTCTCGACATCCCAGGAAGCCAGCCGCCCCTCGTAGTTCTCTTTCAGGGCGGCAGCCTCGGCCAGGGCCTGGTCCGCCTCCGCCCGGATTTTTTCCATGGTCTCCTGGCGTTCGGCGATGATTCTGCGCACCGGTCTGTAGAAAACACGGTTCAGGATCCAGACCAGGATCAGGAAGTTGATCACTTCCATGAGGAAGGTTGTCGGGTCGAGTTCCATGGGAAGTCTCCCTTATTTGAGGAGGTACTCGAGCAGCGGGTTCCTGAATAGCACGATCAGCACGATGACCAGGCAGTAGATGGCCAGGGACTCGATCATGGCAAGCCCGATGAAAAGCGTGCGGGTGAGCGACTTCTCCGCCTCGGGCTGCCGCGCCAGGGCTTCCAGCGCGGTGCAGATTGCCGTGCCCATGGCCTTGGCCGGAGTGATGACGCCGATGGTTATAGCGAGGAGCGCCGTCACGGTTGACGCGAGAACAAACCAGAAATTGGCAGTCATGTCTCTTCCTCCTTGGGAGAACGCCGCGCCTCCAGCGACTGGATGGCGCTGGCGATATAGATGAGCGCCAGTACCCCGAAGATGTACGCCTGTACCAGCGCCTCCACGATGTGGAGCATGAGCAGCGGGATGGGCGCGAACAGCCCCGCCACCAGGAGCACGAGCAGCGCCGCCATCTCCAGGCTCATCATGTTGCCGAACAGCCGGATGGCCAGAGCCAGGGTGCGCGTGATTTCACCGATGAGGTGAAAGGGGAGCAGGATGGGACTGGGCGACAGGTAGTGGCGCAGGTACACCTTTAAACCCTGGATGCGTATTCCGAACCAGTGCACGGAACAGAATACCAGGATGGCCAGGGCCGCTGTGGCCGAAATGTCCGCGGTGGGAGAGTGGACCCCGGGAATGAGGCTGGAGAGGTTGGCCGACCCGATGAAGAGCCAGATTGTCGCCACGAACGGAAAAACGGTGTCGTCTTCGCGGGGCAGCACATCGCCTACCGCCGAGCGGATCGTCTGGACAACTCCTTCTAGGATGACCTGGAGCGGGCCTGCCTCAAGGCGCAGCCGCCGGGTGACGAGCCATGCGGCAAGGGAGAGGGCAGCCATGATTCCCCAGGTGGTCACCACGGTTGCTCCCACTGCCAGCGGCCCCAGATGAAACAGTATGTGAGCATGTTCCTGCATGGCTTGTCCCAATATTTGATCGTTTTTTAAATTTTCCTCCCCTTCAAGGGGAGGATTGAGGAGGGATGGGGTAAATGTGATTCTTCTGCAAGTAACAACGTCTGGTCCCATCCCCATCCTTACCTTCCCCTTGAAAGGGAAGGAACTGAATGTTGAGGTTTTTTGCCTTTTTCCTGGAAATTAAGCCGCTGCAAAATTGCGGAAAACCGGCCTTAATCCCGTTCCCTGATCAGGAGGTAGACGTTGAAGCTGCCGATTGCCAGGCCGAGAAACATGAGGGAGAGGGTCCAGCGCATGGAGTAACCGGGTACCATGCCGTCCAGCCATCTCCCCAGATAGGCCCCTCCGATTACCGGCAGCACCAGGAGCAGCCCCAGCGTGCCCAGGTAGACCGTCTGCCCGAGCACGGTTTTCCGCTCGCGTTCGGCTTTCGCCAGCCTTTTTATTCTCAGTTCCACCTGCTGTCTGAGGTTGTCGTCGTTTTTCATGGTTCACCCGCCCCGCTGGATTTCGCGCAGCCGCCTCAACATTTCCTCCTTCAGGCGGTGCAGGCTTTCCCGGATTCCTCCCAGGGTTTCCTGATCCGCTTTCTGAATTTCGAGCAGATGTGCTCCCATGTGATGGAATTCGGTGTCGTGCAGATAGCGTCTGGTGCAGAGGGTCAGATCGGTGCCGGTGGAGTAGAGGATTCCACCGGGGAGGGCCAGAAAGTGCCATTCACTCGCTCCGATCCGGAAGCGTGTCAGCCCCGGCGCCAGCGCCGTCATCATCCGGGCGTGGTTGGGGAGGATGCCGAAGCTTCCGGTGGAGTCTTCAGCCACGAAGCTGGTGAGCCCTTCAAAACAGTCATGCCCGAAAGAATGCTGCAGATGCAGGGTCATGGTCCTCATGGTCTGGGCCTTTCCATGGCGCCGCGCATGTAGCATTCCTCCTCGGTCCTGTCATCATACGAGCCGAGCAGAAAACGTTCGCAGTCCGCCAGCGTTTCTTCGAGTGGTACGGTGACCCCCTTCACGCCGGAATGTTCCGCCGCCACGTGAAAGGGTTGCGCCAGGTAGCGCTGGATCTTGCGGGCACGCAGCACGAGCCGGCGGTCCCGTTCCGAAAGTTCCTGGATGCCGAGCATGGCGATCACATCCTCCAGTTCCCGGTAACGCGCCAGGTGCTCGCGTACCCCCTCGGCTGCCGCGTAGTGGCGGTCGCCGAGAATCCGACGGTCCATGAGACTGGTGGTTGACTGGAGGGGGTCGACCGCCGGGTAAATTCCCTTGGCCGCCTGGGACCGGGAGAGAATCACCATGGAATCCAGATGCCCCAGAATGGCGTTTACCGCCGGGTCGGTCATGTCGTCGGCCGGGACGTATACCGCCTGAACCGAGGTGAGTGAACCAGCTCTGGTGGAGATGATCCGGTCCTCAAGCTCTGCAACCTCGCTCATCAGGGTCGGCTGATACCCCACGGTGGCGGGAATGCGGCCGAGGAGGCCCGAGATCTCGCTGCCGGCCTGGGCAAAGCGGAATACATTGTCCATCAGGAAGAGGACTTCCGTGCCCAGGGTGTCCCGCAGATACTCGGCGTAGGTCAGGGCTGAAAGCCCGACCCTGAAGCGGATGCCGGGGGACTCATCCATCTGTCCCAGGACGATCAGGGTATGCGGCATGACCCCGGCGTCCAGCATCTCGTGCCACAGTTCGTGCCCCTCCCTGATGCGCTCGCCCACGCCGGCGAATACCGATACGCCCCGGTGCAGTGCCACGATGGCGTGCATGAACTCCATGATCAGCACGGTCTTGCCGACTCCCGCTCCGCCGAAGAGTCCGGTTTTGCCCCCCCTCACGAACGGACTGAGCAGATCGATCACCTTGATGCCGGTCTCGAGAATGCCGCTGGCGGCTGTAGTCTCATGGAAAAATGCGGGCTGGGCATGAATGGGGCGCCGTTCCGTGGCTTCAAGGGGAGGGCCGTTGTCCAGCGGGGCGCCGAAGGCGTCCAGGAGACGTCCCAGACAGGACGGAGTCACCGGGACCGAGAGGGGGGCTCCGCAGTCATGGACTCTCATGCCTCGCCTCAGGCCGGTCGGGTTTTCGAGGGTGATGGCGCGGATATTTTCCCGATCCAGGTGCTGGTAGACCTCAAAGGTGTAGCTTCTGTCCCCGCCCCGGGCCGTCAGCGCCTGGCGCAGAGGCGGCAAGGTGTCGCAGTGGATCAGCACGACCGGCCCGTGAACCTCGACGATGGCGCCGATCGGTTTTCCCATGACGGTGTTGTCTGCTGATTGCGGTTCCATGTCACGAACTCTGGCGCGATCCGGCTTCAGCCGTGCGTTACA
>CAZRPI010000165.1:0-2170 GCA_964601865.1 uncultured Pelobacter sp. | reverse complement strand
ATTGCGGTTCCATGTCACGAACTCTGGCGCGATCCGGCTTCAGCCGTGCGTTACAACTCGGTTTTCAGGGGCTTCCCTGTATATTGAATTTTAGCGCCAATCGTCCGGATGACAAGAAGACGTGGCAAAGGCAGCGGTTTGTATGAAATATTCTCGTTTCGCCTGCCTTTTATGGCCTTCTGCGCTTTTTCTGATTTTTCCGGCGGTTTTTTGGTTGCCAAATTGGTTGTGGTGTAATAATTTGTTTCGTCTTAAAAATTAATAACGGATTAAACTTTCTAATGCGATTGCGGGCCTGTCAGCTCATGTCAAAAATCAATACTATCACGATCACGTTGAGGGCCATTTCGCAGCTAAAGAACCTCAGATTCTGTCACATGGGCAGACCATGTCTAGGATTCCTGCATTTAATTCTGTTTCACTTCGGTGATGTTCTGGCATTTATAAATGTTATGATGCTCAAAAATATGAAGCACCTGGTATGGCATCACCCCGGAATAATTTATCAGTGTTTTTCAAACTGCTATCTGGCGCTGTCTTTTGACGTAAAATCAAGGCTGTTCATGCTCACCAGTCACTACTGTTTTATAAACAGATTCATGAAGGACGGTTTTATTGAGAATATTGTGCATGACTGCATTGTTGTATGGAATAATGCTGCAAATGACAACAACTATGCGATTACGCTGACCTATCCTGAATACGCTGATGATGGCAATCTTGAATTGGTTCTCAATGTAAATTCAATTCCTATATATCGATTATCTTTCAATATAATTCCGGGACAGATATTCAATCTGGTCGATGAGCATGTTCTGTATATAACCAGGGTGCAGGGGGGAGGAAAACGTTTTGAACTGATCAAGCGCGCAACAAAGGATCTGCACGACATTAGTCCACCAGCACTGCTGCTGATTGCCGTTCGCGCCATTGCCGCGGCGCTGAACATTGCCAAGATTTTGGGGATCACCGTCAGGGATCAGGCGACTTTGGGGCAAATGCCAATACAGGAACATTACTTTTCCAACTACGACAACTTTTGGGCTTCCATGGGAGGGGTTAAGATTGATGAACGGGCATTCCTGCTCCCGGCAGTTCCGGAAAGAAAGCCGTTGAACATGATCAGTCAGTCCCACAGGCGCAGAACCAGAATCAAACGTCAAAGACAGGACCACATCATGAACCAGCTCCGGCAGACGTTTGAACAGCAGTGCCTCAGGCAGAGAACCGTTCTTGACAAAACATCGTCGCCACTATTGCCCACCACCTGAACGTTTGATCGGCCATAAACATTTTCGGGGTTGCCTCTGAAATCGAAATCATCTTTTTCCAATCTTGTTCGTCCATTTCATCCGGGGAGGTAAGCATGCTGGGCGCCATTGCCGGTGACGTTATCGGGTCGGTCCACGAATTCCGTCCCGTAAAGATCGAGGATTTTCCGCTGTTCGATGAAGAGAGCCGTTTCACCGACGATACGGTCATGACCGTGGCCGTTGCCGCCGCCATCCTGGAGGATGGCGACTACGGCTCCTGGATGCATCGCCTGGGACGCCGCTATCCACGGGCCGGTTACGGAGGCTCCTTCATTCGCTGGCTGATGACGGATGATCCGGAACCCTACGGCAGCTGGGGAAACGGCTCGGCCATGCGGGTCTCGCCGGTGGGACTGGCCTTCGACAGTGAACAGCGGGTTCTCACAGAGGCGTTCCGCAGCGCGGTGGTGACCCACAACCACCCCGAGGGGATCAAGGGGGCCCAGTCCGTTGCCCTGGCGGTCTTTCTGGCCCGCACCGGGGCCGGTAAAACGGACATTAAACGAGAACTGGAGAGCCGGTTCGGCTATGACTTGGGCCGGACCCTGGCCGAGATCAGGCCTGCATACCGCTTCGAGGTCTCCTGTCAGAAAAGTGTGCCGGAGGCTGTAATAGCCTTTCTGGAGTCCAGCGACTATGAGGATGCGGTCAGGAAGGCGGTTTCCCTGGGAGGGGACAGCGACACCCAGGCCTGCATCACCGGCGGGATCGCCGCGGCGTTTTACGGCGGCGTACCGGAGGCCATCGCGAGCCGGGTGCGTTCCCTCCTGCCGGACGAGTTCCTGGAGATAATCAACCGTTTTCCCCCAACTTTAACACCTGAATTCCGCTAATATGCTGAAGTTGTTGTTGGAATT
>CAZRPI010000164.1:0-6619 GCA_964601865.1 uncultured Pelobacter sp. | reverse complement strand
TGCCGCCACGATCCACAAAGCCGGCCCTCTGCAGCTCCGCGATCAGCTCTCGAATCTTTCTCGGCATGGAAAGATGGTATCAATATGATACTATCATGTCAATCCATCTGATCCCCAAAGCAAACGCCCCGCCGGGATCATCCCGGCGGGGCGTGGTGCATTGGCTGGTCACGTGCCGAGCTATTCCCTTACCTGGCCGTCGCCGTAGACGATGAACTTGGTGGTGGTCAGGTCCTCCAGTCCCATGGGGCCGAAGGAGTGCAGCTTGGTGGTAGAGATGCCGATTTCCGCTCCCAGTCCCAACTGGCCGCCGTCGGCAAAGCGGGTGGAGGCGTTGACCAGCACGCAGCTGGAATTGACCTCGCGGATGAAGCGATGGGCGCGGCTGTAGTCTTTGGTGATGATGGATTCGGTGTGGAGCGAGCCGTAACGGTTGATGTGTTCAACCGCCTGGTCCAGGCTGTCCACCACGCGGCAGGCCAGGATCAGGTCCAGGTATTCGGCGTACCAGTCGTCTTCAACCGCCGGTTTGGCCTGCGGGGCATGGGCGCGGAAGCGGTCGTCGCCCCTCAGTTCCACCCCCATGCCGGTCAACGTTGCCGCGATTCTGGGGATGAAGGCCGCGGCGGCGGACTGGTGAACCAGGATGGTTTCCAGGGCGTTGCAGACCCCGGGACGCTGGGTCTTGGCGTTGATGATGATTCTCTCCGCCATGTCGAAGTCGGCGTTTTCATCCACGAAGACGTGGCAGACCCCCTTGTAGTGCTTGATGACCGGAATTCGGGAGTTCTCCGTTACGAAACGGATCAGTCCCTCGCCGCCGCGCGGGATGATCAGGTCGATCATCTCCTCCTGCTTGAGCATCTCCATTACTCCCTGGCGGTCCGTGAAGGGTATGAGGGCAAGGGCCTCGGCGGGAACGCCGCAGGCTCTCATGGCGTCCTGGAGCACTCCGGCGATGGCGCGGTTGGAGTTGATCGCCTCCTTGCCGCCGCGCAGAATGACCGCATTGCCGGCCTTCAGGCAGAGGGCCGCCGCATCGGCGGTGACGTTGGGCCGCGCCTCGTAGACCATGCCGATGACTCCCAGGGGGATGCGCATCTTGCCCACCATGAGGCCGTTGGGACGCTGCCACATTTTGGTGACCTCGCCCACCGGATCGGGGAGCGCGGCGACTTCGCGCAGGCCGTCGGCCATGCCCCTGATCCGTTTTTCGTCCAGCATCAGCCTGTCCAGCATGGCCTCGGAAAGCCCCTTCTCCCTGCCTGCCTCGATATCCCCGGTGTTTTCGGCGATCAGGTGGGGCGCCTGCTTCTCCAGCGCCTCCGCCATGGCCAGCAGCAAGTCGTTCTTGACGGTTGCGCTCAGGCGCGACATCGCAAACGACGCCTGGCGGGCATCCCGGGCAATTTTTGCAACCAGTTCGGCAATGTTCATGGAACCTCCCAATGCATGTGGATTCGGGGTCGAATTGTAGGGTAAATCGCGGGGTACTTCAAGCAGAATGAGGGAGTATGGATCAGGGGTGGCCAGGGCGGCGTAAGATCCGTTTGCTGAAGTCACTGCGCTCATCAACTGACACACCGTTTCCATGTAATATGAAAACACCGGTTGATTTTCCGACCCATGTTTTTTCGATTCGGCGGAATTTGATGCATCTCCGCTGCGCCGGACAGTCCGGCAGTTAATGCCTATCAGGCAGAATTTATTGGGTAAATCCTGTTGGCGTGAGATTTCGTACGCCGCGATTCCGCGTGTTTTACTGTATCATTCACCGGGGTCGCCGAATCTTAAAAACCTTGCCATGCGCCGCAGTATATGTAAAATTTCAAAGTTGGCTGCAACAGACTCCGTAAAGGAAGAGACAACGAATGATCGTCTGCAATAAAAGAGATGGTTTTACGCTGATTGAGGTCATGGTTGTGATCGTCATCCTGGCCATGCTGGCGGCTCTGGTCGCACCCAAACTGATGGGACGCGCGGATGACGCCAAGATAGCGGACGCCAGACTCCAGATAAAGAATATTGAAACGGCGCTGAAGCTCTACAAGCTTGATAGCGGTGTCTACCCATCAACGGAACAGGGGCTTGCGGCCCTGGTGACAAAGCCGACCGTTGGTGTTATCCCCAAGGGGTTCAGGGAAGGAGGCTACCTGGAAGGAAAAACAGTACCCAAGGATCCGTGGCATAACGATTATATCTACGTTTCACCGGGCGAGCATGGCGATTATGACCTGTCGTCCTACGGCGCTGACGGCGCCAAGGGAGGTGATGGAAAAAACGCCGACATTACAAGTTGGGGTGAAAAATAACGTATAGATTGCAGGGGATTCAAATGCCCCCCGATTGCGTAAGCGTCAGACTAATACCCTGGTTTTTGAGTATAAACAGTACCGCTGTTTCAATACCACATACAAAGCTATTAATTCTGTGAGGAGGATTTATCGCAATGGCGCAGAAATACGTGTACTTCTTTGGTGGCAAGCAGGCTGACGGCAGAGCCGATATGAAGAATCTGCTGGGTGGCAAGGGCGCCAATCTGGCTGAAATGATCAACATCGGTCTGCCGGTGCCTCCGGGATTCACCATTTCCACCGAAGTCTGTACCGAATTCTACAAAAATGAACGTGCCCACCCGGCTTCTCTGGCCGCCGAAGTCGCAGTCAATCTGAAGAAGGTCGAAGAGCTGATGGGGAAGACATTCGGCGACCCCAGGAACCCCCTTCTCCTGTCCGTCCGCTCCGGCGCCCGCGCCTCAATGCCGGGCATGATGGACACCGTTCTCAACCTGGGGCTGAACGATACCACCATTCAGGGCATTATCGCCCAGAGCGGTGATGAACGTTTTGCCTATGACGCCTACCGCCGTTTTATCCAGATGTACTCGGACGTGGTTCTGGGGTTGGACAAGGAAGTTCTCGATCATCTGCTGGACCAGAAGAAGGAAGAGCGTGGAGTTCACCTGGACACCGAGCTTACCGCCGCCGACTGGAAAGAACTGGTGATCAAGTTCAAGGCCACCGTCAAGAATGAACTGGACGTGGATTTTCCCGAAGATCCACAGGAACAGCTCTGGGGCGCCATCAACGCGGTGTTCGGCTCCTGGATGAACCAGCGCGCCATAACCTATCGCAAGCTGAACAACATACCGGCCGATTGGGGTACCGCGGTCAACGTCCAGGCCATGGTGTTCGGCAACATGGGCAATGATTGCGCCACCGGCGTGGCCTTCACCCGTGATCCGTCCACCGGTGAGAATTACTTCTACGGCGAATTCCTGATCAACGCCCAGGGCGAGGACGTGGTGGCCGGTATCCGCACCCCCCAGCCGATCAATCGCGCCAAGAAAAACAACAATAACAACGGCGAACTCCCCTCCATGGAGGAGACGTTCCCGGAATGCTACCAGCAGCTCGTCGGCATCCGGGATACCCTTGAGAAGCACTACAGGGATATGCAGGACCTGGAGTTCACCATCGAGAATGGCGTGCTCTACATGCTGCAGACCCGTAACGGCAAAAGGACCGCCCCGGCCGCCATCAGGATCGCGGTTGACATGGTCCGGGAAGGGCTGATCGACAAGAAGACCGCCGTGCTGCGGGTGGCGCCATCCCAGCTCGACCAGTTGCTGCACCCCTCCCTCGATCCGAAGGCCAAGCGGACGGTTATCGCCAAGGGGCTTCCCGCCTCTCCGGGAGCGGTGTCCGGCGAGGTTGTTTTCTGCGCCGATGAGGCCGAGGCCGAGGCCAAGACCGGCCGGAAGGTGATCCTGGTACGCATCGAAACCTCTCCCGAGGATATTCACGGCATGCATGCGGCCCAGGGGATTCTGACGGCCCGTGGCGGCATGACTTCACACGCCGCGGTCGTGGCCCGCGGCATGGGCAAATGCTGCGTTGCGGGCTGCGGCGACATCAAGGTGGACTACGCCGCGGAAACCATTACCGCCCTCAACGGCGTGGTGGTCAAGAAGGGGGACATGATCACCCTGGACGGCGCCAACGGCGATGTCATGCTGGGCGTGGTACCGACAGTATCGGTTCAGCTCACCGGCGATTTTGCCGAGCTCATGGGCTGGGTGGATGAGTTCAGAACCCTGAAGGTGCGCGCCAATGCCGACACCCCCCATGACGCCAGGGTCGCACGCGAGTTCGGCGCCGAGGGTATCGGTCTCTGCCGTACCGAGCACATGTTCTTCGACGCGGAACGCATCGCCGCCGTGCGCGAGATGATCCTCTCCGACGACCTGGAGGGACGCAAGCGCGCGCTGGACAAGATTCTTCCCATGCAGACGGGCGATTTCATCGGTATTTTCCGCGAAATGAAGGGGCTGCCGGTTACCATCCGCCTGCTCGATCCGCCGCTGCACGAGTTCCTCCCCCAGCATGACAGGGATATCGAGGAGCTGGCCAGTACCATGAAAGTACCGGTCAAAACCCTCAAGGCCAAGGTGGAGTACCTGCACGAATTCAACCCCATGCTCGGCCACCGCGGGTGCCGTCTGGGCATTACCTTCCCCGAAATCTACGACATGCAGGTCAGGGCTATCATGATCGCCGCCTGTGAGCTGGTCAAGAACGAGGGATTCACCATCGTGCCGGAAATAATGATCCCGCTGGTTGCCACCATCAAGGAACTGTCGACCCTCAAGGCCAATGCCATTGCCATCTGCGAGGAAGTCATCGCCGCCTGCGGAGTGGAGATGAAGTACATGCTGGGAACCATGATCGAACTCCCGCGCGCCGCCCTGACCGCGGATGAGATTGCGACGGAGGCGGAATTCTTCTCCTTCGGCACCAACGACCTGACCCAGACCACCTTCGGCCTTTCCCGTGATGATGCCGGAAAATTCCTGCCCTTCTACATGGATAACGGCATCATCGAGGAAGACCCGTTCGTGTCGCTCGACCAGACCGGTGTCGGCCAACTGGTCAAGATCGCGGTCGAGAAGGGGCGCGTCACCCGTCCCGACATCAAGCTCGGCATCTGCGGCGAGCATGGCGGGGATCCGTCGTCGGTCATCTTCTGCCACCGGACCGGTCTGAATTACGTTTCCTGTTCACCCTTCCGCGTGCCCATAGCCCGTCTGGCCGCCGCCCACGCCGCGCTGACGTAATGCCGGCTCGTAATGACGCAAAAAAAAGGATGGCCCTTCTCCGGGGGCCATCCTTTTTTGTTTGGGCGCCTGGCAGGGGGAAACGTGCCTTCAACGGAGTTTCATTCTGGTATTCCTGCCTAAAATAGAAAAACAGGTATCAGAGTCCATCAGACTCCCCCCGTTTTTTCAGCGCCCTTTTTCTTGTTATAATACGGGTGAAGTACGCCGGAGGTTCTTGAGTGGGCGTGAATGGGGAAAAATGTTTTTGTCTTATAAATGCTGATCAGGAGAGAACTCTATGCACTCAGGCAACAATCAGGGAATGATCACTCCGTCGTTGACTGGCCAGGACGACGCGAAGGAGGAGCGGTTGAGTTCTCTTTATTCAGATGAGAAGAAATACAGCTGTGTGTTTGAGATGGCTCCCATTATCATGGCGTTGACCAGCGTGCAGGATGGCCTGTTCCTTGAGGTCAACCGCGAATTCGTCAGAAAATTCGGTTTTTCCCGCGAAGAGGTCATTGGCAGGACCGGTGCCGAGCTCCATATTTGGGTCGATCCCGATGATCGCAACCGCTACCTGCGGATGATCCTCGAAGAAAATCACGTCAACTCCTTTGAGACAACAATGAGAATCAGGGGTGGTGACGAGATCGCGGTCAGGTTTACCGGCTCTCTGGTGAATATCGATGGCGCAGACTGTGCGCTGAACACCATTTTCGACCTTACCGAGCAGAAAAAAGCGGAACAGGCGTTCCGGGAGAGCGAAAGCCGGTTCAAGAATTTTTTCGAGCAATCCGGAGCCGCCTTTCTGGTTCTAGATGACGGTCTGTTTGCTGACTGCAACAACGCAGCGATACGAATGCTGGGGTGTGATGGCAAAGATGACATCGTCGCACATTCTCCGGCGGAGATTTCTCCTGTACTGCAGCCCGACGGAAGACCATCGGCGGAAAAAGCCGCGGAAATGATAGTCCAGGCTTATTCCGAATTAGGGCATCGTTTTGAATGGGTGCTCCTCAAGGCGGATGGCTGCGAACTTCCGGTGGAAGTTTCGCTGACCCCGATTTCCGTGGGCGGGAAATGGCCGCTGCAGGTTATCTGGCATGAAATATCCGAGCGCAAGCAGCTGGAACTCAGGGAGCAGGCCCGCCTCGCCATACTGGAGAAGATGGCGTCAGGTGTTCCGCTCCCCCCTCTTTTCGATGCCATCGTCACGTTCGTTGAGCAGAACAGTCCGGGCGCTCTCTGTTCCATCCTGATCGCCAACGACGAGTGCACCCGCCTGTCCCACGGAGCTGCTCCCAGTCTGCCCGAATACTACAATAAAGCGGTTGACGGGTTGAGGATCAAGCAGGGAATGGGGTCGTGCGGGACGGCCGCGTTTCTGAGAAAGCGGGTCATCGTTGAGGATATCAGCGGTCATCCCTACTGGAAGGGGTTCTCGCCCGCCACCAGGGCCGGTTTGCGCTCATGCTGGTCCGAACCGGTCCTGTCGCCGGAGGGGAATCTGTTGGGAAC
>CAZRPI010000163.1:0-6672 GCA_964601865.1 uncultured Pelobacter sp. | reverse complement strand
CCAGCCTGAAAACCACCATGATCTACACCCACTGCGTGCCGGTGAGGACGGTGAAGGAGCCGAAAAGCCCGCTGGATCTGTGAAGCGGGGGGGAGGGCGGAGCGTTTCCCGGGTATCCCATGCCTTGACTCTCCGCCGGATTCGGACTACAAGTACGGAAAAATATCAGACTGAAGGCTGAAGACTGAAAACTGAGGACTGAGGACTGAAGACTGAGGTATCGCACGGCTGATGGATCTCCCATGAAGAGTTCGTTCCATATCTGACGGGGTGGAAAAATCTGTTATCCCTCAGCCTTCAGCCTTCTGTCTTCTGTCTGCCTTACTGTCTTACAACCTTATGGAGAACAATATGGCGCCAAATGTTTCATTTGTCGGGGCGGGACCCGGAGCGGCCGATCTGATCACGGTCCGGGGCGCGCGGCTGCTGCGGGAGGCGGATGTGGTGATCTTCGCGGGTAGTCTGGTGGATCTGCAGCTCGTCAAGCAGTACGCCACGACTGCCGAAGTCCATGATTCGGCCGGCATGACGCTGACCGAGGTGATAACCGTGATGATGGATGCCATTGCCGCGGCAAAAAAAGTGGTCCGCCTGCACACGGGCGATCCGGCGATCTACGGCGCCATCCAGGAGCAGATGGAGGCTCTGGACCGGCTGGGCGTCGAGTACCAGGTCGTGCCCGGCGTTACCAGCGCCTTTGCCGCCGCCGCCACGTTGAAGCAGGAACTGACCCTGCCCGAGGTCTCCCAGACGGTGATCTTCACCCGGGTGGAGGGGCGCACGCCGGTTCCGGAAAGGGAACGGCTCGACCGGCTCGCGGCTTCGGGCGCCACCATGGTGATCTATCTATCGGTGGGGATGATCGAGAATGTTGTCGAACAGCTCCTGGAGGGGGCTTACACTCCGGAAACGCCGGTTGCCGTCGTCTGCCGCGCGTCCTGGGAGGACGAGCTGATCGTGGAGGGGACGCTGGCCGATATCGGCGCCAGGGTGCGCGAAGCCGGCATCGACCGCCAGGCGCTGATCGTCGTCGGCGATGTGCTGGCGGCCCGCCGTGGGGGGCTGAAGAGCAGGTCCCTCCTGTACGACGCCGACTTCAGCCACGGCTTCCGGGGCATCGTGGTCTGACATGCGCTTGGCCGTGGTCGCCATAACCCGCAACGGCGCCCTGCTGGGGCGGAAGCTGCAATTCGGCCTGGCCGGGGCGGAACTGTACGTCTCACGGCGCTACGCCGGACAGGCGGGACCCATCGGCCGCCCGTTCGATCCCGAAGAGCTGAGGCAGCTTGTCCGTTCCTTGTGGCACGGATGCGATGCCTTTGTTTTCATCATGGCAACCGGCATTGTCGTCCGGATTGTCGCGCCGTTTTTGGAGTCGAAGGAGAGGGACCCGGCGGTGGTCGTCATGGACGACGCCGGGACCTTCGCGATCTCGCTCCTCTCCGGCCATCTGGGGGGCGCCAATGAACTGGCCGAACGCTGCGCCTTCATCAGCGGCGCGCGGCCGGTCATCACCACGGCCACCGACGCGAACGGCCTCCCCTCCTTTGACATGCTCGCCAGGGAGAACGGCTGGGCGATCGACGATCTCTCCCGTGTCAAGACCCTCAACAGGCTGATGCTGGACGGTGAGCGGATTGCCGTCGTGGATCCGGGCGGCCGGACGCGTTCCTGGTTTCACGGCCGCGCCAACCTGGAATTTTTCGATACCTTTTCCCAGGCCCTGGAAAGCGGCGCGGCGGGCCATCTCTTCGTCACCAACCGCCATCTCCCGCCCCAGACCCGACCTCCGAATCTGCTGCTGCTGAGACCCCGCAACCTGGTTCTGGGCATCGGCTGCAATCGGGATACGCCCCTGGAAGAGATCGATGAGTTTATCTCCGCCCATATGCGGCGGCTCTTCCTCTCCCTGAAAAGCGTCTGCCGTATCGGCACCGCCACGGCCAAGCGCGATGAGGCCGGCCTGCTGGCGTTTGCCGAGCGCCATGGCATCCCGATCTCGTTTTACGATAGCTGTGAGCTGAACCTTGTGACGGTCCCATCCCAGCCTTCATCCCACGCCATGGCCGCCATCGGCGCAACCGGCGTGGCGGAGCCGGCGGCGCTGCTGGCTTCTGGAGGGGGACGGCTGCTGCTGAAAAAGGTCAAGTCGGCCAATGTCACGCTGGCGGTGGCGGAAATGAATGGAGGAGAAATTGACCAGTCCTGACGGAAAACCGCTGATCGGAATAACCATGGGCGACCCCTGCGGGGTGGGCCCGGAAATCATCGTTGCCAGCCTGGCGACTCCCCGGGTCCGCGCAAGCTGCGTTCCGGTCGTGATCGGCGACGCCGCGGCCATGGAGCGGGCCGTTGCGGTTTGCGGCTCGTCTCTGAAGCTGCGGACGGTGGAATCACCCGAAGATGCGTTCGCGGCCGGGGACGGCGTCATTCCCCTGCTGGTGCGTTCGTCACTGGGCGGGGATGACCTGCGTTACGGCCAACCGACCGTTGCCGCCGGTGGAGCGGTTTACGACTACATCCGGACCGCAACCCGGTTCTGCCTGGATGGGAGGCTGGCGGCCATGGTGACCGCGCCCATCAGCAAGGAGGCCATGAACCGGGCCGGTCACCACTATCCCGGGCACACCGAACTCCTGGCGGAACTGTGCGGTACGGACAGGTACGTGATGATGCTCGCCGGTGACAGGCTGCGGGTCAGCCTGGTGACGATCCACGAGGCGTTGCGCGACGTCCCCGGCCTGATCGGCGTCGAGCGGGTCCTGGAAACGATCCGCGTGACCGAGGTCGGCGTACGGCGGCTGACCGGCGTCAAACGTCCCCATCTGGCAGTGCTGGGCCTGAATCCCCACTGCGGGGAAGGGGGCATGTTCGGCGACGAGGAGCGCAATTTCATCCTGCCGGCGGTGGAGGCGGCGCGCGGGGAGGGGATCGACGCCCGGGGCCCCCTGTCAGCCGATACCCTCTTCCATTTCGCCGGTCAGGGGGAGTACGACGGGGTGGTGGCAATGTACCACGACCAAGGACTTATTCCCATCAAGCTGCTGCATTTCGACGATGGGGTGAATATCACCCTGGGGCTGCCCATCATCAGGACGTCGGTCGATCACGGCACGGCCTATGATCTGGCCGGGACGGGCAGAGCCTCCGCGGGGAGCATGCTCGCGGCCGTCGGAATGGCGATGAGGATGGCGCTTTCTTCGGATGGTTGATTATGACTTACTTCAAGATGGGCCTGTAGGAACGCATTGCAATGCGTCACTAGGCTTATGATGAATGTGATTCGTAATCAGGGTGGGGGACAGATATTAGCAGGTAAGATGTATACAGGCAGAAACTTCAAAGCCCCGCCGAAAACGGCGGGGCTTTGAAGGGTTTCATTCTTTGAGGGCGTTCAGCATCCTGGTGGCCACATCCCTGCCGCTGATGTTGTAATTTCCCGACGCCAACTGGTTCTTGATGGAGTCGATCCTGTCCTGGCGGATCTCAAAGTCGCTGGTCGAGGCGTTTGCCGACAGCTCGGCCGCCTTTGACAACTGTCCCGCCGTCTTGGAAATTGAGACACTGAAGGCCGTGCCGCCCGTATTATCGGGGCTCGCAGCTTCCTTCGCCTGGGGCTGCCCCCCCCCCTTCTGGGCGCCGGTCAGCGCTGCGGTCGGATACTGGATATTCTGGTCGATTTTCATGGCGTCCTCCCGGGGTGATGTGGAATCCGAATTCCACCTCCCGGCCCGTTTGTTTTCCTGAGCGGAACGGCCGGTTTTCTCATCCCTTGCAATAGTTATCGACGGTTTGCTGAAAAACTTTAATTTTTTGGCATGGCAAGTTTCAGATCCAGTTCCCGCACCGGTCCGAAGGTCTTCAGCGGTTTGTCGAACCCGCCGGAATTTCCCACCACTACGGTCTTGAAGACGTCCGGAGATAGGTATTTGCGCGCGGCGGCCAGCACGTCCCGTTTCGTGACCTTAAGGATGTTGCCGCGGTACTCTTCCAGGTATGTGGCCGGGTAGCCGTAGTACTCGAGTCTCGCCCGCTGGGTCACCACCGAGGCCGGAGTGGTAAAGCCGAACATGAAGGAGTTGATGATGTACTCCCTGGCCGATTGCAGCTCCTGATCGGTGACCTCCTCCCTGGTGACACCGGCGATGATCTCCTTCAGCAGGCCGATTACCCTGGCGGTGCTTTCGGCCTTGGTTTCGGTCTCGGCGATGAAGGTCCCGGTGAAGCGGCGGCCGATGTCGAAATGGCTTGCCACGTTGTAGGCCAGTCCCCGGTTGGTGCGGATCTCCATGGTCAGGCGCGAGGTGAAGCTCCCTCCCAGGATGTAATCCAGGACGCGCACCGCGTACAGGTCCGGGCTCTCCTTGGTCAGTCCCAGCCGTCCCATGCGGATCACCGTCTGACTCACGTCCTTGTGGCCGTAGATGATCTCGGCTCCGGCATCGGGCGCCGGCTGGGGGATCTTTTCCCGGACCAGGGGAGTGGCGGGACGCCTGTCGCGGAACACGCCGTTCAGCTTCCGGATCATCTCGTCCCGCTGGAAATCACCCGATACCGCCAGAATCATGTTGTCGACCCTGAAGAATCGCCGGTGAAAATCAATCATGTCTCCGCGGGTGATGGATCTGACCGAGTCGAAGGTTGGCACGGTTCCCAGCGGGTGGCCGGCGTAGATGGCCCTGATGACCTCGCGGTCCGCGATCTCCTTCGGGTCGTCGTTCTGGCGGCGCAGGGCCTCGATCATCTGTCTGCGGATGATTTCGAGTCGCTTTTCGTTGAAATCCGGCCGCAGCAGGACATCCCTGAAGATGGCCAGGGTGCGGTCGAAATTCCCGGTCAGGGTGGTCATGGAGACCGTTCCCATGTCCCCGCCGATGCCGCTCTCCACGGCCGAAGCCATGAACTCCAGTTCTTCATCCAGCTTGTCCGGAGCCATCCCGCCGGCGCCGCCGTTGCGCATGGCGCTCCCGGTCATTCCGGCCAGCCCGGCCTTCGCTGCCGGTTCATACACCGATCCCGTCCCTACCATGGCGGAAATGGAGATGAGGGGGAGTTCGGTGTCGCTCAGGAGGTAGACCGGCATGCCGCACTCCAGAACGACCCGCTCCGCCTTCGGTATGTCGAAGCGCAGCTCCGGAAAGGTCATGCTCCGGGGGGCGGCTTTTCCGGGATCGGCGGCGAGGGCCCCGGTGATGGTGCAGATGGTCAGAAGGAGGGCCAGGAGCAGTCGTTTCATTTCAGGTCACCCCCCTTTTTGGTGATGAAACCGACCATGCGGTTTTCTCCGGTGAAATAGTCGCGCGCCACGCGCTGGATGTCGGCCGGCGTGACCGCCGCAACCCTGCGCCTGTACTCGGTCAGATAACGCCAGCTGCCGGTGAGCGCCTCGTACTCGGTCAGGTTGTGGGCCAATCCGCCGTTACTGGCCATGCGGTGGGCCTCCTCGAATTCGATGCCGTTAAGAACCCGCTGCAGTTCCCGCTGGCCGACCGGTTCCCGTTTGAGAAGCTCCAGTTCGTCCAGGATGGCACTCTCCACCTCCCGCACCGTATGGGGTGCGCGGGGATTGGCGCTGATGACGAGCAGGTTGGGATAGCGGCAGCCGGGGGCGTCGAAGACACCCACATCGGTGGCGATCTGCTTCTCGATCACCAGTTTCCTGTAGAGACGGGAGACGCGCCCCTGCCCCAGGATCGTGTTGACGACGTCGAAGACGTAGTCGTCGTGAGCGGTGATGGCCGGCTTGTGGAAGCCGATCATCAGGGTCGGCTCCGATTCCGCGGTCAGTTCGATGCGGCGCTCTCCGGCCTGCTTCGGCTCTTCGGCGGTGACCGGGGCCGGTCTCTTTCCCGGCGGGATATCGCCGAAGTAGCGCTCCACCAGGGCGATGGTGGCCCTGGCGTCGATATCCCCCACAATGGCCACGATCGCGCTCTGGGGGCCGTAGTAGTCATGGAAGAAGCGCTCCGCCTTGGTGCGGGTCAGGTTCTCGATGTCCGACATCCAGCCTATGGTGGGCTGGCCATAGGGGTGGGCGAGGTAGGAAGAGGCGAGGAAGGTCTCCCACAGCTTGTTCTGCGGGTCGGCCTCGTAGGACCGGCGGCGCTCCTCCATCACCACGGCGCGCTCGGAGTAGAATTCCCGCAATACGGCGTTTTTCATCCGGTCGGATTCGATTGCCGCCCAGAGTTCCAGCTTGTTGGAGGGGAGGTTGATCAGGTAGGTGGTACCGTCCCGGCTGGTGAAGGCGTTGTATCCCACCCCTCCGTTCCTGGAGTACAGCTCGAAGAATTCATCCTTGATCACGTACTTCGATGCCTCTGCCTCCAGGGTTGACAGGCGGGCCGCCAGTTCCTCGACCCGCGCCCTGTCCGCCCCGTCTTTCTTCGCCTTCTCGGCGATCAGTTCCTGGCCGGTCTGCTCGATTCTGGCCAGAAGCGGTTTTTCGGCGGCATAGTCACGGGTACCGAGGGTAGTGGTCCCCTTGAAGAGCATGTGCTCCAGCAGGTGGGCGATGCCCCGCTCGTCGCTTCTCTCGTCAACGCTCCCCACCCGGAACCGGATCCAGGCGGATACGGTGGGCGATGTGTGGCGTTCCACCAGCAACAGCTTCATGCCGTTCTTCAGCGTATGTTCGACGACTCTCCCCTCCAGACCGTTTCTGGCGGTGGA
>CAZRPI010000162.1:0-6776 GCA_964601865.1 uncultured Pelobacter sp. | reverse complement strand
AGGGGATGGACGGATGTAACCGGAGTGAATGCCGCCCAAAGGAGGCGCCCATGGACATGGAGTTGAAGGATAGGTTTCTGTCGTTGTGGTCGAAGCCTGATGTCCTCCCGTAGCCGGCGCAGGAGCGTTAGCGTCTCCCCTTCAGCTTGCGGATGCCCGCCTCGAACATGTTCTGAATGGCGTTTTTGGGATGGCTTACCATGTATCCGGAAAAGTATGAACAGAGCAGCCAGACAATGAGGGAAAAAAACAGCGCGAGCCCCAGTTGCCCGATCCTTTTCCATCTCCTGACCCGCGCCGGGATGTCCGCTTCTTCACCGGCCTCAAGGGTATCAGGATGGGTGTAATGCCTCTCGGCGATGATTCTGGAGTCAACCTCCGGGGGTTCGACATCAGCGAACCCCTTGAACTGGCGTATCCGCTGCAACTGTATGCTGCTGATGTGGCTGCTGATGGCGGAACGGGAGGATTCGTCGATGAAAACGAACTGCAGGCCGGTATTGAAGCGGTTAAGCCGATCCTCCGCCCGAAGGTCCAGGCTGGAAAAGATCACCTGCGCCACCACATCCACTATCCGGCGCGATGACGGTACGAAGATCTCCAGCAGGAGGAGTTTGGTTGTCAGGAATTTCTGGTCGGTTGAAATTTTTACCCCGCCGCCGCTTATGTTTACGGCGATCGATGTGACGTTATTCCACGACTCGTAGTACTCGTTGTCTTCCGTCCCATCCTCTCCTTTATCCTGGGAAACTCCGGACGGGAATCCCGGCAGGCCGCTCTCCAATAACCCCAGTTCCCTGGCGCTTTCCGTGGCATGGTTCTTTTCCCGCCTGGCTTCCTGCCGTCTCTGTTCCCTGGCCCGCTCCTCCTCCCGGCGCTGCCGGAGCCGCTCTTCCCACAGCTTCTTTATCCTGACCGGATTCTGGTCATCCAGTCGGTGGAATTTGATCGGGAGAAAGGCGTCGATGCGGAAGAACTCGCGCAACTCGTCGGAGACAATCTCGCCGGTCAGGCGCAGGAGGAGATCCTGGTCAATGCTCTTGCTGACAATAAGGGCGCGGCAGACGTAAATCTGGAAATCGACCTCGCCCCTCAAGGTCAGGAGCTGTCCCACACGCAGGCTGACTCCGGAGGGGAGGATATCCCGGGAGAGTTGCAGGGAAAGGAGTTCTTCGTCTATTTCGTTGATGATGGCCCAGTCGCAAAACGTTTTGCTGTCCGACAGGGGGATGTGCACCCCCACCTTCATCCCGACGAAATAGGGGCATGGATTCTGTTCGTTGACACTCATGCTGCCGCTTCCCAAAATGATATTTTCCATGCATACCCCGGTCAATCGCGCCCGTCCGGCGGATCGAACGGCTACCCGGAGTCCCGCGGTTGCCAGTGGCGGAAACGGTGCGGATTTCATTCCGGTCAGTATACATTGCAATCATACGGCATTCAGATAACACAGGTGGCTGCCATAAGTCCATCACGGACAATGTGCCCGTTTTAAGAGGGGCGTACCCCCTCCTTGTCCCATTTTCACCCTTGCCATGATCGGTCCGCCGGGAAAGGCCCCCGGCACGTTTTGTTACGGACCGGTTCCATGCTTCCGGAATCGTTAGATGATTTGTTTTTTGAACTTATCGGTGTTATAAGGGTGACAAAAAAACGGGGGATGACATGAAAAAGTTTTTTCTGACCGCGCTTGTTCTGCTGGTGGCAATGCAGTTCGTTCCGTACGGCAGGAATCACTCCAATCCCCCGGTGGTTGCCACGCCCAAATGGGACAGTCCCAGGACGAGGGCGCTTTTTCTCCGCGCCTGTAACGACTGCCACAGCAACGAAACCAGATGGCCCTGGTACAGCCGTGTGGCGCCGGTTTCCTGGATGATTCAGCGTGATGTTGACGAAGCCCGTGAGCATTTCAACGTTTCCCTCATGGGAGTCCGGAAGAAAAATCATGGAGACCAGGCTTCGGAAGAGTTGAGGTCGGGTGACATGCCTCCCCGGCTTTACTCGATCGCCCATCGTGAAGCCAGGTTGTCGGAGGATGAGACCGGGGAGTTGACAAGAGGCCTGGCAGCGACGTTCGGCGTGGAGAAGGGGAGGTAGTTTCCCCGTCCTCCGGTTTTTCGGACCGCTCTCGTCCGGCGTGCCCCGGTCCGCGCGTTCATGGCCCTCCGGCGGCCGGAGTGGCGTTTGCCCCCTCTGTCCGGCATGGCCGGAAAAAGCACTCGCTCAACAGGTATGCGCATGGAAGCCCCCGAAAGAACGGTTATAGCCTGCCCCGAATGTGATCTGCTGATGCGGGAGGTCGAACTGGAGCCCGGGCGCGCGGCGGTCTGCCGGCGTTGCGGCGCGGCCCTGTACCGTGGCACCACGGACAGCCTCCCCCGCACCCTTGCCCTGGCGCTGGCGGCCGGGATCTTTTTCATGATCGCGAACATCTATCCGATCCTGGGGATCGAATCCCAGGGGAACGCCAGCGCCACGAACCTGTACGGCGCGGTCAACTCCCTGTGGAATCAGCAGATGCACTTTATCTCGGCGGTTGTCTTCATTACCACCATCGTGGTCCCCTCTCTGGAACTGCTGCTGCTGATCTATCTGCTGCTCCCCCTCAGGCTGGGCTTCGTTCCGTCGGGTCTGGCCGGTATTCTCCGTTTTCTGCAGGAGATCAGGCCATGGGGCATGGTGGAGGTCTTCATGCTTGGCATTCTGGTGGCTCTGGTGAAACTGATCGATAACTTCCGCATCATTCCCGGCGTGGCGCTCTGGTCGTTCGGCGCGGTGACCCTGCTGCTGGCGGCCGTGGCGGTGACTTTCAACCCGCGCGATGTCTGGGACCATCTGGAGTTGCGTCGCGACGGGGAGGGGACTTCATGAGGTACGGGGGCATAACCGCGGCAAGCGTGGGACTCCGCGCCTGCCATGTGTGCGGGCTGGTGTCGAGGCCGGGAAGTGATGACGCCGCTTTCCGCTGCCCGCGCTGCAGTACCCCCCTCCATTCCCGCAAGCCGCACGGCGTCGAGCAGTGCTGGGCATTGCTCGTCGCCTCCTATATCCTCTACCTTCCCGCCAACCTGATGCCCATCATGGAAACCGGTTCCCTCGCCAGTTACCGCAGGGACACCATTCTGAGCGGAGTGGTCCATCTCTGGCGCAACGGTTCCATGGGGGTCGCCGCAATCGTTTTTATCGCCAGCATCGTGGTTCCCCTGTTCAAACTGATTTCTCTGACTTATCTGCTGATTTCGGTGCAGAAACGGTCGAGAAGGCATCCCGCCGAACGGATGCGCCTGTACCGTCTGGTTGAACTGGTGGGGCGCTGGTCGATGCTGGATATCTATGTGGTTACGCTGCTGGCCGCGCTGGTGCAGATCCAGTCGCTGGCAACCATCAAGGCCGGTCCCGGGGCGATTGCCTTCGGAGCGGTCGTCATTCTGACCATGTTCGCCGCCATGAAATTCGATCCGCGGCTGATCTGGGACCCTTTCCAGAGAGCTGAATCCGATGGGGAACCCCGAATCCGAGAGAAAGAGAGCAGACCATGTCCGCAGCCAACCAACCACCGGAACTAGAGGTCATTCCCGACGCCATCGTGGACAGACGCCGACGCAGGGCGTCCCATCTGATCTGGCTGATTCCGATCGTTGCCGCGCTCATCGGGCTCTCCCTGGCGATCAAATCCTATCTGGGGCGGGGACCGGTGATCACCATAACCTTCCAGAACGGCGAGGGGGTGGAGGCCGGCAAGACGAAGATCAAGTACAAGGATGTGCAGATCGGCGAGGTCAAAAGCGTCACCATATCCGGGGACCGCTCGCACGTCGTGGTAACGGCCGAAATCAGGAAGGAGGCCGAGGGGCTGCTGGTGGAGGACACCCGATTCTGGGTTGTCAAGACGAGGATTTCAGGGGGGAACATCTCCGGACTCGGCACGCTGATGGGCGGATCCTATATCGGCATTGACGTGGGCAAATCGAAGACCACGAGAACCGCCTTTACCGGGCTGGAAGAGCCGCCGGCGGTTACCATGGACGAACCGGGCACCCAGTTCAGTCTGCGCGCCAGGGATATCGGCTCGCTCAATGTCAGATCGCCGGTGTTCTACCGGCGCATGCAGGTGGGGGAGGTGACCGCCTACGAACTGGACAGGGACGGCAAGGGGGTCACGCTGAAAATCTTCGTCCGCAGGCCGTACGACCGGTTCGTCAAGGCCAATACCCTCTTCTGGCATGCCAGCGGCATCGACTTTACCATGGATTCGAGCGGCTTCAAGGTCAACACCGAATCCATGGTCTCGATACTGATCGGCGGCGTTTCGTTCCAGTCCCCGGAAGACAGCGCCGACACCGGGCCCGCAACGCCAAACAGCGTCTTCACCCTGTACACGACGCAGGAGGAGGCGCTGAAGCGGATCGACAGCGTCGTCGAGACATACATGCTCGTCTTCAACGAAT
The DNA here is from genome assembly GCA_964601865.1 of uncultured Pelobacter sp. Taxonomy (GTDB): domain Bacteria; phylum Desulfobacterota; class Desulfuromonadia; order Geobacterales; family Pseudopelobacteraceae; genus Pseudopelobacter. Next base: position 2,325 of record CAZRPI010000162.1, on the reverse strand, counting down.
CGGTGCGCGGTCTGACCGTCGGAGCTCCGGTGGATCTGCGGGGGGTCACGGTGGGAGAAGTGTCGCGCATCAGCGTCGAGCTCAACGCGCGCAGCAAGAGATTCGTCATGCCGGTGGAGGTCAGGTTCTATCCCGAGCGTCTGCGCGCCCGTCTGCGCTCCAGGAACAGGGCGCCGTACGTCGGCAATTCAAGACAGCTGCTCAACACCCTGGTCAGCAACGGCCTGCGCGCCCAGATCAGGAGCGGCAACCTGCTCACCGGCCAGCTGTACATCGCCCTGGATTTCTTCCCCAGAGCGTCACGGGCCAGGGTCGACTGGTCCCAGAAGCCTCCTGAGTTTCCCACGACTCCCGGCAACCTGGAGCAGTTCCAGACCATGCTGATGCAGGTGGTGCAGAAGCTGGACAGGATACCGTTCGAAGAACTGTCCGGCGACGCCCGCAGGTCGTTGCAGTCTCTGGAAACGGCCCTGAAGAGCGCCGACAGGCTGCTCAAGAACGTGGATACCGTTGTTCCGGAAACGCGCCTGATGCTGGAGGATGCGCGCAAGACCCTGAACGAGGCCGACAGGGCATTGGCGGGCGCAAGGCAGACCCTCTCGGCCGACGCTCCTCTCCAGCGGGATCTGCGCGAAAGCCTGCGCGAGGTCAGCCGCGCCGCCCAGTCGCTGCGGGTCCTCGCCGATTACCTGGAGAGGCATCCCGAAGCTCTCATCAGCGGTAAAAAGGAGGATGGACGATGAAAGTTGCACGTTGCCATGCCCCGACCATGCTGCTCCTCTGCTGCGCGCTCCTCTGCTCGGGATGCGCGAGCTCGCCCCCGTCCCGTTTCTACGCCCTGTCAGCCACGCCGGCCTGTGTCGGGAAGGAGACCGGCCGCAACACGCCTTCGGTCGCGATCGTCTGGGTGACCGTGCCGGAACTGGTCGATCGCCCCCAGCTGGTGGTGAGGGGTGACGGATCGAGGGTGGATATCCTGGAAACCCACCGCTGGGCGGAACCCCTGAAGAGCGCCCTGTCGCGCACGCTCGCCGAGGATCTTTCGTGCCAGCTCGCTTCGGACAGGGTTGCCAGTTATCCCCAGTCAGCTGCGGCTTCTGCTGATTTCAGGGTTTATGTGGACGTGGAGCACTTTGATCTGGAGAAGGACCACATTCTGCTGGATGCATTCTGGACCATCCGCGCTCCGGATGAGCGCCTGGTCGGAAGCGGCCGCTCCCGCTGGCGTGAACCCCTGCAGGGCGGGGGGTATGAGGCCGCGGTGGCCGCCTTCAGCCGCGGAGTTGACGCCGTCAGCCGGGACATTGCCGCCGGGCTGGGAAAGCATTTGCCGGTCAAGAGCGGGAGATGACAGGTGTCCGTGAAAAACGGCTCCACTCTTTTTCGTCCTTTCCGTTGAGCCGGGAGCGGAGGAACGGCCGGTGAGAATTTTCATCAGTGGCGGAACCGGCTTTGTGGGTGGGCACGTGGTCCGGGAACTCCTCGGCAGGGGACATGAGGCGCGTCTTCTCGTGCACCGGCGCGGTCCCGGCATGGCCGGGACGGAACAGGTCCTGGGGGATGTCACCCGGATCGAGAGCTTCGGCGATGCCCTCGAAGGGTGCGGGGCTGCCGTCAATCTGGTGGGAATCATCCGTGAGTATCCCGCGAGGGGGATCACCTTCGAGCGGTTGCACGTGCAGGCAACCGCCAATGTGCTGGCTGCCGCGCAGGCCGCCGGTGTCCGCCGGTTCATCCAGATGTCGGCCCTGGGAGCCCGCTTCGATGCCTCTGGGTATCATGTCAGCAAGTACCGGGCGGAGGAGCTGGTGCGGGACTCCGGGCTGGAGTGGACCATTCTGCGGCCGTCACTGATCTTCGGGCCCGGCGACTCGTTCATCAGCATGCTGGCCGGGCAGTTGCGCCATTCCCCCATCGTGCCGGTCATCGGCGACGGAGGTTACCGGCTCCAGCCGATCCATGCCGAAGACGTGGCTCGCTGCTTCGCCCTCTCCCTGGAACGGCCCGAAACCATCCGCCGGACTTTCGAGCTCTGCGGCAACGAGCCCATCCGTTTTACCGACCTGCTGGACATGATCGCCGACGCCCTGGGGAGGCGGAAGCCGCTCAAAGCGCGTCTCCCCCTCTGGCTCATGAAGCTGCTTGTTCCCGTTCTGGAACGATTCCCCGCATTTCCCATCACCAGTGATCAGCTGCGGATGCTGCTGGAGGAAAGCGTTTGCGATTGCGGCTGGAAAACGTTTTTCGGTTTTGAACCCCGGAATTTACGTGATGAGATCGGTCGCTATCTGAAGGCTTGAACCTGCCCGGTCCCTCCTTCAGGCG
>CAZRPI010000161.1:0-6893 GCA_964601865.1 uncultured Pelobacter sp. | reverse complement strand
GATCGAATCCGGGCAGCTCAAGGTGGATTGTGCGCCGTTCAGCCCGCGGGAGTCGATCCTCAGGGTGGTCCAGAGCGTGCGCCCACTGGCGGAGAAAAAGGGGCTGGAACTTTCCTGCGAAGTGGCGGAAGATGTGGGTAATATTGCCGGCGATGCACGCCGGGTTGAACAGGTTCTGCTGAACCTGCTCAGCAATGCGGTCAAGTTTACCGGGCAGGGAAGTGTCCTGGTCCGTTGCGCGCGGGAAGGGGACCGCTATCTGATCAGTGTGGCCGACACCGGCATCGGCGTCCGTGATGAGGATATGGAGCGTCTGTTCATACCGTTCCACCAGATCGACACCGGCCTGAGCCGCAAATACGAGGGGACCGGCCTGGGTCTTTCCATCTGCAAGAAGCTGGTTGAACTGATGGGGGGCGCTATCCGGGTCGATAGCAGGCCGGGGAAAGGCAGCACATTCAGCTTTACACTGCCATGTGAAAGGGAGCGGGCATGAAAACAAAAATTCTGTATATCGAAGATAACGAGCAGAACCTGTACCTGGTGAGATTTTTACTGGAGAAGCACGGCTATGAGGTGTACGCCGCCATGGATGGCCAGGAGGGGATCGACAGCGTTGGCAAGGCGCGCCCCGACCTGATACTGCTGGATATTCAGCTGCCACTGATGGACGGCTATACCGTTGCGCGGAAACTGCGGGACAACCCCGATTTGACGGATGTTCCGATTGTGGCGGTCACCTCCTACGCCATGACCGGCGACCGTGAAAAGGCTCTGGCGTCGGGATGCAACGGCTACATCGAAAAACCGATCAATCCGGATACATTCATACAACAGGTGGCGCAGCATCTGCCCCGCCGGGCAGAGTGAGGGTGTTACATCATGCAACGAGTTCTGGTAGTCGATGACCTTGCCGATAACCTGTATTACCTGGAGGTGCTGTTGAGGGGGAACGGGTTTGAGGCCCGCACCGCAGGCAACGGCGCCGCAGCGCTTGAATCGGCCCGTAATGACCCGCCCGACCTGATAATTGCTGATATCCTCATGCCGGTGATGGACGGCTATACGCTCTGCCGGGAATGCAAGGCCGATGAACGGCTCCGGCGCATCCCGTTCATCTTTTATACCGCCACCTATACCGAGCAGAAGGATCAGGCATTGGCGCTCAGTCTGGGGGCCGACCGGTTCATCATCAAGCCCCAGGAACCGGAAGCGCTGATTGCGGCTATTCGTGAGACCCTGGCCGGGTTCCGGAGTGATGAGCCGCGGGCCGGCGGGGATGAGCCCCATAAGGAAGAAGAGCTGCTGAAAGAATACAGCGGGGTGCTGTTCCGCAAACTGGAAAAAAAGATGGCTGAACTGGAACAGACCAACAGGGAGCTGGAGCAGAAAATAGGTGAGCAGAAACGGACTGAGGAACAGTTGCGCCAGGCGCAGAAGATGGAGGCCGTCGGCCGGTTTTCCGCCGGAATAGCCCACGACTTCAACAACATTCTGACGGTCATCATCGGGTATGCCTACATGATTCAGATGCAACTGCCGGATGACGAACAGTTGCGCTCCAATATGGATCAGATCATGGCGGCGACCGAACGGGCCAAGAACCTGACCAGGAGCCTTCTGGTGTTCAGCAAGAAACAGGAACTGAGGCTTGAACCGCTCAACCTTAACGACAGCATCAGGAATGTGGAAAACTTTCTCCATAGAATCATCGGAGAAGATATCAAGCTGAGGCTGGATCTGGCGGAGGAGCGCATCTGGATCATCGCCGATTGCAGGCATATCGAACAAGTGCTGATGAACCTGGCCACGAATGCGCGTGACGCCATGCCGGATGGCGGTATTTTCTCGATCGGGACTGATGTCATCGACATGGACGACGCATTCATAACCATGCACGGCTATGGCGCGCCGGGACGTTACGCGGTTGTTACGGTCGCCGATTCCGGTGCCGGCATGGATGAAGCTACCAGGCAACGTGTATTCGAACCGTTTTTTACCACCAAGGAGGCTGGGCACGGAACCGGACTGGGGCTCGCAATCATCTATGGAATCGTCAGGCAGCACAACGGCTACATCACCGTGTACAGCGAACCGGGGCATGGTACCACCTTCAATATGTATCTGCCGCTGATGCAGGGTGATGCGAGCAGGGCATGCGAAGGCGTATGCGCCCGGCAGATACCGCGCGGAAGCGAAACCCTGCTGGTCGTGGATGACGAGGAGCCTATCAGGAATTTTCTGGAGCTGTTTTTAACGGGACTGGGATACAGAGTGCTGTTCGCGGCTGACGGGCAGGAAGCGATCGACGTATTTCGTGAAAATATGTTTGAGATCGATCTGGTACTGATGGATGTCATTATGCCGAACAAAAATGGCCGCGAGGCGGCCGTTGAGATCAGGAACATGCGAAGCGACATAAAAATCATATTTACCAGCGGCTACCCCTATGACCTGGTGTATGGACGGAAACTGTTGGATGATGGCGAGCTGCTCGTCATGAAACCGCTGACTCCGACTGAACTGGCCGTGAGGATCAGAGCGGCGCTGGACGGTGAAACCATCACGTAATTCCCGATTGCATTCAAGGTAGCGCGTATGTAGAGACGCTCCAGCGGCGCGTCTCCACGAAGAATTGACACCATTTGAATGCAAATCGGAATAATATCAGCACCTTCTTTGCCCTCCAGGGGAGGAAATCAATGCATTCCTCCCTCTCCGGAGGAGGGAGACGGGATGGAAGCAGAGGTGATTCCGCCTTGACAATTTCGGGAGGACACAGCCATGCAAAGCATTCTGATCGTCGATGATATCCCCCAAAACCAGTATTTGCTGGAGGTGCTGCTGAAGGGAAGCGGGTTTGCGGTGCAATCCGCGAATAACGGGGCCGAAGCGCTCGAGTCGGTCCGAAATTCCGTTCCCGATCTGATCATCTCCGATATCCTCATGCCGGTGATGGACGGGTATACACTCTGCCGGGAATGCAAGGCCGATGAGCGTCTCAAACGGATTCCATTCATCTTCTACACCGCTACCTTTATCGATAAAAGCGATGAACGTCTGGCGCTTGGCCTGGGCGCCACCCGTTTTGTCGTCAAACCTCAGGAGCCGGATGTCTTGCTGTCCATCATCCGTGAGGTTTTGGCTGGCGCATCCGGCTCCGGCGGGCCTGTTCTCGCCGAACGGGAGATTCTCAAAGAGTACGGCGAGGTGCTGTTCCGCAAGCTGGAAAAGAAGGTGGCCGAACTGGAGCGGGCCAACCTGGAGTTGCGGGAAAGTGAACAGGATTTCCGCCAGTTCGTGATGGAGTGCCCGATGCCAATTGCCGTTAATGACAGGAATGGCGGTATTGAACTTGTCAACAACCGTTTCGTGGAGTTGACCGGCTACACATTGAGCGATATCCCCACGGTTGACGCATGGTGGCCGAGAGCCTATCCGGACCCGGTATACCGGGAAGAGGTGCGCGTCACATGGCAGAAAGCCGTTGAGACGGCCTTTCGAGATGGCGTCACCATTCAACCCGCGAGTGAATACCAGGTTACCCGTAAAGATGGGGCGGTGCGGACCATCGAAATTTTCGCCGCTCCCATCAAAAACAGGATGCTGATTGTATTCAACGATATTACCGGGCGCAAACAGGCTGAAAAAGAGCGCGCCGAAATACAGGCTCAAATGATCCAGCAGGATAAAATGGCGTCGGTTGGTTTGCTCGCCGCCGGTGTCGCCCATGAAATCAATAATCCGATGGCCTATATCAACGGTAACCTGAGGGCGCTGGCCAAACAGGCGGACAAGCTTATTCACTACCTTGCAATGGTGGAGGAACTGGCGCAAGAGGAATGCGGTTCATCCGCGCGGGACCGTCTGGCTAAAGAACGGTCCAGGCTGAATGTGGACGATATCAGCAGTGACATTCGGGAAATGCTTGCAGAATGCTTTGAGGGGGTCGAGCGAATCACCGGAATCGTGAAGGGCCTGAAGGTGTTTTCCCATAACAACAGGGTGGAAACCAAAGCGATCGATCTTAACCAGTGCTGCGATACCGTCATCAATATCGTCTGGAATGAAATCAAAAACGTCGCGACACTCCGGAAGGAATACGGCGACATACCGCTGCTTGTCTGCAACTCTCAGCAGATCAGCCAGGTTGTGATGAACCTGCTCCTCAATGCGGCCCAGGCGATCCATAAACAGGGTGAAATAATCCTTCGGACATGGACTGACGGATGCGCGGTGTTCATGTCGGTTTCCGATACCGGAGAAGGTATTGCGGCGGAGCATATTACTCATATCTTTGAGGCGTTTTTTACCACCAAGGATGTGGGCAAAGGCACCGGACTGGGGCTTTCGATCGCCGCGGATATCATTAAACGGCATGGAGGCAGAATTACCGTGGAGAGCGTGGTGGGCAAGGGGGCAACATTTACCGTCATGCTGCCCCTGGAACCGGCGTGCGCCGGGGAAAGGCCGCGGTGATTTGCCAGGAAACATGGAGGAGAACTTCTGGTCCGGAGGGAACCGGGCAATTCCAGATTGCATGCATAATGAGATCAATGCCTTCGTAGCGACCAATTGCAATGCGTCTCTACAGTCTCATTTTGATGCAAGGCGGAATAAGGCCCGATATTTCCGGTGCGCTTGCCGGTCAGCCCGAAAAGGGGGTGAAGAATGCCTGAAACGTCCCGCATACTGCTGGTGGATGACGAGCGAAACGTACTCCGTTCGCTGGAGCGGCTGTTTCTCGAAGAAGAGTATGAGATTGTTACGGCAAGCTCGGGCCGTGAAGGGCTCGATATTCTGGAAGAGTCCGGCCCATTCCGGTTGATTATCTCTGATTTCCGCATGCCGGTCATGAATGGGGTCGAGTTTTTGCAAGAGGTCTGCCAACGCTGGCCTGATACCGAGCGCATGATTCTCTCCGGCTATGCCGATACCGCCGCGGTCGTGAGCGCCATCAACCAGGGACAAATCTGCAAATTTGTTGCCAAGCCGTGGAACGATGGCGATTTGTTGGGCGCCGTCAGGGAAGCAATGGAACGCTTTGAACTGCGGGCAAGGAATCGCCAGCTGGTAAACGAACTTCTGGCCGCCAACGAGGAACTGAAAAAAATAAATAAACAACTTAACGACATGGTGAACGAGCGTGTGAAGGACGTCCTATTGAAGAGCCGCGCTCTGCACAGTTTCCAGAATGTGGCGGATGCCCTGCCGATTGGATTTTTGGGGGCGGACGGATACGGCATGATTGTTCAGTGCAATGCGCGGGGCTCGGAAATGCTCGGTATCGATCGGAACGAGCTGATCGGCAGCGATCTCTCTTCAATTTTGCCTCTGCACCTGATTCAGACTGTCGTGCAGCTCGAATACAACTCCTGCCGCAGGTGTCTGGTACAACTTCCGGACGGCGAATACAGGGCGTATATTACACGTATCGACCACGAGGATCAGAAGGCAATCGTGATCACGCTTATGAAGGAAAAATGATCATCCGGAGGTGAAACAGCATGGCGGATCTCCAACAAACAGAACGTGAATCCTTGTCGGTTCTGTTGGTTGATGACGAGGAGAACATATTGAAGTCTCTCCGGCGTCTCTTGATGGATGAGGAGGATATGGAGATCGTAACGGCCACATCGGGGGAGGATGGGCTGAAGATTCTGCCGGAACTGACAAATTTGGCATTGATCGTATCCGATCAGCGTATGCCCGGGATGCCCGGCGCTCTCTTTCTGGAAAAGGCGCGGGAGATCAGGCCGGATGCCGTTCGTATCATTCTGACCGGCTACGCCGATGTTGCCGCTGCAGTTGATGCCATCAACAGGGGAGGCGCATGGCGTTATCTGGCAAAACCATGGGACGATGAAGAGTTGGTGCGGGTGATTCGTGAAGCCGTGGATCACTATAGGCGAGAAGCTCACAAACGGCGCCTCAATGAGATCATCAGCCAGCAGAGCAGGGAAATCGAGTCTTGGAACGTGAATCTCAAAAAACGGTTATTGCAAAGCGCGACAACCATTCGGGAGCAAAGCCAGGCGCTGAAAGACCTCGCCGCCAATGATCCGGTGGTTGTTATCAACAGGGTTTACGACAGGTTTTTTGAGGTAATGGGTGATCGTAATGCGGTTCATGCTCGCATCGTCAGCTCTCTGGTCACCGATGTTGCACGAAAAATGGGCCTCAAATCGGAAACCATCGCCAGATTCAGGCTGGCGGCATTGCTGCATGATGTCGGAAAATTCGGAAGCCTGGCAGTGGAATTGAACAAACAGATGGAGGAAATGTCCGAGAGTGAGGTTATGGAGTATCGACAGCATCCAATGCGGGGAGAGGAAATGTTCGATCAGATTGAGGAACTTAAGGAGGTATCTTCACTGATACGCAGCCACCACGAATCGTATGACGGTCATGGTTTTCCTGATGGGTTGAAGGGTGAAAAAATCCCCCTTGGCGCCCGGTTGATCGCCATTGCCGATCATATTGAAAAGTCAGCGCGATCTGTCGAACGACATCGCGCCGATTACTCCCTGATGGCGGCCCGTTTTCTCGGCGGAACCCTGCTCGATCCCCATCTGATAACCAAATTCAACAGTATCGTTAAGACCGTCTATTATGAAGGGAGAAGAATCGGTATGCTTTCCGAAGTTGAGGTGGGGCCTCAGGATCTAATCCCGGGAATGCTGATCTCCCGTGACGTTGAAAGCGGCAGGGGAGTGCTGCTCATTCAGCGAGGCTCGGTATTGGATAGCGCCGGTTTGGCGCTTATCCGCATGCATTACAAGAAAAATAATTACGCCCATGGTATTTTTATCCAGGTGAGCAATCAATAGAAAGTCATGTGAGGTACTGGCAAAACTCAACAGAGATTCCCTCCCCCCTGGCGGAGGAGGGTT
>CAZRPI010000160.1:0-6899 GCA_964601865.1 uncultured Pelobacter sp. | reverse complement strand
CATCGTCTATCAGGTCCGATAACCGATTGGCCACCTGGGTAAAGACCGCCCTGGCCGAATTCTCCGTTTCGTTTCTTTCCGGTGTTGCCTCCGATTCTGTAGCATCGCCTCCGATCGTGTCGTTATCTGCCCCGGCTAACGTCTGCTTCTTGCGCAGGTGATAGAGTGTCGCGGCCAGATGGGCGCCATTGGCGCTCAGTTTCGTGGGGGCGGTAATCTCGTCCGGCTTGCGCAGCGCCGCCGGTTCCAGTTGCAGGAGGCGCCAGGATTGCATCTCCCGTTTTGCCATCAGCGCCGTGGGATTCTCGGCGGCGTTAACGGATGATAGGACTGTCCGAGGTAGGTTAGCAGTAAGAAATGGGCGTGGCCTGCCACGTCCACCACCATCCTGATGCAACATTATAAAACGGTTATTATTTGTCTCGTCTGTAGAGATGAATTCTTTCCCGCGTCGAGAACCTTTAACAGCGCTGCTTCTCCAGTGTATTGCCGAGTGAGGAAAGAGAAAATGTTTTGAAGCATCGCCTAGGTTGATATAAGTGAGTTCTTCGTGAAGTAGTTCGAGGCCTCCCTGCTTGACACCATTTTCGGCCCGGTATCCGATGGTGATCCTGTAGCGGAGCGAGGTGATGCTGGCCTGTGCTTCCTGCCCCAGGTCATCAATGCCGTGTCGGGGAACGATCATCTCGGCTTCAAACGTCATCTCCCTGTCGTAATCATCTCCGACACGGTGGAAAAGAGAACGGATATCGGAAGTGCGCCCCTCCTCGTCCCGCACCGATTTTGCCGCGTCCAGAAGCGGCTTGTCCGCCAGGGCGCTCAGGAACATGATCGCGTCGAACAGGTTCGACTTTCCTACCCCGTTCACTCCGGCAATGCAGGTAAAATGTCCGAAGCGCACATCCACATCGATGAGATTCTTGAATCCGTTGATTCTGAGTCTGGTGAGCATGGTTCGTCTCCGGTGATATGTTGCCGATGTTACTGTTTCAACTCATGATGATCGTTTCTGCGTCTTCCAGTTCAGGCGCGAAGCAGTTCAAACAAGAGCAGAGCAAGATATTCTCACCGGCGAGGTGAATGGCCTCGGCCTGGCAGGTTCTTGATTTTCCTTCGACACACTTTGCGGCTTTGCGTGAAATAGCCGTTTTCAAAATGTTCCGGTGAATCGCTTTCAATACAACCGGACTATATTACCGGAATATAAGCGATGTCAAAGAAAGAAAAGGGACAACCCGGATGCGCTCGCAAATTTGATTTGTCATGCCCGAATGACTTTGTCGGGCATCCATGATTTCAATCGGTTACAACCTGGATTCCCGATCAAAACCTCTTCTGGGATGACAATTTGCGAATCAGTCAGCCCTGACTCCGAACTTGGGAATGCTGTGAGGTTCCGGAAGAGTCGGGGCCGTACGCCACCATGCCGTGACAGACCGCTCACTTTGCCGGTCCTCCGCCATCCTGCCGGCAATCTCCTGAACCGTTCAGGCGGAGGCCTTCCGGATCAGCGGGGGCATGGAAGCGCCGCGGATTCAGGATCAGCATTGCATCCGCTGCAAAAACCGACGGCGCAACAAATTCTCTTGCGGCCGCGGGATTACCCGTGCTAGAAAAACGACGGTATTACTGCCCCCTGTCTCCAGCAGACATGCCCGTCGCCAACCGGCCCCCGGGCAGCCACGGATCGGCCACATGTTTTTCCAGCAGCTCATCAACGGGGTCGCGCTCGGCTCCACCTATGCCCTCATCGCCCTGGGCTATACCATGGTTTACGGGATCATCACCCTGATCAACTTCGCCCATGGCGAGATCTTCATGGCCGGCGCCTTCGTGGGGCTCCTGATGGTGGGCGTGTTCAAGCTCAACCTCTTCCTCGCCATGCTGATCTCCATGGCCTTCTGCATGCTTCTCGGAGTGGCGGTGGAATTTATCGCCTACCGGCCGCTACGCGGCTCGTCACGTCTTTCGGCCCTGATATCGGCCATCGGCGTTTCCATCTTCCTCTCGTCCCTGGCCATGATGATCTTCGGCGCCAACGCCCAGGGATTTCCGGACAACGCCTTCCCCGCCCGCCAGATCCATGTCATGGGCGCCGACATCTCCACCCTTCAGATCCTGATCATCGGCATGTCGGCCCTGCTCATGCTCTGTCTTGAATTCATCATCCGGAAGACCAGGATCGGCAGGGCCATGAGGGCTGCCTCGGAGGACTACAGCACGGCGGCCCTCATGGGGGTCAACGTCAATCTGGTGATATCCTTCACCTTCGCCCTCGGCTCCGCCCTGGCCGCGGCCGGCGGCGTCCTGGTGGGGGTGCTGTTCAATTCCGTTTCCTTCAACATGGGACTCATGGTAGGACTCAAGGCTTTCGCCGCCGCGGTGCTGGGGGGGATCGGCTCCATTCCCGGCGCCATGCTGGGCGGCCTGCTGCTGGGGGTCGCCGAGGTTTTCGGGGTGGCTGTCGGTTATTCCTCCTACCGTGACGCCATCGCCTTCGCCATCCTGGTACTGGTGCTCCTGGTGCGGCCCACCGGCCTCATGGGGCGGAAAATCCAGAAGAAGGTGTGAGTCAAGCCGATGAACCCGTTCCATTCCATCGACCCCTATACCCTGCAGATCCTGGTCAACATCGGCATCGGAATCATCCTGGCCCAGGGGCTCAACATCATCACCGGCCTCACCGGCCAGCTCTCCCTCGGACACGCGGCCTTCATGAGCATTGGCGCCTTCACCGGAGCGCTGCTCACCATCAAGGGGGGACCCCCTTTCTGCCTGACCCTGCTTCTGAGCGGAGCGATCACCGCGGGAGTGGCGGCAATGATCGGCTGGCCGATCCTCCGGCTGACCGGGGATTACCTGGCCATCTGCACCCTCGGTTTCGCCGAGATCGTCAAGGTCATCTTCCTGAACCTGGACATCACCAACCGGGCCCTCGGCCTCACCGTGCCCCTCCCCGAAACGCTCCTGCCCATGCCGGTCATCGTGCTGCTGGTGATGCTCCTCACGGTGGCCGCCTCGGCCTTCATCGACGGATCCCGCTTCGGCCGCGCCCTCAAGGCGATCCGCGACGATGAGATCGCCGCCGAATCCATGGGAGTCAACGTGGCCCGTTTCAAGGTGCAGTCCTTCGCCGTCAGCGCCTTCATCGCCGGTATCGGCGGCTGCCTCTACGCCCATTTCCTGGGCTACATCAACCCCTCCGACTTCGCTTTCATGAAATCCATCGACATGCTGAACATGGTGGTTCTGGGCGGACTGGGAAGCGTCCCCGGCGCGGTGCTGGGCGCCGCGCTCCTCACCGCCGCGCCCGAATTTCTCCGCTTCATGTCCCAGTACCGCATGCTGGTATACGGAGCGCTGCTGGTGTTCCTGATGGTTTTCCGGCCCAACGGCCTGCTCGGCGGGGTGGACTTTTCGGCCCTGGTGCTGCGGAAACTGGGGATAAAGCCGCGTGACCGCGGGCGGGGAGGGAAACCTTGAGCCTGCTCCGTCTGGAAAACGCCACCATCAGTTTCGGGGGACTGATGGCGGTGAACGCCGTCAACCTGGAAGTCGTCCAGGGGGAAATCCTGTCCCTCATCGGCCCGAACGGCGCCGGCAAGAGCACCATCTTCAACCTGATCACCGGCATCTACCCCCCCACCGGGGGAGACATCAGCTTCATGGGAAAGGGGATCGCCGGGCTTCCGCCCCACCGGATCGCTGCCGGCGGCATCTCCAGGACCTTCCAGAACATCCGTCTCTTCCCCCAACAGACCGTTCTGGACAACGTGCTGATCGGCGCCCACACCCGCGGCAGGTGGGATCTTGCCGGCGCGCTGCTCCCCTTTCTCCCCCCGGTCCGGAAGGAAGAGGAGAGCCTGCGTGAGCTTGCATTCAGCTGTCTTGAGAAGGTCAACCTGGCCCACAGGGCCTTCGAGCCGGCCTGCAGCCTCCCCTACGGCGAACAGCGGCGGCTGGAGATTGCCCGGGCCCTGGCGGTCAAACCGGCGCTGATCCTGCTGGATGAACCGGCCGCGGGGATGAATCCGCTGGAAAAGGTAACCCTGCTGGCCATGGTACGGGCTATCCGGGACGACGGCGTCACGGTGTTCCTGGTGGAGCACGACATGAAATTCGTGATGCAGCTCTCCGACCGGATCGTGGTGCTGGACCACGGGGTGAAGATCGCCGAGGGCCGGCCGGAACAGGTCAGAACCGACCCGGCGGTCATCGAGGCCTATCTGGGAAAGGGGGGTGTTCACTGATGCTGGCGGTTGACGACCTGTCCGTCTCCTACGGGGCCATCCGCGCCCTGCAGCAGGTATCCTGCCGGGTGGCACAGGGTGAGATCGTAGCGCTCATCGGCGCCAACGGCGCCGGCAAGAGCACCCTGCTCAATGCCGTTTCCGGCATCGTGCCCTCCAGCGGCGGCCGCATCGCCTTCGGCGGAGCGGACATCACCCGCATGCCGGCGCACCGCATCGTGGCCGCCGGGATCAGCCAGGTTCCCGAGGGGCGGCGCGTTTTCGCCGGAATGAGCGTCCTGGAGAACCTGGAGATGGGCGGCTATGTCATCTCCTCCCGAAAGGAGATCCTCAGGGGGATCGAACGGGTTTTCGCCCTCTTTCCCCGCCTGGCCGAGAGGCGCAAACAGCCGGCCCGCACCCTGTCCGGCGGGGAGCAGCAGATGCTCGCCATGGGCCGCGCCCTCATGTCCAGCCCGCGCCTGCTGCTGCTGGACGAACCCTCCATGGGGCTCGCCCCCATGCTGGTGGAGAAGATCTTCGAGATCATCGTGGAGATCAACCGGAGCGGCACGACCATCATGCTCGTGGAACAGAACGCCTCCATGGCCCTCTCCGTGGCAAAGCGCGCCTATGTGCTGGAAACCGGCTCCGTCGTGCTTTCCGGCAGTGCCGGTGATCTGGCGCGCGACCCCGAGGTCAGGAGGGCCTACCTGGGGGAATAGTCATATAAACATTGGTTCTTCACACCATCCGCCGTATCTTCATCAACCGCCCCAGAATGATGGCGACGAACGCGCAGCCGGCGCTCAATAGCGCTCCCATTTTGGCGGCTCCCTGTAGAACCGGGTCGGTGAACGCTTCTCCAGCAACAAACAGGGCCACGGTCATGCCGACCCCACCGATCATCCCCACCAGCAGCAGTTCCTTTTTTTTCACCCTCGCCGGCAGCGGATATCCCAGTCGCTGCCCAATCCGCCCCATCGTGTAGATACCAACCGTCTTGCCGACGGCAAGGGCCGCCAGCACCAGCCAGCTGGCTTTCCCGATGACTGAGAATCGCACCCCGGCATTGGCAAGCCCGAACATGAACATGCCGAAATCCACGACAACCTTCCATTCATGCTCAAAACTGGACATGGCGGTGTGGTTTCTCTCGTCATCCTCGAAAACATGCAGGGGCTCCCGCCCGGGATGGGGCAGGAAGGGCACGATGAACACCAGGGCCAGCGCCGGATGAAGGTGCGCCCCGAACAGGCCGCTCCAGCTGAGGGTCCCGCCGGCCAGCACGTAGGGCCAGTAACTGCTTGTTCTTCCACGCCGCAGCAGCCAGGCGACGGCCACACCCGCCAGTGTCAGCAGCAGCCAGATAGGCCGGACCGGATGCACCGGATCGGGATAGAAAATGGCGATAATGGCCAGGCCCACGGCGTCGTCGGCTATAGCAAGCAGGAGCAGGAAGGAAATCGCCGGATGGCGGCCTCCGAAAACCACGCGGGCCGCCAGCCAGGCCAGGGCGATGTCCGTTGCGGTCGGGATGCCCCAGCCACGGACGAGAGATGGATCCCCCGCAAACGAGTTCAATCCGAGATAGACCACAACCGGCCCGATTACCCCGCCCGCCGTTGCCAGAAGAGGGTTGACCGCCTTTTTCAGGGGATTCAGATCGCCGCCGGGCAGGCAGCTCTGGGTGATTTCCGCGGCGGCCATGCCGAAGAACAGCACCATGAAGACGTCGTTGGTCAGGAAGTGAAAACTCAGCCCTCCCACGAGCGGGTCATGGAGGAAATGGTGGTAGTTGTCCGGGTAGAGGTTGGCCCAGACCATCGCTGCAAGAATTCCGCAGATCAGCGGAACGGAAAACTCCCGGAGCATGTTGATGCGTTTTCGCACAGATAATGGTTCTCTTTCGACAGGATGGTGATCAGTACTTCAGCTTGACTCTAAATGTTGCGTCATTGCCGGACATGACCGATATCCGCTCGGGCGGCACTTTCAGTTCCGTGACCAGGTACTTTTTTAGACTTGCGGTGCGGTGTCTGACGGCCACGGCAGATTTGCGATCGGCAACGGGCGCAATTACCGTCAGGTGATATCCGGGCAGAGAAGGAATGTATCGTCTCAGCGTTTCCAGGCTGCTGCGTCCGGCAACGTCAATCTCCTGTTGTTCGTTGAAAGTAATCGGCGGTAGCAACGGAACAGCCTCCACCTGAAGTTCAACCGGTTCTCCCAGTTTTCTGACCAGCGCGGTCCTGAGCCAGAGCAGTTCCCGCCGATCCGGGGGAACATCCCGGGCTATGGTCAGACGGACAACGACGGGCAGACCCCGGTCGGAAAAAGACACGCCGCAACTGGCAATTCTGAAGGGAGCAATATATGACTCCATCTCGCCGCACCCTTCCCTGATCCGCGCCATACTCCTGTCTCTCAGGCTTGCCAGAGTCTCGGGCGGGGGTGGTGCGGCCGGAACGGGCGTACGCGGCAGCATGGGCGGATCTACCGCTCCGGAGCGGACAATGACCTGCTCCAGCTCCAGGATCGAGGCCCTGCCGAGCCGTTTGGCGAGTTCCTGCTCAATTTCCGTCATGGTACGGCTATCGACGTATTTTACCGTATTGATTGACGCGCTTACCGAATATTTGCCACCGTCCTCACCGATGGATACCCTGG
>CAZRPI010000159.1:0-6939 GCA_964601865.1 uncultured Pelobacter sp. | reverse complement strand
ACGACCGAGCCGGCGCCGGCCCGGAAATATTCCTTCGGAAAGTGCATTTCTCTCCCTCCTTTTTACATGACGCACCGCAAAATCGGTCGTATGGCCGAAGATCGAGGTGACCGCAACCGGCTTACATGATATCCTTTGAGCATCCTTAAACAAGTACTTTTTTCCAACGTCCAGTATTGCGGGCTCTGGAAGACATCTTCGGATCCAGGAGTGTTACCATGGGAGTCATTTCAAGCTTCGGCCCGTCGCCCGGCATACCGATCATTGCCCGCAGCACAAAGAACACAAACGGAAATACCGCATCCCGGAGCATCATACACCCGTACTGGCGCTGATACTGGGCTGCCATGACAGCCACTTTCTCAAAGCCGTCAGGCGCCGTTTCCTGACGGTGGATTACCTGTAATCAAGGCCCGGGAACGGAACAGCCGGGGAACCAGAACATACGCCGCATCCTGCAGGCATCGGATTCGAGAGCAGGAAACAGGGTTATCAGACGGTTCGCGCCGTGATCAACTCTCAACATAGGAGGCCATATGGAACTCTTTGAAACCATCAGGGAACGTTACAGTTATCGGGGCGCCTTCGAGCAAAGGCCGCTGCCTGAGGATGACCTGAAAAAGATCGTCCAGGCAGGATTGGATGCCCCCAGCGGGAAAAATCTCCAGACAACGGGCTTCGTCATCATCAACAATCCCGACAGGCTGGAGCGGGTAAGGGCGCTCTTCACCGATGCACCGTATACAAGCACCGCGCCGGCGTTCATAGCCGTTTTCTATGATGCCGACCACCATCCGACGCCCGAGAATCCGCTGCGCTTTGAAATCGAAGACGCGGCCGCCGCTACCCAGAACATGCTGCTGGCCATAACGGCCCTCGGCTACGCTTCGGTATGGCTGGACGGCGCGCTGAGAAGGGAGGGACGGGCGGAGAAGATCGGCGCCATCATCGGACTGCCAGAGGGAAAGAGAATCCGCATCCTGCTGCCGGTGGGCATTCCCAGAGATCCTTACCCGCGCAGGGAGAAGAAGCCCTTCCAGGAACGGGTGCGCTTCAATACTTGGCAGGAATGACAAACCGGAGCAGGCAAATGGAACGCGGAAAGGGCGGATTTGGCGGATAACGGCGGATCAACCCTCAACAAACGGGACATCATGCAATTAGTACTGAAATTCCAGTCCCGGCACGATTATCCACTTTCTCGACCATATATGTTTAACCGAGTATTCGTTCTTGACATTATCGGTAGATAAATGTTAAACGTACTTAACTGATTTTCGCATCACACATAAGACATACATTTCTTATCAAGAGCGACGGAGGGACTGGCCCTGTGATGTCGCGGCAACCTGCCGAACGGTAAGGTGCCAATTCTTGCGGGATTTATCCCGAGAGATAAGGAAGAGAGAGCACCAGCCCGATCCTCTTCCACCCCCTGGAAGGGGATTTTTCGTTTCGGAGGCTTGACATGAACATTGATACGCAGACGGTTCAGATCGGACTGGATTGGGATACGCGCACCGGCGCGATCTCTATCCCCATTTACCAGTCGGCAACCTTCCGCCATCCGGGTCTGGGGCAGAGCACCGGATTCGACTACAGCCGCTCCGGCAATCCCACGCGCCTGGCGCTGGAGAACGGTATTGCGAGACTTGACGGTGGGTGCCGGGGGTTCGCCTATTCATCGGGCATGGCAGCCATCACCAGCCTGCTTCTGCTGTTCAAAAGCGGCGACCACCTGATCGTAACGGAAGATCTGTACGGCGGCACCTGTCGCCTGTTCGACAGGGTCTTCGCCCGGTACGGTCTCAGCTTCACCTATCTGGACACCAGCGACGTGGATGCGGTTCGGGCGGCAATCAGGCCAACAACCAGGGCGCTGTTCGTGGAGACCCTCACCAACCCGCTGCTCAAGTTCTCCGATCTAAGCGCCCTCTCCTCCCTCTGTCGCGGGCATGGACTGCTGCTGATCGCCGACAACACCTTCCTCACCCCCTATCTGCTGCGGCCGCTGGAGCTGGGCGCCGACATCACCGTTTACAGCGCCACCAAGTACCTGTCGGGACACAACGACACGGTGGCTGGCCTGGTGGTTGCCAAAGCCCCGGATCTGGCGGAGCGGATCTACTTCCACCTGAATTCAGCCGGGGCGGTGCTCGGCCCGCAGGATTCCTGGCTGGTGATCCGAGGAATGAAGACCTTGGGCGTACGTCTCGACCGGCAGCAGAAAAACGCGCTCGCCATCGCCGGATGGCTGCGGCGGCATCCTCAGGTGCGCCGCGTCTTCTATCCCGGCCTGAAGGACCACCCCGGGCATGAACTGATGAAGGAACAGGCCCGGGGCTTCGGCGCCATGGTGGCGTTCGAAGTGGCGAGCCACGAACTGGTGGAACGGATGCTGCTCAGGACGGAGCTAATCTCCTTCGCGGAGAGTCTGGGAGGGGTTGAGACCCTAATGACCTTTCCGGAGACGCAGACCCATACCGACATCCCGGTGGGGCTGCGGGCCAGACTCGGCATCAACGATGTGCTGCTGCGGTTATCGGTGGGGATCGAAAACGTGGACGACCTGATCGCAGACCTGGATCAGGCATTCAGCTCCCAGAGGGGAGCACAATGAAAATCAAAACCAGAGTCATAACCACTCGCTCCGCGTGTAGTTATGACTTCAACAACGGCGGTCATCTGATCCTGACCGGCTTTCTGAACAGCAGCAGAAGCGGAACTACGGCCAGAAACGACAGGCCGATAATCCAGAAGATGTAACTGTAGGCCAGCATGGCCGATTCCCTGCGCACGATGCGGTAAACGATCTCCAGCGATGCCCTGTTGGCGGTAACCATGTCGATTCCCCTGGTAATGGCGGCCTGTCTGAACGACGCCAGGCGCATGCCGGCAAAAGGACTGTACGGATTGATGTGATTTGCCAGATTGACCTGGTAGAACTGTGACATGCGGGACAGCATGGTGACGGACAGGGCGATACCCACGCTGCCGCCGATATTCCTGAGCAGATTGTAGATGCCGGTGGCGTTGCCCATCTCCACCCGCGATACGCCGGCCAGGGTCAGGCGGGAGAGAGGAGGGAAAATCAGACCCAGCGCGACCCCCAGAAGCACGCGTGGCCAGACGAAATCCCAGTACGAGCACTGCAGCGAGAAGCCGTGCATGAAATACATGGAGAGCGCGCCGGCCAACAGTCCCGCCAGGATGAATTTCTTCCCGTCCTGCCGCCGCAGGAATGCTCCGACGATCGGCAGCGCAATGACCGAGGCCACCCCACCCGGCGCCATCACCATGCCGGCCATGGTTGCGCTGTACCCCATGAGGGTTTGCAGGAACAGCGGCAGCAGCACCACCGATCCGTAAAGACAGAACCCCACCATGAACATGATGAAATTCCCCGCCGCGAACGACATATTCCTGAACAGCCTCAGGTTGACGATGGGATGGGGGTGTTCCAGCTCGACGAACACAAACGCCACCAGCGACACGACCGCGATGATGGAAAAGGTGACGATGAAGTTGGAGCTGAACCAGTCATCCTGCTGCCCCTTGTCCAGCACCACCTGCAGCGAGCCGATCCCCAGGGTCAGCAGCGCCAGTCCCCAGTAGTCGATTGCCGTCCTTTCCCGTTTCAGATAGGGGGGATCGAAGATGATGTACTTCGCCATGATGACGGCCACTATTCCCACCGGAATATTGATGTAGAAGATCCAGCGCCAGGAGAAATTGTCGGTGATCCATCCCCCCAGGGTGGGCCCGACCACCGGGCCGAACATGGCGCCGATGCCGAAGATCGCCAGAGCCATCCCCCCTTCCTGGGGCGGAAACGACTCCATCATGATGGCCTGGCTCATTGGGATCAGCGCGCCGCCGGCGGCTCCCTGTATGATCCGGAACAGGACCATACCGCCCAGGTTCGGCGCCAGACCGCACAGAAAGGACGCCATGGTGAAGATAATGATGCAGCAGATCAGAAAACGTTTGCGGCCAAACATGCGCGCCAGCCAGCCGGTCATGGGCATGACGATGGCGTTGCTGATCAGGTAGGAGGTCAGTACCCAGGTGATCTCCTCCGTTCCCGCATTGAGACTGCCCTGCATGTGCGGCAGGGCAACGTTGGCGATGGAAGTGTCCACGATCTCCATGAAGGCCGGGATCATCACGGTCAGGGTTACCAGCCATTTGTTCATTGCGCGCTCAGGCACGCTCATCGGGCTTTCTCCGCCAGGCCGCGCAGGGCACAGATGGTGAAGGAACTTATCTGGTCCGCAAGCTTCGCGATGTCATCGCGACCGAAGGTCTGCTGGGGAGAGATGCGGCTGATGACGGCCCTGCTGCAGAGAAAGAAGACGCACTGGCTGATGGCGCTCCTGCTGGCTGCCAACACCAGTTCCTGATCGGCCCCGTCTCCCATGATGGCCCGAACAATGGCAACCAGTCCGGAAAACAGCGAACCGATCCCCTCCTCAACGAGCATGTCCAGCGCCACTGTCGGCTCAATCATTTCCCTGATCATCAGCGTTCCAAACCCCGGATTTCTCTCTTCATCGAAGATGCGCAGCAGAAACGAGTGTACGAAAGCGCGCAGTTGTTCCTCGGGTGTGGCGTTGTCGCCAAGGCCGAGAGTGGTGGGGTATGTTTCATAGGCCCGGGCCCGCGCATGGCGCAACACCTCGTGGTAGAGCTCCGCTTTTCCGCCGAAGTGATAGTTGACCGCCGCCACGTTGGCGCCTGCTTCAGTGCAGATCATGCGGATGGAACTGGCGGCAAAGCCGTGGCGGGCGAAAATGGTGGTAGCGGCTTCCAGCAGTTTCATGCGGGTTTCGGATGTCTGTATATCCATAGTCATAAGCTCCCTCTGGCGGAGTAATATCGTCAAACAGATGTATCAAACGCTAGTTTTAAACACAAGTATTTGGTGAAAAACAATGTAATTCCCGGGAGTATCGAAATCCAGGAACTGTCAGTTGAAATGCAGGTTTGCACGGATGAACGTTTTTCCAGGGGGTCCTGCTCGATATTCCGATTGCAAAAAAACGGTTGCTTTTTAAACATGCGTATTATACGTTCGTTTAAAACAATTGTTTTATCACAACACAGGAAGTAAGCATAATCCGCTGCCGTTGGCTTGCGGCAAGCAGGGAGGGTTGAAACAAATGAGCAAAGAAAAAACTTTCATCCGGGAAGATGTTGTGGCGGCAATCCTACGGAGAGCAAAGCAGGATACAGGGTTCAAACAGATGTTGTTTGATGATCCCCAGGAAGCGCTCAATCAATACGGTGTTACCATTCCGATTGCTTACGGCAAGAATTACCTGGAAACAGTGTACACGATGTATGACAGGGCAGAGTTTTATCAATTCTTTAACCACAACATCCTGAATGAAATCAGGGATGGTTCCGTTACAATGGCCCCGGGTCCGTGTGTAACCGCTACCGTTCATGAAGATGTGGATTGGGACTTTGAGATTACAAAATACAAATAATCACAACCCTTGTTTTCATACCTGAGAGCCCTCTCCTGTCAGGTAGAACGGCGCCGGAAGCAGTCAATGCGACCGGCGCAAAACATACCGGTCTCCTCGCCTGCAACTGCCCCAATTCCTGCCAACAAGGTCACATTCAATTCGGTATATTGTTTCATCCAGCGGCAACTGCTGGTACAATCCGCTGCACAGCATCACCGGGAAATCCCGCATGATGGCAGCAGGCTGACGTAAGAACAGTACCGTGCCGCATCAAAAAAAGGATATGAATCATGCCCAAATTGATCATTTCGCTTTTCGTGCTGCTTTCCCTGCTCTCCGGAACCGGCTGGGCCGGTCAGCGGGAGCAGGAGCCCCTTACGCTCAAGCTGGACCGCGTCATTGAGCAGGCCATAAAGGAAAAACGCCTGGTGGGAGCGGTTGCCGCGGTCAGCCACAACGGCCGGACCCTGTACTTCAAGGCATCCGGCCTCGCCGACCGGGAATCGGGGCGGCCCATGACCACTGATACCCTGTTCCGGCTGGCCTCCATGTCCAAACCGATCGTTTCGGTCGCGGTTCTGCGGCTGGTGGACCGGGGACTTATCGGACTGGATGATCCGGTAACCAGGTGGCTGCCCGACTTCAGGCCGCGCACCGCTGACGGCCGGTTCCATCCCATAACCGTTCGCCAGCTGTTGACCCACACTTCCGGGCTCAGTTACGGTTTTTTCGAAAAAGCAGATGGCCCTTATCACAGACTGGGGGTGTCCGACGGACTGGACGACAGAGGAGTTACGCTGGATGATAATCTGCGCCGCCTGGCACAGGCGCCGCTGCTGTTCGCCCCCGGCAGCGGCTGGAACTACTCCCTGGCAACGGATGTGCTGGGCGGTGTAATCGAGAAAGCCACCGGAAGGGATCTGGCCAGCGCCGTCCGGGAACTGGTCACCGAACCGCTGGCCATGAAGGAAACCACCTTTACTGCATCGCAGCCGGAGCGCCTGGCCGTACCCTATGCCGACGGCAAACCGCATCCGGTGCGTATGACGGACTTCTACCGCCTCCCCTTCGGGCTGAGTACCGTGGACTTCTCTCCGGCCCGCGCATTCAACGCGAAGGCCTACCCATCTGGGGGCGCCGGCTTGATCAGCACGACTTCGGATTACCTCGCCTTTCTGGAAAACATCAGAACAGGCGCAGGCAAACTGCTGAAGTCTGACACGGAGCGGCTGATCTTCACCAGCGGCGCCGGCAACGGCAAGCTTCCCGGCATGGATCCCGGCTGGGGGTGGGGCATCATGTCCGCCCTGCTGCTGGACAACAGGGCCACCGGTTATCCTGCCTGCAACGGCACCATCAGCTGGGGGGGCGTCTACGGGGGTTCATGGTGGGTGGACAGGGAGTCGGGGCTGTCAGTGGTTCTGCTGACCAACACCGCCATCGAGGGTATGGTCGGGAAACTTCC
>CAZRPI010000158.1:0-6949 GCA_964601865.1 uncultured Pelobacter sp. | reverse complement strand
CCATGAAATTTTTTCTTAAAAAAGGTTTTTTACTCCTCCTGCTGTGCATGACCATGCAGGCGATTTCAGTATCTGCGGCCATGGCCAGGGCCGCGGACTTCGCTTTTGACTCGGTGTGGTTCTACCGCGACGGCACGAGAGTCGTTCCGGAGATCGGCAAACGCTGGATCACGGTGGTCTTCGATCAGCGCTACCTGGCCGGCTCCGGTGATGTCGGCGCAGGCGACGATGCGGGCGCCACCTTCATCAGGAAGAAGGCCAAAACATTCCTGAAGTCCGGCAAGATCCTCACCGAGTATCTCTACGATCCCAACCTTGCCGGAGACGCGTGCTTCCTGAAGATGCGCAAGGGGGTGAAACTGGACGAGATACGGCAGCTTATCCGACGGTTGAACCAGGATGGAACCGTCAGGTATTGCCACCCCACCGTAATCGTCAACGGCAAGACCTACGCGTATTTCAACGCGTTCGAGATGAGATGGAAGACCGGGACTCCGGAGGCGGAACGGAAGACGCTGCTCAGGGCAACCCGCACGGTACCGGATGAGAGCGAAGAAAAGGAGAACCGCTACCTCGTCGACGTCAGGGCGATCCCCTTCTTCAGGGCGCTCAACCTTCTCGCCGAAGATGTCAGGGTCCTCAGGGTCGAACCGCATCTGGTGGAGATCAATCCCTCCATTACCACAAAACTCTCCCTTTTCATGAGCGGTGGGAACATCGGCGACAGCATTCCCTTCAGCCTTACCATTGTCTTTACCAACCGGGTGAACATCGATCCCAGCTCCATTTCGACCCTGAACCTGAAGCCGCCGGAGCTTCAGAAGGAACTGTTCGACTGCGCCTTCGATCCGTACGATTACGCCAAGGCGGCAACCAGAAGCCCCATCGTGCTCACCGGCCGGTTGAGATTCTACGCTCCGGGCGAATTTACCATTCCTCCCGTCAAAATTAGCTATTCGTGCCCTTCCTGCCCGGACAAGGCCGTGCGCTCCATCGAGACGGAACCGGCCCTGTTCAAGGTTTCATCCATCATACCGGAGGATAAATCGGAAAACCGGCTGATGGTGCCGACCGACCCGGTTCCTCCCGATTACCGACCCGGCGGGCTGGCCCGGAGTGCCCGGCTCTACCTCTGGCTGTCCGTCATCTGCTTTGCCGGACTTGTCCCGTGCGCCGTCTGGACATGGTTTCTTCTGCGCCACAGGATTGCCGCCGAGCGGGGCCGGCTGGAGGAGCGGAGAAAGGGGGAAATGCTGGCGGAGCAGTTGGCCGAACTGCTGAATGCGGAGCCCACGGCCCCGCACTGGGTCTACCTGGGGGAAATCGGTATTCATCTGCGCGAGTATCTGGTGATGCGCTGCGGGATCGAGTGGAAATACCGGGGAGGGAGCGGCAGGCAGTTCATGGAAACCGTCGGCGCCCTGCTGCCAGCCGAATGCGTGGGCGTCCTGGGCGGCGTTTTCAGGGAAATCGACGACAGTGTTGCCCTTGAAACGGAACATTACGCGGAAATGGACCGGCTGCGGAGCGACATCCTCAAGGTCATGGAGCAGACCGCTCACAACGCCGCGACCCGCCGGTAACCTTGCATGAGTATCCAGTATCCCTGGGCACTGCTGCTCCTGACGGTCATTCCGGCAGTGCTCCTGGCAAAAAGAAAACTGACCGTCGGAACCGGATTTTCCGGGGTATCGATTCTCGGGCCGGAGCTGCGGCCCGGGCTGGTGAAGACCTGGGGTGCCGATTTCCTTGCCGGTTCCGCCATGGCCCTCATGGTGCTTGCCATTGCCAATATCCAGTACTCCAGCTACTGGCAGAAGACGTATCCGGAATCCAAATGGATCATGCTGGTGCAGGACCTTTCCGGCTCCATGAACAGACCTGTCGATGAGAGCGGCAATACAACCCTGGGTGATGTCGCCCTTGAGGGAGCGACGGCCTTCATCGACATGCGCAACAAGGATGATCTCATCGGCATCATCGCCTTTTCGGATATCGCGCAGCTGATTGCGCCGCCGTCCTTTGACCGGGACATCCTCAGGAAGAAACTGGAACTCCTGAACAGGAAGAGTGATTCCACGATATTCAGGGACATGACCGTGGGGGGCGAGACCAACGCCTCTCATGCCGCCTGGCTTGCGTTGTGCGTTTTCTTCATGTTTCTGCCGGAGGAAAACCAGCCGTCGTACGAACAGATAAACGACATGCGTTCCGCGCTCATGGGGAAGACCAACAGGGCGATCAGCATCCCGGCCAGACTGAAGGACATCAATTTCGGACGGGGAATGGCAATCGTTCTCTTCACCGACGGCCGCATCGAGGCGAACAAGGGCGGCGATGATGCGGAGAAGGGGCTTCTGAATTTCGTCAATGTGATCAATCTGCTGAAGCAGTTGGGTGTCAGGCTCTATCTCGTGGTTGTGGGCGGCGATGTTACCGCCGAGGTGCATGAGTCTCTTGAGGGGTCTTCCGGCGACGCTTCAGCGGGGCATATCTTCCACATGCCCCGCTTCCTGGACAGAAGACAGATCACCGCGGTGTACGACAACATCAACGCCATGGAAAAAAACAGGCTGCTCGTAAAACTGGAGAAACGCAAGAAGGACACGAGAAAACCGTTTGCGCTGGCATCCGCCGGCGCTCTGATCGCCTACTGTCTCTTCCGGCTCCTCCCCTTCACAAGAAGGATCTGAACCATGAAACCAAAAATCAGGATAAGCATTGTACTCGTTGTTCTGCTGTCGCTCTCTTTCGGGCTGTCGGGCATGTACTCCGTCCGCGAGTACCTGCTGGCTGATGAACGCGAGGCGGGCGGCAGGCAGATGCGGGAGGAGCTCAAGAAGGCGGATGCCATCACGGATGACGCCGCGGCGGTCAAGGCGTACAAGAAGATCACTCCGACCCTGCCGGAAATCCAGCTGCGCATCGTGCAGCGCCAGTGGCGCATGGCTTTGGAGCTGTTGCAGTACATGCAGCGGGCGCGTGAGAACAGGGAACTGCGCAACGACCTGGTCTTCTACGAGACCAGGCTCAAGGCTCTTCTGGATGAAATGGCGGAGCGGTGCGGCAATACCCTGGCGGATGCGGCTTCCCTGCGTCCGGAGGTGGTGTGGCAGCTGTACAACACGGCCGGGGCCGCCAAGGTGATGAGCGCGCTGGTGATGCTGGTGAGCGATCAGGGTGCAGACAAGGTGCAGGGTGTCATGCGTGACGCGCTCACGGATTTCAAATCCGCCATCGAAGCCGTGGACAGGGCCGGAGCCGCCCCGGCCCTGAAGAACATCCCCCGCTGGAATTTCGAGGTGCTGAACGGGGAGCAGACCGTCCAGAAGTCCGAGGTTGCCGTGACCGACGCGGAGAAGAACCAGGATCTGAAGGAGAATCTGGAGACGATCATTCCCGAAATCGGGGGGTATGCCCCCGGTGAGCCCATGGAAACCAGGGTCAAGAAGTAGTTGATGAAAAGTCCCCCTTTGAAAAAGGGGGATTAAGGAGGATTTAATATGGCGCTGCTGCCCCCGGGTCCCCCTTTTTCTATGTGGGGAGTGCGATTCAAAATTAATGTCGTATAGATTCGATTACAGGTCCCTTTGCCATGAACCTGGAAAATAGCGGTTATCTCTGGCTTCTGCTCCTGATTCCCTGCTTCATCTGCTATTCGCTCATCTCCCTCAAACAGGCGAACAACTGGCTGTACCGCTTTGCCCTCGTCAGGAAACGGCCCGTTCCCCGCATCCTTGCCACCCTGCTCCTCAGTCTTTCCTCTGGTGCGCTCGTTTTTTCCCTGGCCGGCCCCCGGGTCCAGTACTCCAGAGTGGTATTCAACCGAAGCGGCATTGACCTGGTGATCGGCATCGACGTCTCCAAGTCCATGCTGGCGGAGGATGAAGGCATTCCGGAGGAGGGCAAGCGGCTTTTTGCCGTACCCAACCGGTTGAACCGCGCCAGGTACTGTGCCCTCAACGTCATGAGCAGCCTGAAAGGGGAGCGGGTGGGTGTCTTCATGTTCGCCGCAAAGGGGATGGCCATTGTTCCTCTGACCAACGATTACGGGTACTGCCAGTACATCCTGAAGCACGTGAGCGACACTACCATCAGTACCCCCGGCAGTGATCTGGGCCAGGCGGTCGCCACCGGCGTTTCCATGTTCGAGGGGGGACCCCGCAAGACGGTCAAGGCCATTGTCCTGATTTCGGATGGCGAAGACATCAGCGACGAAAAATCCAAAGTGTACGATGCGGCGCAGGATGCAGCGGCAAAGGGGATCGCCGTCTATACCATCGGCATCGGCATGCCGCAGGGGGTCATGATTCCCATCAGGGACGCGACCGGCGAGGCCATTGAAGGGTATTACCAGGATGAGGACGGCTCCTACCTGAAAACGCGCCTCGAACAGGAAACGTTGAACAGTATCTCCACCATCACCGGGGGACGCTACTTCAGGGCGCACGATGAGCGCAGCGCCGACGGCATCGTGGAATCCATGCTGAAGCGGGCCCGCACCATCGAATACACCAAGAGCGTGGAGCCCGCCTGGTTCGACCTGTCGCCGGTACTCCTCTGCGCTGCTCTGTTGTTTTTCATCGTGGGGATACTTGCGGGACGGTGAGAAGGAGACTGTATTTTGCGTAATGGATTAGTGTGAGGCTCTTATGGTCAGTCATGAACGTTTTCCATACAGGGTGACCCTTGCCGGCCAGTGACCATGTGGATGTGAGGGCAACTCGAATATTGTCGCACGTTATTGCTGACGGGAAACATCATGCCGGGATGGGCATAAACGGTATACATCATTTTGTATAGAGTCGGGACTCAATTCTTCTGCTATCCTCCTCAATGATACTGGCCATTTGCAAAACCCATTTTGCCTTGTCCACGGCAGGCGGTTGATACACCGCAAGCTTATCAAGCAGGGCATCAGGATGTTCGTCAATCAGCAGCATCGATCGGTGCTCGGATTCGATAAACCGCTGATCCGCTGCATGGTTGAGAAAGGTCATGAGGCCACTGTAATATTGGCAGACATTCAGAAGGCCACATGGTTTTCGATGCAGTCCAAGTTGCGCCCAAGTCAGAATTTCAAAGAACTCCTCGATTGTGCCGAGTCCTCCAGGCAATGCAATGAAACCGTCGGATAGCTCAGCCATCAACGCTTTCCGTTCGTGCATCGATCCGACAACTCGTAGGTCAGCAAGTTCTGTAAATGCCACTTCTTTTTCCACGAGTCCCTGAGGAATGACTCCAATAACCTCCCCACCGTTCTCGAGAACAGCGGAAGCAATTTCGCCCATCATACCAACACGTGCGCCACCGTAAACAAGTCCAATTTTTCGTTTTGTGAGCAGATTCCCCAACTCTCTTGCACTCTGGACATATTTTTTATCAGATCCAGGACTTGACCCGCAGAAAACGCAAATTCGTTTCACAATGAATCCTCCAGATTGAAACATGTATTTCAAGTCGCATAACGTCGCTACGCTTTAACTGTCGGGCGGGTTTATGCCCGATCACGGTCTGGGCGTGCGTTGGACGCTATTTACCATGTTCCAAAATAAATCAAATATCACATATCGGTAATGTCTGAAAGTTAATACCGGGTTTTTTGCGGAGAAGGTTGTGATGTGTGGGCAAGCGATGTCAGGGCAGACTTTCCGGGGTGCTGTCCTGCGCCCGTGGGTATATGGAAGCCTGAACCTGGGCTACCATCGTTTGCTTTATAGCTATTTTTTCCTTTCAGGTAGCCCTTTTCCCCTCTATGTGCACAACGCAATCATCGCCCCCGGGCTTGACGTGAGTTGGACATCTTGTAAATGAGTTGCTCTGACCCTATTCTTTCCTTCTCGTCCGTTACCTGACCCGCATGCCGCGCTTCTCGTCCCAATGCAGCGGCTTCGCAGCCCTGGGAAGGGGACTTTCCGGCACCTGCCCGACCGACACGCCGTACTTCCAGTCCGGCGGGCAGATGGCGATATAGCGCGCATATCCCCCCAGCCCGCCCCGGAACTTGGGGAACCCGATGGTCACGAGCGCCCCTGCCTCGGACACTTGGTCGAGATGGGCAACCCCTTCCGCCTGGGTATAGCCGCTCCTGAGCAGCCAGGCCTCTCCTTCGAGGGTGGGCGTGGCGTCCGTGTCCAGCGGCTCGTGGCCATGCAACAGGATATGCCGCTGCTCGTGCAGAAATCTCAGGGCCGCCAGCGAGACCCCCGGGAAGACCTGCCGGGTGGCTAGACCGGGATTGGGCCACTCCTTCGACCAGTCGGAGCGGACAAACACCACGGACCCCTCGGGAATCCGGCCGTGCCTGGCCTCCCAGTTCCGGATGTCCTCTACCGTGAGGCTGTAGCCCGGATCCTTCGCCACCTGGTCCACGATGGAGATCACCACCAGCGGCCTCACGGCAAAGGTGGGGGGCAGTTCGTCGATGGCGGGGTAGTCGGGGTTCCAGTGGGCCGGGGGATCGAGCTGGGTGCCGAACTGATCGGTAGAGAGTTCGTAGCGGGTCGCCTCGAACCCGTCCTTCGACCAGTTGTAAGGGGCGCCTGTGGCGGGATTCACCGCAGGACCGAAGGTGGAGGGGGCGAACCCCGCCCACACCGGGATGGATGGGGTGATGGTGTGGGTAAGGTCAACGTATTTTGCCCCCTTCAATGAGCTCTCGTAGGTCTGCCAGAGGCTCGGCGCGGCAGCGATGCGCGACTGGGGCGCGCATGCCGCACACAGGGACGCAACGCACAGCATAATCGAAAAGCGTTTCATAAGGTTCCTTCTGCCTTTTTGTTGCTGTATAACGGGCCTGGTTTTGACCCGCTTTCGGCGGGTCGTAAGGCGTGTTGGGACCGCAGGTCCTTCAGTTTTTTGAAATTTGTAGACGCGACCCCTTGAGCCTTCCCCTTGAACCCGACCGGGTAAGTGATCAGAGGCGCGACATAAGGTCCATGCTCCCCAT
>CAZRPI010000157.1:2406-7255 GCA_964601865.1 uncultured Pelobacter sp. | reverse complement strand
CCTGGCATGGCTGGCTCTCGCCGCGCATTGCCGGCTGGTACATGGGACAGACCGCGGCAGGGAGGGCGATGATTCTGCCCTCCAGTGCCGGATAGATCACGTGGCGGAACGCATGGCGGCCGGCTGGCGGGGCATCGATTAAGAACGCCACCCGCTCGTCGCGACGTTCCTGGTGGGAATACCAGTCGAAGAAACCGCTGTCGTCCATGAAGCGCGGGTCCCGATCGGCCTCGCGGGATTCGAAACCGGCTGGGAGCCGATCCTCGATGATCACGTACTCCAGAGCCCTGTCGTTCTCAACGATGAGGCGCACCTCGATGTCGTCCCCGGTCGCGAGAGTCTCGCCCGGCTTGAGCGGGACATATTCACGGCGCCAGGCATTTCCGTTCCTGACGGAATAAATCCGGTACATGGTGCGCTGAAGTTTGAGTCCGGGCGAGGAGAGGGTCGACCCGGGCGGTACGGCGTATTCCAGCGACGCCGAGAGGTAAGCAGCTCCATCCCCGCTCTTGCGGAGTCTGACGCTGTTACTTCCGTTTTTCAGGCCCGTTGCGGGGATAGTCAGGTCCCTGTCTCCCGAAACGATCTTTCCGGATTCAACGCGGTAACTCGCCAGTTCCGTTCCGTTCAGGGAGAGGCTGGCAGTATACTCCCCGCCGGCCTCTCCCGTGGCTGCCACATAGTCGGCCAGCGCCTTGACCGCCGCCGCCGACGATGTGGTGGTCTGCCACCAGCCACCGTTCCGGCGACGCGCCAGGAACTCGGCCAGCCTGGCTGCCAGCGGGTCATTCGGATTCCGCTTCACGACCAGCGACAGCATGGAGGAGGTGGTTTCCACTGCCGACGACCCCCAGCGCCATCCGTACCACCAGGATTCCGCGTCCCTGTCCATGATGTAGGAGGCGGTTCCCTCGTCCCTGACGTCGCGTTTCAGTTCCTCCAGGAGAGGGGAGAACTCGTCGCCCGCGCCCGCATAGTCGAGGGCCTCGCAGAAGGCGAGGCGGTCCGCCGTGGCCAGTTTGTTCCATGCGGAACGGATCTTTGTTTCAATTTCCCCGTTTCTCCTGCCGTTGATAACCAGGGCGCGGCAGGCGCGGGGCAGTTCGTCGGCCGGAGCGGTCCGGACGAGGGTTTCGAGCGCCTGGAGTCCCTTCTGCAGCATCTGGGCCGGGATCTCCAGGCCGGACCGCTTGGCCAGCCCCAGGCCGTAGAGGGCGTGGCTGGTCATGGTCAGGCTGGTGCTATCCTGTTTCCACCACCCCCAGCCGCCGTCATCGTGCTGCATCTCCTCCAGTCGCTTCAGCCCCTCCTCGATGACCAGGGGGAGTTTGCCGGCGGTCGCCGGATCGGGCTGCCAGGCATTGCCGGCCAGCAGGGCGCGGGCATGGACAGCCGGAATGAACCTGGAGAGAGTCTGTTCCACGCAGCCGTAGGGAAACTGCACCAGTTGCGCAATCGCTCCGGTGAGGCTGGTGGCGATTGTCGGGGCAATGGAGAGCTTCATCACCGGTGAACCGGCCAGGGCGTTGTCCGGCAGGTTCAGGACGGTTGTTCCCTCCTGTTCCCTCAGGGCGATGCCGCCTCCGGTTGTCCGGAAGACCCCCCGCGCCAGCACCGGCAGGGTCAGTTCCATGGCGTCACCGGTTTCCACCCCCTTTGCCAGGAGCCGCAGGGTGGCCATTCCCCGGGTGTCGGCGCGGAGCGGCATGTCGCGCCGCAGCGTTCCCCGCGGGAGAATGTCGCCGCTGAAAGTCCCCTCTTCCAGGAGCGTGAGACCGTCCGCCTCGAAGCGCCCCCTTGCGGTCTGGGGTTTGTCGCTCATGCTGGTGATCACCCCCGGAATCTTCAGTTCGTCGCCAACGGTCAGGAAGCGGGGAGGGGAGAGGCGCGCCATCAGCTCCAGTCTGGCGATGAACTTCTCACGTCCGACGCCGAACTCGCTGGTGGCGGTGTGACCAACGGCGGTCGCGCGCCAGGTGGTCAGGTTGTCAGGCAGCGTGAATTCGGCCAAGGCGCTGCCATCCGGCTTGGTGGTCAGCATCGGCTGCCAGTATGCCGTGTCCTTGAAGGTCTTGCGCAGTTTGAGACCCTTCAGGTCGTCGTCCTTTGCCGCCAGGGCGGCCTTATCCTTGGCCGCGCCCCCCAGGTAGACCCGCGGGAACGAGTGCAGCGTGTTCACCAGGTGTTCCCTGTCACCGCGGAAAAAACGGTATATATCATCCTTCCGTTCGGACGCGACGCCGAAAATCGCCTCATCCACCACCGCCAGGGACAGTTCGGCGGGAACCGGCTGGTCGGAAGATGCGGAGGAGATGCTCAGCTTCACCCTGTCACCCGGCGCGTAGACCGGTTTGTCCGCCTTGACCCGCAGGTCAAGCCGCGACGGCTGGAGGTCCACACGCAACGGGAGAGTGCGGCTGAAGAAACGACCGTTGCGCACCGTTACCGCCGATACGTGGATGAACGGCGCGTAGGATTCGATGACGGGGATTTCCACAACTTCGACCAGGCCCTTCAGTGGGATGCTCCTGCGGCTTTTGATGTCCCGCCCCTCCAGGGTCAGCAGCAGGGCGCCGCCGGCGCCGGGACTGCGTATGATGAGGCGGGCCGTTTCCCCCGCCTTGTAGATCTTGCGGTCGAATTCGGCCTCCAGTTCGCGGTACGAACCCTCCCAGCCGTAACCCTCCTTCCAGACCCAGATCGAGTCGGTTGACACGGCCGCGCGTCCGGCGGGGTCCGTTGTCCGGGCACTGACCTGCCAGTACCCGGGGACCGGGAAGTTGTAGGTTGTGCGGGCGGCGCCGTCGGGGCCGGTCTTCAGGCTGGATGAGGCAAATTTTTTCCAGGAGCTGGTACCGCTCTTCCTGTCGAAATACTGCCGCTCGAATTCAAGCGTCACCGGAAGGGAGCGCGGTTCCCCTTCCCAGGTTCCGGACTTCAGGAAGATGTCAACCAGCGCCCCTGGCTTGCTCAGGTAGGAGCCGGTTTTCACGTCGAGCGAGACCAGGGAGGGGACAACCGTCAGGGATGACGAGGAGGAGACCTGCCGCGAGGAGACATCGGTCACGTCAGCCTCCAGGGTATAGGTACAGGGCATGTCGTGATTCTTGGCAACCACGGGAATCATGGCCTCTCCGTTTCCGTCCAGAGTGGTCTCGCCCTCGGCGATGAAATCGGAGTAGCCGCCGGAATCCCGATCCTCCCCATCTTCGTTCCGACCCGAGTCATCATCACCGCCCAGTCCCCAGGCCGGCTGGGAGTAGATGCGCCAGCTGACCTTTCCCCTGGCCACCGCCGCGCCGAAGTAGTATCTGGCGTTCAGCCTGACCGTGGCCGTATCGCCGCTGACCAGAAAACGCCGGTCCGGAACCAGTTTCACCTCGTATTCCGGTTTGCGGTATTCGAGAACCTTGAACCACCCCTGCCAGGATTCCTCGTTGGCAGAAGCGTTGATGGTATAGCCTCCCAGGGCCGATCCCGCCGTCAGGACACATTCCCCCTGGAACGAACCGGTTGCGGACACCGCCGTATCCTGTTCGCAGACCGTCTTGTCGCCGTCGTCGCTGATGGTCACATGGACCGTCCGCAGAGAGGGGAGGCTGTATCCTTCACCATCCCTCTGGCGCAGGACTCCCTTGAAGTAAACGGTCTGACCGGGTCGATAGGCCGGCCGGTCGGTGTAGATGTATGCCTTGTGTCCGGCCTTCTTCCGATGCTCCTCGCCGGTCCCCAGCTCCAGGAACGCCAGGCTGTCCCCGCTGCGCCCCACCAGAAGCGATCCCCTGGCGGATGCGTTCCACACCGCCATGCCGTCAGTGCCGGTGGTTACCCTGGCGTCCCCTTTCGGCGTACGGATGGTCACCCCCTGCAGCGCCCTGCCGGACAGGAGGTCGGTGGCGAAGAGGATAGTGCTTTCGGGGGATTTCTTGGCCACCAGTCCCAGCCGTGTCACCAGGAAACCGAAACGCGCGGTGGCGCCGTTTCCAGTCAGTTCCAGCAGGTAGGCGCCCGGCTGCAGCGCCGGGACTGGAATGCGGGCATTGCGCGTGTATCCGTCGCGCCTCGGCCTGAAGGTTACTGGGATGGAGCTCAACTGGCGCAGGAGTCCGGCCTGGATGGCGTCCGGCTTGCTCAGGCTGACCATTCCACGCAGGAGCTGGTCGCTGTCCACTCTGGAGATGCGGGCCTCGGCCTTTGCCACCCACAGCCCATGGGCCCTGAGTTTGACGGGTTTGTCAGGGAGAAAGACATCGCCGTATTCCTCGATCCCGAGGGAGGGTGGTTTGATCTCAGGCTCCAGGGTGACGGTGATATTTTCCCCCTCCGCCAGATCGAACTCGCGTGTCGCACCGTTCAGACGCTCATCCGATGCGGAGACGGAATAATGCCCGGGTGGCAGTTGTTCGAACAGGGCGAACCCCTGACCCCCACTGTT
Source organism: uncultured Pelobacter sp. (assembly GCA_964601865.1). Lineage (GTDB taxonomy): Bacteria > Desulfobacterota > Desulfuromonadia > Geobacterales > Pseudopelobacteraceae > Pseudopelobacter. The sequence continues at coordinate 2,820 of CAZRPI010000157.1, read as the reverse complement.
TGAAGAGCGGTAGAGATCGTTGCCGGAAAGTCCGAGACTTACCCGGTTCAAGGGACGTCCCGCGCTGTTGTTGACCGGGCGCAGCATGACCTTGACGCTCCCTGCGCGGCGCATGATCACATTCCCCAGATTTTTCGTCTCTCCCGGGTTGAGATAGATGTAGGCGCTCTTTTCCAGTACCCATCCGGGCTTGAGGATTTTCGGCTCATAGCCGCGACTGTCGAGCCCCCTGACGGAAAAACCGCCGTCCGCGCCCGTTGCGGTTCCGGCCCATCTGCCGAAGCCGATGGGAACCCCTGCCATGGCTTTGGCGTTCCCATCCACCAGACGTCCGGTGATCTTTGCCTCTCTCCTCAGGTAGACGGTAACCGTTGCCGGCTGCCCGGGAACGATCGTCGTATTCCCCTCGGAGAG
>CAZRPI010000157.1:0-2306 GCA_964601865.1 uncultured Pelobacter sp. | reverse complement strand
CGGAGAGAAGGGCGCGGACCTTTGTCATGGCTAACTCCTGGATGCACAAGGGATAGGGAACTGAAATAACTTTTCTGAGTTTTTTACTTTTTTCTTTCCGAAGTTTCATTTCCCGTCGCAACCGCCGTTGCCGCGAAACGGTAGACGCGCACTTCGTCCTGTTTCGCTGCTCCCAGCCTGCGCAGCGCCTCCCGGAAGGCCCAGCCGGCAGTGCGGGCTTCGCCAGGAACGAATGCTACCCCGTTCTCGCCCGTCTCCACGAACATCCCCTCACGCAACGGGTCGATCCTGCTGTAATCATTCACCGGTTCCGGCTGACCGGTTGGAAAGGTTATCTGGATTCCGGCTGACAGGGCTGTGACACGGCTCAAACCACGGCTTCTGACGTCGTTGGCCAGCGCCAGCCGGACGTTTTCCGCGATCTCCTCCGCCAGACTGGCCCGGCGGGGGGTGAAGCCGCCGAAGCAGGCAAACACCTTTCTGCCGTGGAAGAAGGTGACGAAGCAGGCGCGCTGCCGTTTCGTGGCGAAAGCAGGAAGGGGGGGCGGAGAGGCGCCGTCCAGCCTGGCCAGCAGGCAGTTTCTGGCGTACCGCAGAAGTTCGGCTGCTTCGGCCCTGCTAAAACTGCCGCGGGTTGCGTTTTCTCCCCCAGAAGACGGGCTGGGACTGAGCAGGGAAAGGCACAGCACCAGAGCCAGCCCTCCCGAAATCAGCCTCATTTCGCGCCTCCGGCCATTATCCTGGTGGGAGCGGGATACAGATCCTCGGAGACCAGTTCGCTGGATTCAGTGCCGTTCCTGCGGATGATTCTCCAGGTGCTGGTGGAAAAGCCCCGTCCTCCCGGTTGCACCGCATTGCCGTTGCCCGCCGCCACCGTATCCGGCTCCAGCGGAACCCGGCTTGATTTTATCTCCACCTGGAAATCCTTCGGAACCGTCGAACGGAAGGACGCGGTCAACCGGTTGTCATTGCCGGAGACGCGCAGCATGAGCGGCTGCGGGAAGGGGTTGCGCAGTTTGAGGTCCTTGCGCCAGGAGGAGATGGTGGCGTCACGGCCCGGTGGTACGTGGGCAACGGCGCGGGAGTGGGGATGGCGCTCCACGACCTCCATGCCCGCCAGCAGCCCGGCGTTGTAGACCGTGGATGCCAGCTGGCAGATCCCGCCGCCAGGCGTGTCGTCCAGCAGTCCGCTGGAATTGAGATGGGGGGCCGCAACGAATCCCTTGTCGCGCTCCCGTGCGCCCACCAGTTCGTTGAAGCTGAAGATCCCACCCGGCGGCACGATGGCGCCGTCCAGCATTTTCCCGGCGATGACGGCATTCCTGCGCTGCGCCGGGGTGCGGCTCTTCAGGGAGGTGGAGAATCCGCTCCAGATATGGCTGAAGGGGTCTTCCGTCTGGGCCGCCGGAGGGAAGAGGAGGGAGACGGCCAGCAGGAGTATCACTAGGTAGCAGGTTTTCATTTGCTGGGAATTATATTCCCTTTAGCTTCAACGGCAAGGGGAAACTGTGCATGTTGGCGGGAAGGTCGATTCAGATATTCCTGCTGTCGTAGGCCCAGTGGAGCAGGGCCTGGCGCTGCCTTCTGCGGCAGAGCAGGTCTCCCGGGAGGCAGTGTTTCCGCAACTGGGCCACATGCCGCGCCATGGCCTTCCACCTTCTGATCTGCCTCCCGTCGTCGCTGCACCTTCTTCCCATGTAGTACCGGCAGTACCACTGGAACCAGCCGCGGGGATCGTCGGTGTGGATCCACCCCTGTTCCCGCCAGTAGGAGAGTGGCTTGGAGGCGTTCACACCGAAGAAGTTGTACTCGGGTACATGGCGTTCGTGGCAGAGCCTGGCGTTGGCGAACCAGTCCGGGGGGAACTCGCCGGTGCAGTCGGTCAGGTACTTCCCGCCGAAGACACCGAGTTCAAGCATCTCCTTTGGCGACAGTTCCGGTTTGAAGTCGGGATGGAAATTCTCACCAGCCGGCTCAGTCAGGTAATAGACGTAATCCGTCTGCATCAGGTCATTAACGCATACGCGCACTTTTCTCATGGTTCTTTCCTGTCAGGTGACGCAGTACGTTCTCTTTTTTGCCCATTCGCCCAGCATCGGGACAAGCCAATCATCCAACCCATCGGTCATGTAAAATCGCGGGAAGAGCAGATCGTCGTCTTCGGCAAGTTTACCCTCCCCGCGTGCCACCTTCTCCAGAGCCGTTCCCGGATAGATCCTGATCCCGGTTGTAATTTTGAGCATATCCGGCTGCAGGGAATCGGCAAATTCCAGGCTTTCCAGTACCGACTCCCTGGTTTCACCGGG